>CAYMOF010000013.1:0-28136 GCA_964392095.1 uncultured Candidatus Saccharibacteria bacterium | reverse complement strand
TAACCAGCCTCAGCCAAAACAGCGTAAAAAGCTGGACAGGCATGACCGTTACTTAATAAAAAACGATCCCCTTCGCCACTGGAACAGCCTTGAGGAGAATGCTTTAAAATCCCTCCTAAATACAACGTGACCAGAATATCCATAGTTGACATGGCGCTTCCGGGATGACCTGATTGAGCCCTATACAACATTTCAATCGTTTCTCTTCTCAACCTCCTGGCAATAACAGGCAAGTCTTCTTCCGACATAATATTGATCATTTATATGAACTTAAAAATTATTGTCAGCCCCGCTCAACCCCGGAAAACCGCTATCTTTTTCTGATAATTCAGGATCCCTTATTGGCCAATCTATGCCAATATCCGGATCATCCCATATAATACCTCTTTCATGATCAGGTGAATATTCCTTGGTGCAAAAATATTGTATGCTCGCCTCTTCAGACAACACACAAAAACCATGAGCAAATCCTGAAGGTATATATATCATTCTATCGTCGTCAGCCGCCATTTCAACACCTATCCACTTACCAAAAGAAGCCGATCCTTTTCTTATGTCAACCGCTACGTCAAAAATCTTTCCCCTGTTTACCATCACCAGTTTTCTCTGATCTTCCGGTTTCTTCTGGTAGTGTAAACCCCGCAAAACACCTTTCTTGCTATAAGAATAATTAACCTGGACAAAACCTCCCAAAGACTCCCTTGTGACAAACACGGACTGTTTATAAAGCTCTTTAAAAAACCCTCTGCCATCCTCATGTCGATCCGTCTCAATTAAAATCACTTCCGGTATCAATTGTTTATCAAATTTAAAAGCCATCTATATCGACATTATGTCAATAAAAAAAGTTAGTCAAAACTACCCTTCTCGCCCGTCTGTTGACTTAATATAAATTGATCTAACCAATCTCTAATTTCATCCGAAGACAGCTCTTTCTCAACAGCAAACAACTGGTTAATGCTGACACCAACACCCAACAAATCCCCTTCACTGTCACTCTCTGTTCTTCCCACCACCCTTCTCTCGTCCACAACAATTCGATCATCCCTCTTTCTGCTACCTTGCTTAATCCGCAGCAAAAGATATATTCCCCCTGCCAAAACAGCTACCAAAAACAATTTTCGATCTTCCAAATCAAACCACATACCCGCCCAATAAGCGACTAACGCAAACAAAAAACCCTGAAATAATAATATCCGGCCTGTGTCTTCTTTCTTATCGGTCTTCAACATCACTGCCTTTTTAGCTTTTTAAAACCCCTCTGTACACTTCCGGAGGAATATTAATTTTTCCCTCCTGGGCCATCTTTTTCTTTCCCTTCTTTTGCTTCTCCAACAACTTTTTCTTTCTGGTCACATCTCCTCCATACAAATATCCAGTCACGTCTTTCCGCAAAGCCGACAAAGTCTCCCTGGCCACGACAGTCCCACCAACCGCCGCCTGCAACGGCACCGCGAACATCTGCTTCGGCATCTTATCTTTTAACCTCTTTACTATTTTCCTGCCCGCGGCCTGCGCCGCCTCTCTAGAAACAACCGTGCTCAAGGCCTCAACTGGATCATGATTAACCAATATATCCAATTTTACAACGTCCGCTTCCCGCCACCCAGACAGCTCATAACTCAAAGACCCGTAACCGGAGGTCGCCGATTTCAGACGGTCGTAAAAATCAACCACCAGCTCCCTCAACGGCAATTCATACTCCACCATAACCCGGCTCTTGCCAATATTCTCCTGACGCAAAAAAATAGTTTTCCCGTCTTTCATTAATTCAAAAACTTTCCCTAAAAAATTAATGGGTGTTATTACCTCCACTTTTACATACTGCTCCTTAACAGTGCTAATTTGAGAAGCGTCAGGAAAATCGGAAGGGGTGCTAACCTTAATCTCACTTCCATCCGCCCTTGTAAGCTGGTACATAACATTCGGCGCTGTCATAATTAACTCTACATCGTATTCTCTCAACAACCTCTCTCGCACAATATCCAAATGAAGAAGCCCCAAAAATCCACACTGGAACCCCTGACCCAAAGCGACGCTGTTGTGTTGTTTTACCGTAATACTCGAATCGTTCAATTTTAGCTTGTCAATAGACCGTCTTAACTTATAAAAATGCCCACCGCTTACCGGATAAACTCCGGCAAACACTTTTGGTTGCGGCACCCGAAAACCCGGCAAAGGGCCAACTTCTTTCTTTTCCTTTAATAAACAAATGGTGTCTCCAACCCTAGCCTGTCTAATAGCTTTTAGTCCGGTAGCTATATAACCCACTTCACCAGCCACCAATTTTTCTCCCGGCTCCAAGCTGGGAGAAAAGGTTCCTACCTCTTGAGCCTTGTCGCTTGCTCCCGTCCCCATAAAAACAATCTCTTTTCCTTTTTCAATAACCCCTTCCACAACCTTCACGTAGGTAATTACCCCCTTATACTCATCGTAAACGGAGTCAAATATCATCGCCCGGAAACGTTTCTGTATCTCTGCCTTTGCCGCCGGCACGCGCCTGGCAACCGCGTCAAGAACTTTCTCGATCCCCTCCCCCGTCTTAGCCGAAATAGCAATAATATCTTCACTAAAACCGGTCACCTCTTCAATCTCTCTTTTTACTCCCTCAACATCCGCGGCCGGCAAGTCTATCTTATTCACAACAGGAATTATCACCATGTCCCTCTCTAAAGCCATATACAAGTTCGACATCGTCTGCGCCTGTATTCCTTGAGTGGCGTCAACCAGCAACACCGCGCCTTCCACTGCCTGCAAACTGCGGTTCACTTCATACTGAAAATCAACGTGTCCGGGAGTATCAATTAAATTTAGAACTTTGTTTTTCCACCTCATTCTTACCGGCTGTAATTTAATTGTAATACCCCTTTCTCTTTCAAGATCCATACTGTCCAAAACTTGTTCTTTCATTTGCCTCGACGGCACAGTGGAGGTAATCTCCAACATTCTGTCAGCCATAGTCGATTTCCCATGATCAATATGGGCAATAACACAAAAATTTTTTACTTCCGGTCTTTTCACGTTTCGCTAAATCTTATTCAGGTACTCCCCCAAATCTCGAAGTCTCCGTACCCGCCTTTATATCTATGGTTGCCTTCCTTGGCATATATTTTTTCAGCAAAGCCAGCTCCTCGCTTCCCATAAGCCAGGTTAACATTATATAGACACAAACCCCTCCCGCAAAAGCCACCGTCAACTGGGTAAACACCCCCCACAAACGTTGCATGTCAACAAAATAAGAAACCGGATACTTCAAGTATTGAACCGCCACACCCGCCACAACAGTCGCCGCTGTTACTCTTAACATGCTTCTTATAACCACCCAATCGTCCAATCCATCCAAGCGCCAATGTAACACACCCAATAAAATCAATAAATTAACTATGGCGGATATAGAAAAAGCCAGGGCCAGTCCTTGCACCCCCATGCTCGGAGCCAGCATAACGGCCATAAAAACATTGACAACCATACTAATAACGGAAGCTATTACCGGTGTTTTCGTATCGTGGTTAACATAAAAAGATCTTGCTAAAAGAGGAACAGCAGCTTGAGCAAAAACACTAATTATCAACCAGCCAAAAGTCTGATAAGTCAAAATTGTGTCTTCCCAGTCAAAAGCGCCTGCGCCGAAAAGCACCCTCACAATCTGCGCCCGCAATAAAAACAAAAACAAGGAGGTTGGCACCACTAAAAACATTATATACCTAAAAGATCTGGTTATTGTTGACTTAAAAGCCTTTTTATCCCCTTTAGCCACATATTCTGCCAAAGTCGGAAAGGCCGCTTGAGCAAACGATATACCAAAAATTCCCACTGGCAAGTACTGAACATTGTTAGCCAGATGAAAAGCCGCTATGCTCCCCGCCACTAAACCGGAACCAATAACGGTTACCGTAATCATGTTTACTTGTGTTGCCGCCATACCCACTACCCTTGGCAACATCATCCTCCACATAACCCGCAAATCTCCCACCGACCATTTAAAACTGGGACGCCACCTGAAACCCAAGTTGACCGCGCTGGGTAATTGCACCAGCATATGCAAAGCAGCCCCCAAAACCACGCCCCAGCCCAACCCTTTCACGCCCATAACCGGCACTAGCACCATTACTCCAAAAATTATCCCCACATTGTAAAGAATCGGCGCCAAAGCATACACAAAAAACTTCTTATAGGAATTAAGCACTCCTGATAAAACAAAACTCGCCCCCAGTAAAACCGGCTGCCAAGCCATAATTCTGGAAAGCTTCACGGCTAATAAATATTTTTCTCCGGAAAACCCGGGAGCCACCAACTTCATCACTTGCGGCGCGGCAATAACATAAACCAGCGACAACGCTATAACCACCAAAATAACCGAGTTAAAAACCGCCAAAGCGAACTCAAAGGCCTCTTCCTCGTCCCTCTTTTTACCGTAAATCTTCTTGGTAAAAAGAGGTATAAAGGCCGCCGACAAAGCCCCAACGACCACTAAATTAAAAACCAGATCCGGTATACGAAACGCCGCCACAAAAGCGTCAAAAACATCCCCTGCTCCAAAAGTAGCGGTTAACACCCTCTCTCTTATCAAGCCCATCAACCTGCTTGCCAAAGAAGCTACTCCTAACAAAATTGCCGCCGGAACTATTCGGCCGTTCTTCGCCGTTTTAATCATATAGGGAAAACATGAATTACTTATTTTTACCCGATTTCATCTTGGAATCAAGACCTATGCCCATATACGGATCCTAATAACAGGTCCTTCTTTAGCTTCCCTCGATAAACAACATTATTATCTTTCTTCCAAGTAATTCCTCCTTCAGGAACAACCTCCATAATTTGCATGCTTTCCGGCACCAACAACTCGATCCTCACACTAGTCCTCTCGTCGCCAGGCTGTTTAGCAACATAGACCTCAAACCTCTCGACAGGATCAAACATGCTGGGCATCAAAGCGGCTTCCGGCACCCTATAATGATACATTCCTATAGTTGATTCTCCCGGGGGAGTTATTTGCCAGTTAGCAAAATATTTATAGCCCGACTCAAAACCAATCACGGTTCCACTTTCATGAGTCTTTTGATTCATACTCCATTCCCAAACATCAACATCCGGTTCCCAATACGGATCATCTTCAGCTGTCACATAACTAGGAACATCAGACGCGCTTCTAAAACCTCTCGCTTCCACCAACTCCGCATTTTCCGGAACCAACACCCGTTGCCAAACCACATTATCTTTAACCGCCGGATTTTCCTTATCCGGATAATCATACTTCTCTCCCTCACTCGGCCCATTATGGGTCCTTCTAACAGTAACAAAAACATCAACCTCTCTCGAACTGCCCAGGGCCAAACGATAATCTATCTCCTGCTCAATAAACTGATCACTTTTATGACCTCCAATATTAGCATTGTTAACTGCCAGCAATCCCCGCTTTCCCTTAGGCAGTTTACCGGACCAGCCCAAATCATTAATCTTCTCTTGCAACTCTCTGTCTTTAAAATACACAAGTAAATTTTTCTCACCTATAGCCTGGTTAATAATCTCCAAAACGCTCCACAAATCAGCGCCGGATACTTTCAACACCCTATCTAATATTTCTGGAGCCAAGTCCGCTATAAACCTTTTAGGCTGATTCAACTGTTTGTCATACGAATAGCTAACCTGATCTTGAGTAACATCCCAAAAATTGCTCTCATCCACTGTAACCTGATATTCTTTCATCTCTACCGGCCCCACCAAACCTAAAAAATTACTTATCAGCTCCGGGTTCAACGCTATTACACCGTCAACCGTCGGCCCCCCTTCTTTCTCAAAAAACTGAGCTATTTTCTTAGCGCTCAACTCATAATCTACAAACCAATTAGCATCACGCATGTACCACCGATTAGCAATGGGACGAAGAGGCTCTGGAGGAATAATAAACTGTTTAAGTTGGCCATCAGGATCATAAACACTTTTTATATCAATCTCCTCAACTTTGCCTCTGTCCACGTCTACCAAACCAATACTGCCTATAAAACCGCCCGTCGGCCTCATTTCATGATTGTTTTGGAACAATAACAAGTACTGTTTTTCCCTATCAACGCCCAACAGGACCCGCAACGCGTCACTATTTCTTAAAACGGCAGACACCAACTGCTTTAACTTACCCACCATCACCTCAAGGGAATCTACCTTCTCCCGAATATCATTAGGTAAAAGCAAGCCGTCCGCTCTGCTTAAAGACTCCTGGGCTTCGCCCAGATACAACTCCGCCAAACCAAGCTCGTTCACAAATTTCTCCAGACAGGCAGATAAATCAACGTCTTTCTCACCAAAACTTTCATTAACTTCTTGGGGATTAAAGTTTGTCAAACAAGCCACTCCGCTCGCTAAATGCCTTCCCGCTTGAGAAAGCTTCTCCCCAGAAACCAACAACTCTTCTCCAGACCTCACCGTTCCTGTCACATCAAGATACTGCATAATAACACCCGACACAGACAAAGCTTCCCGCATACCTTTCTGCGCCTGCACCAACTTTTCTTGAGCCCGTATAAATCTTTGCTCGCTTTCAGCCAAATTGGTTTCCGCCATTGCCGTCTGCGCTCCCATAATATCATCATAAGCGCTGTTAACAGCTCCCGACACTCCCCTTAAGGCCAACATCCCTCTGCCTACTTGATTCAGGTTGTATACTAGACCCCACACAACCAAAGACAGACTCAACAAAATAACAATATGCGCTACTGCTCTTGGCCAAGCCAACCCAATACCTCTAAAACTAAACAAACTTAATCCTTTTTTGATTGTTCCTTTAACCGTTGTCTTCACGGCAACACATCTCTCAATGAATTCTTCAATTTTTCTCCTGGGAATAGTGAGTATTCTATCCCCCGCCTGGCGCTCATTTGCTTCTCCATAGATTTCAACCCCTGCTTCTTCAACGCTCCTTCTCTCACTCTTTACCCTTTCGTCACCACTTAAAGCCTCTCCTGTAAATTTATAAGGCACGTCCCTTATCTCCGCTTCCACCCTCGGTTTAAGTCCGCTATCTTCTACTTCTTTACTTTCCCTATTAGGCAACGAACTTCCAATATCCTTCTTATGAAAAATCGGCCTAAAAACACCGACTGATACCTTCTTCGTCCCTCCCAAATCCATACCGCCCTTAACTTTCGAGACCCTCTTTTTAATCTCTAAACTACTTCTTGATACGCCTTGTTCTCCCCCTCTAATACTTACCTTCTTGTTGAATCTCTTCTTATCAACCGCTGTTTTTTTGTTAGGTTCTCTTTTCCTGACAGCCCCTAACTTAAAACCCACGCCCCTATACGGAGGCACAGAAAGAAGCAGCTCCGGCCTCGACTTCATATAAACATCGCCCGTGTGATATTCGGAAGAAGTTTTTATGTAATGACTTTCTTTTTCAAACCTAGGCGGCTTCCCGGCCGGATGATCCGTCTTTATAAACCTCTTTTCCACCTCAAAAGGAGCTTGCTTCTGGGACCTTAAAGAATCCTTGCCGGAAATCGGTTTTCTCAACCTGGCTGGCAATTTCCATTCTGTCCGCAAAAGATTATGTTCAGCAAGCTGCTTCCAGCCTCTTTTTTTTGCACTACCAACCGCCGGAATAATATCCATCATATAATCAATATTAGATTCAAAAGACAAAAGGATAAAGCCCCTTTTGACAGCAAACTTAATTCAGCAACGCACCAAACAATTACACCCGCACCATTCCTATAAACACCTTTCAGTTCATAGCCCAAGCTCTTCTCGGTAACCTAATTTCATTTTTAACCGGCGGTTACTCCCACCAGTGTTTTTAGTTTTTTATAAATCTCTATAAACTTCTAAAGTCTGCCTGGCGCATTTACTCCAGCTATAATTTCCCGCAACTTCCCTTCCCTTTCTGATCAAATCTTTTTTCCCTGCTTCGTCAGACAACAACCTAGTTATTGCTTCAGCAATACCCGGCACATACTCAGGATTAACATATTCAGCCGCCTCACCCATAATCTCAGGCAAACTAGAACAATTAGAAGCGATCACCGGCGTCCCGCAAGCCACTGCCTCCAATCCCGTCAAACCAAACCCTTCATACAAGCTAGGCAACATCAGACAATGAGCCTCCTTATACAAAGCATTCATAGTTTGAGAAGATACAAACCCTAGGGTAATAACATTTTTACTCCCTAACCCAAGCTGATGGGATATTTTCTTCACATCAATATAGCCCGATTTCAAACTCCCCGTTAACACTAATTTTAAATCCGGATAATTTCTTAAGACCATCTTAAAAGCGGCCAACAAACTCGGCAGATTTTTGTGATTCATCCACACCCCAACATACAACAAGTAAGGCCCTTCTTTTACCAAATTTCTTATTTTTTCTCTCTCCCGGCTCGATACAGCCCTAAAGAAAAGGCTGTCCACCCCTGCTTTTATGACTATTGGACTCCCGGATAACCTAATCGGCAGACTTTCCAGATCAGACCTTGTGGTCTCCGACACGCAAACAACCCTTACCGCTCTCTCCACCGCTCGCTTAAAAACAAATTCATAAGTGGCCTGTCTAACCAGATTTTTCTGACTCTGACCGGGAAAATAAAAACGAGTTACGTCGTGAATAGTAATCACATAAGGCTTATCAAAAAAAATAGGCACATTAAAGTGGGGAAAATGAAATAAATCAGCTTCCACTTTTTCTATTTGACGCCAAAAAACAGTCTGCTCCTGCCAAGAATAATATGATCCTGCCACCAACTTTGCTTCTAATTCTTCAGCTCCATGCAAAGCCCTGTCTTTGTTTAAAGCCTTCTTGTCCTTTTCGCTTATCAAAACAACATATTCGTTACCGTCGTTGATATTAGTTAATTCCTTAAGTAAGTTCCTAATATACCTACCCACCCCCGCCCAGGAATAAGCTCTGGCATCAATCGCAATCCTCATACTCTCTCTGACTGTTCAATCACTCGTAAAGTTTGCGCCGCCGCTCTTTCCCAGGAGTACTTTTCATAAACAGATTTCTTAACATTTGCCCCGACTTTCGGCAACTCTTCCAACATCACTAACGCCAGCTCAGCCACATCGCCATAATCGACAAGTGTCGCCCAATCTCCTACTATTTCCGGCAAAGAAGAATTATTTGATGTTATAACCGGCTTCTCCCGCACCAGCGCCTCCAGGGGCGGAAACCCAAACCCCTCATAAAAACTTGGATAAACAAACAAATCGGCACCCTCATACAAAGAACTCTTGTCTTTTTCCCGAACAGAACCAATCACATGCATCCGTCGTTTGTGTTTTGCTTTTTCTATTTCTCCCGCCATCTCCTGGCCTAACCACCCTTTCTCCCCGGCAACAACCAAGTCTTGTTTAACAAATTGTGCTACTGCGTCAAAAGCGCGAATAACACTAACAACATTCTTTCTTGGCTCCAAAGTCCCTAAAAATAAAATATATCTCTCCGGCAAACCCCAAACTTTTCTCAAACTACCCGCTTTTTCATCAGAAGTTTTTTTCTGATCAGCGCCAATACCTGAATAAACAACCTCTACCTTTTTTCTGGATACCCCGTATAAATCAACTACGTCTCTCCCGGTCGCTTCTGAAACAGCCACTACCTTAGTTGCGCTTTTTACTAGCTTTCTCGGCTTCATTATTTTATGCCACAACCTCCTTTTCCAGCAGAATAACTCTGGAAATCTTTCAAAAGACAGATCATGAACAGTCATTACAATAGGCACAGATCCCTTGATCGGCAATAGCCTAAAATTGGGCACGAAGAAACAATCAGCATCCACCATTTCATCCCACCTAGGCAATCCCCACAGACACTGAAAGACATTCATCATTTTATTAGGATATCTGAATCTTTTAATCTGCGCTCTTTGACCAAATTCCGGAATTTTCACGTCTTTGACCGAATTATAGAACAATATAAAATCATGCTCGGAAGGAAGACCCACCATGGCCCTAATCAATCGGACAGTATATTCCTCTACTCCGCTGTGCCTGCCTTCCATTAATGACCTTATATCAACAGCTATGCGCATAAAGCCCTTAAATAAACTGTTCAACCCCGCCAGACCTGCTCTATCAAAACCAAATTTATCCCCAAAAAGACAGCAAAAACAAAAACCAGTAACGATATAATCGTGGCCGACAATTTCTTCTGCCCAACCCACGAATTCGTCCGCATCATCTCAAAAACCAACTCAGCGTCGCTCTCATTATATGCCTCGATCATAGTACTCACCACATCCTCAAGTCCTTTCAATATTTTCTCTGCTCGTTCCCGGTCATCATCAACTATAGTCACCTCTATCAATTGAGGCGCTGTTTTTACCGCCTTTACACTGCTAACCACTTCCTTGGAATCATTGCTCACTGGATAACCGGCCTTTTCTCTTACCCCCGCCACCACCTCTGGAGCCTTTATCCACTGTGCCAAGGTAGCTGTAAACAAATCAGTCGCCTGAAGAGCGTAATAACCGTCATAACGATAATCTTCTCCCCCCTCCCTTTCTTTCAAAGAAACAAGGTAAGAAAAATGAATTTCATAAACAGGGTCTTTGTTCCTAATCATCGCAAAAACAGCCACCGCCAAGAAAACGCTAATTATTAAAACCAAAGGGAGTCTGGACTGAACCCTATTCAAAGTCCTTTTCAAACCAAAACCATTCATACTGTTTTTATTAAACGTCTCGCTCATAAATCTCTTATTTAGCGATTTTCGCGCAATAAACGCCTATATTCTTCCCAGCGTGTATTTATTGCTTCCTTCATCCTCTGTAAAAAAATCCCTTTCTCATAACGTTCAGCGTGACTACGAATATAAGATCTATCCCAATCTAAATTCTCAAAAACCTCAACCGCTCTAATCAAACTATCCTTTTCCTGCTTATCAAAAAACAATCCTGTCTTGCCCTCCACAACCGTCTCCATCGCGCCTCCCGCTCGATAAGCAACAACCGGCTTTCCGCAAGAAGCGGCCTCCAACAAAGTTATACCAAAATCCTCCTCTTGGGGAAACAACAACGCCTTTGATCTCCTATACAATTCAACCAGCCTGTCTTGAGATACAAATCCGCAAAACTCTACCCACTTACCCGCTCTTTTCTTTAACAACTTTTCTTCCGGACCGGTTCCCACAATCTTCAAAGGCACCCCCAAGCTTTCACAAGCATCAATAGCCAAATCAACCCTCTTATAAGGAACTAACCTAGCCACCACCAAGAAATACCCGTCGTCCTTAACACTTAGCGTGTATTTATTAACATCTACCGGCGGCATAACTACCTCCGCCTGCCGACCGTAATATTTCTGAATACGCCTCTTCACAAAACTAGAAATCGTAAAAAAATAATCAACTCTTTGAGCCGCGTAATAATCCCATAGACGAATGTAAGAAAGAGCCGCCGAAGCTGTTTTTCTAAAAAAAACATTTGAAGAAAACTCCCTCACATACCTATGGCTGTCGTCCCAAACATACCTAGTGGGCGTAAAACAATAACACACATGCATCGATTCCGGGTCTCTTAAAATACCCTTTCCAAAACTATGAGAGTCAGAAAGAACCACATCAAAACCTCTCAAATCAAACTGTTCAACAGCTAGCGGCATAAGCATGGGAAAAAACCGATGATATTTTCTCGATCCGGGCATCCTCTGCAAAAAAGATACTCTTACTCTCTCTTCATCAATAGACATACGCATACCGTTGCGGCTATACAACAAAGTAAAAACTGGCGCGTCAGGAAAAAGTTCCATTAACGCCAGCAACACCCTTTCTGCTCCCCCAAACTGGGTTAAATAATCGTGAATTAAAGCAACTCTCATCTTTCCCCCTTTCTCAAAATTCTAAATTCTTAATTCTAGCTTCTTAATTCTACATTCCCCTTCACACCGCGTTCTTGTCGGTAAAAAGAATTTTAAACGTCTTTACAAGCAGTATTAAGTCTAACCACAAAGACCAATTCTCAATATAGCTAATATCCATCTTCGCTTCCTGCTCAAAAGGCAAACCGGCGCTTCCATGCACTTGCGCCATCCCGGACATTCCCGGCTTAATCGTGAATAACTTCCGGTGATGTTTTTCATATTGAGAAACCTCACTCGGCAAATGAGGCCTTGGCCCTATTAGACTCATTTCTCCTCGAAGCACATTAATAAGTTGCGGAAGCTCGTCAATGCGAGCCTTCCTTAATATACACCCAACAGAAGTAATTCTCGGATCTTTCTTCATTTTAAACAACGGCCCTGAACGCTCATTAGACCTCTTTCTTAAATCATCCTCATATTTTTTGGCCTCTTCTCCGCCATATTTATCCCCCGTGCAATATTCAATCTTCATGCTCCTGAACTTCATTATATCAAACTCTTTTAAGTCTCGGCCTACTCTGGTCTGCTTATAAAAAACCGGACCTCTGGAATTCAGCTTAATAATAACAGCCACCGCCAAAAAAGGAATTGCTAAAATCGCTAAGCCGAACAAAGAACCAAACAAATCAACCACCCTCTTAACTATCCTCCCCCAACCCTCCAGCGGTGTCCGCAAAGCAGCCATTACTGGAATTGGCCCCATCTGCTTAAAACGCATTTGGGAAACATAGGACTCAAACATATTAGGAATATAGTTGTAACCAATTCGATACTTATCGGCAAAATCCAACAACAACTCATTATCTTCCTCTGGCAAAGTTGGATCGGTTTGAATTATTTCATCTATACCTCTTTGATTCATTATATCCTCCAAAATCTCCCACCTGGCTATCTCCGGCGCCCCAACCACGCGATACCCCAGATTGGGTTTTCTTGCGAAAAGTCTGGCTAGATCCTTTCCAAATCTGCCATTACCCACCAATACCACCCTGTGAACTCCGTAACCCCTCTTCAAAGCGTACAACTGAACCCATCTAACCAATAAACGCCCAGCGGAAACAAACAATAAAGCGGCTATATACGCGGCCAAAACAATAAAACGAGACTGAAAAAGCTCCGCGCTCAAAAATATGTAAGTAATTACTCCTACAAAACAAATAGAGACGCCTGAAAATATTCTTACCCACACGTCCCACATTTTCTTAGTTACTGTCATTTTGTATAGCCCTTGGAGCGCAAAAACACCAACTGCCACCAAGGAAACAATAACCACCAGCTGCAAATACTCAACAACGGTCAAATCCAACATAAAAACTGCCGGCCTCAACGTTTGTACATACTCGTTAACCCGCAAATAATAAGCCGCCATCCCAGCGGCTACCAGTGCCAAGAAATCTATCGGCACCAAAACCGCCCCAAAAAAAAGTTCAGACCTCTTCATTTGATTTCAATAATAATCAAAAAATAATACGCTTTTGAAAAACACTATTATAATCTCCTAGTCTACCCAATCACAACAAGATTGACAAATTAACCTTGAATAACTATAATAGAAAACTGAAGATGGGTTAATGGTCGCTCAAGCTAAACATTTTGTTTGAGAGGAAAGTCCGGACACCCTTTTTTGACCTTTGTCAAAAAGAAGATGTTATACATACCTTTACTTTCCAGTTATTGCCGGCACTGCCCGGCAAAAACTGGAACCAAAGGTGGGTGGCAGGTAACGCCTGCCGGGTATAAATAAGTTTTTACCAAAGCTTATGAAGCCCAGGGATCCCGCTTAAATGGGACGAAGAGTGCAACAGAAACCACACCGCCACATGGCCGTAGACAATCCATCAGGATTTCACGGCTTTACATGGTAAGGTTGAAATCGTGGTGTAAGAGACCACGGACCAAAATGGCAACATTTTGATCGGGCAAACCCCACCCGGTGCAACTCCAAGCATACCTTTTAGCCCTTCGCTAATTGGTAAGGTAGGAGGCATCTTGAATTTTCATAAGAAATTCAAGTTAGCGTCATCGTGAGATGATGCCCAGATAGATGATCATTCAATCTCGTCTTGCCAACAGGCTAGACGAGGTGGACAGAATCCGGCTTACAACCCATCTCAACCCGCCCTTTAGAGGGCGGGTTTTATTTCCGCAAATATCTATCTATAGCCAAGTTAACCAGCTTGTCGGCTTCTTTGTTTTTTTCTCTCGCTATATGGATAAATTTAACCAAATCAAATTCTTCAATTAAACCTTTCACTTCGTCCGCTAAATCAATCAGTCCTGAATTTTTCACTCGATACTCACCTTTCATTTGCTTTACCACCAGCTCACTGTCAAGAAAACAGTTGATGCTCCTAACCCCCTCTTTCCTGGCCCGCTCCAAACCATCCCTTAATGCCATGTATTCGGCCTGATTATTTGTTACTCGGCCCACATAATTTCCCTTCTTGACTGTTTTTCTGCCTTTTATCACCAACACATATCCCACACCTCCCGGCCCTGGATTGCCTCGAGCTCCTCCGTCTGTATATAATTTTGCCCCAACCTTATCTGCTTCCATTTTTTAATAAAACTATCTGCCTTTAACCTTAGAGACCCTGTCACTGTTAGTTATACGCACGCTTCCCGTCTTAGCCACGCCCTTAACATTAAGCTGCAAAGATTGTCTGCCTTGATAATCGTTAACCTCTAAACCATAAGCTACGTCAACCTTTTCACCTGCTTTAAACATGTTTAAATTGCAAACTTCAGCCATACCAAAACCTATGCCCCCCACCATATCATTATCCCGCTGAAACAAAAACTTTACATGCTCGCCTGTTTTACCAACCACCCGCCAATCAATTAGCGTCATTCTCTTTGAAATAAAAACAGGCTTATTATTGCCTTCGCCATAAGGAGCCATTTTCTCTAAAATTCCAATTGTCCTCCAATCAATCAATTCGCTTGTTATTATTAGGTCCGCGCGTAAAATGTAGACGCTTGCTTCGCCTCCAAACCCGCCTAAGCTTTTACTAAGAAGCCTATCTCTTAACAATTCGACCTTATCGTGAGACAAACTAAAACCCACAGCGCATTCATGCCCTCCAAATTTTAACAAACAATCCTTCCCTCGAGCTATGATATCCAAAACACTCATTCCGGCCGGAGCCCGACCCGATCCTACCGCGTTCTCTCCACACCCCCCCACTATCACCGCCGGACGACAAAACCTCTCACTTAACCTGTTGGCAACCAAGCCAACAATACCAGCCGGCCAGGAAGGATTAGAGGCGAAAACCACCGGCGCGTCCGTGTTTTTTATCTGAATCTCCGCTTCCGACATAACCTGCTTGCTCCACTGCCTTCGCTTCTCGTTACAAGCCTTTAACTTCAATAAAGCCTCTTCCGCCTCCTCGCTTCTTTGCGCTATTAATAAATCAAGCGATGGTTGAGCATGTTCAATTCTGCCTGAAGCATTTAACAGAGGAATGACACGGAAAGCTAAGTCATCCTCATTTAAAACACCCCCCTCTCTCTCAGCGTAATCACACAGCATCCTTACCCCCGGTTTACTGCTATGCCTTAGCGCCTTCAGTCCATAGTAAACAATTGTTCTATTCTCACCTAAAAGGGGGACAGAATCAGCCACCGTCCCTAAACAAGCCAACACTAATGTCTCTACCAGACAATTATCAACATTTTTGCTCTTGTAATTTTTCAACAAGGCACGGGCAAAAGCCCAAGCCACTCCAGCCCCGCTAAGCCAAGGAAAAGGATAATCTCCCCCGGGGTGACGAGGATGCAAAACCGCCTCTGCTTCAGGCGCACCTTGTGCCAATTCATGATGGTCAGTAATTATTGCTTCCTTGCCCAAGCTTTTTAAATATTCAATCTCATCTCCGTTGTTAACACCGCAATCAACCGTCACCAACAAATCAAACTGTCCCGAAATCTCCTTTAGCACCTTAATATTTAACCCATATCCATCACCCATTCTGTCAGGCAAGTATGGCGTTGGATTTAAGCCCAGTTCCTTTAATACAGTCACCATTATAGCCAGACTAGTAATTCCATCCACATCATAATCGCCATAAACCAGTATTCTTTCTTTGTGCCGCAAAGCTTTTCCCACTCTTTCCACTGCCTCTTTCATGTCCTTAAATAAACAAGGGTCCGCCAAGTCTCGTTCGAAATCAGGATTCAAAAAAGCCTGCCGATCACCCCTTTTCACCCCTCTGTCTTTCATTAACAAATCAAAAAGCTCCGACTCCGAACCGGCTACTCTATTGTCCTTTACGGTCCATACCTGACCTTCTTTTTTAAATCCTTTAGTATTACTCATACTAATATATACTCGTGAACAAACATGGAGGCTGTTTCAAGACTCAAGCACATTTGTCATTGCGACTTGATCGGGCAATCTACGAATAATATTTAGGAAAAATAATAGCATTATTTTGACGAAACTTTCGGAACTTGGAACCGACTCCACGGAAACTGCCGTAGGAAAGGAACTTTAGAAGACTCTCTGAACTAACTTACCCAAGGCCCTTTGGCATGCTTATTAACAACCGATTCTTTGTCATGAGCGTGTTTGATAAACTTTTGCAAAAGCATAATTATCGCAGAATATTGGCTTATTATACTTGATAAATCTCTCTGAACATCGCTCGCCTGCTCTATAACATATATCAGTCGCAACCAATAATCAGTCTCAATTGACCTTATCTTCGCCTTATCAAGATATTTTTCAAAGCCACCAGACGTATCCGCGGCGTTGGCATGCACCAACTCCTCCCCTACAGCCAAAGCCGAATCCAAAAGCTTGTCACGCACCTTCTTCAAACCAGCCCCGCTCGACAAAGTTTCTGACAAGACCACAACATCCTGGGTAACCTGAAAAATACGGTCCCAAAGCTCCGCCTGTCTCCTTTCCCACATCACGTGCCTTTCTTCCTTGTTCATCATTTGAGAATTATAACACAATACCCCGCCCGCTTCTTCACACCCTTGAAGCCGCGGCATACATTGGCTTATACCTTTCTAAATAAGTCTGAAGATCGTGACTTAACTGCCCCCTGCTCTCCTCCTCTATTTCCAGAAGCCGGTTATATTTCACACACCTGTCAGAACGCGAAGGCGCGCCCGTTTTAATCTGACCCGCTCCCACCGCCACGCTTAAATCAGCAATAAAATCGTCTTCTGTCTCTCCGGAACGATGAGAAATAATTATATTCTGATCACTTTCTTGAGCAATCATAACAGCCTGCAAAGTTTCCGTAACTGTCCCTACCTGATTAAGCTTAATTAACACGGCGTTTGCCACCCCAGACACAATTCCTCTCCGTATCCTGCCCGCGTTAGTAACATACAAGTCATCCCCCACCACCTGCACCGCCTCGCCATTAATCTTCATAAAATGCTGCCAATGATCCCACTCATCTTCGGCAAAAGGATCTTCATAAGATATTATAGGATAACGCTCCCTCCAAAGTTTGTACTGCCAGGCCAGATCAGTATAAGAAATCTCGACTCCATCCAAAAAATACTTATTCAGCTGATCGTCATAAAACTGGGAAGACGCCGCGTCTATGCCAATAAAAGCATCAACGCCGGGAATATACCCCGCGTCCTCAATAGCCTTAACCAAAAAACCAAAAACCGTCTCACTGCTGTCCAAGGCTGGCGCAAACCCCCCTTCATCAGCTACTTCCACCTGAAAACCTTCCTTGCGCAACAGTTTTTTAAGAGCCCAGTATATTTCCACTCCCATCCTCAAAGCTTCTGAAAAACTAGGCGACCCAACCGGCAAAACTTGATACTCCTGAATAGACAAATTGTTACTGGCGTGACATCCACCGTTAATCAAATTCATTTGCGGTACCGGCAAAACAAGTTCTCTTTTAGGAAATAACTGTTTTAGATACATATACAAAGACAGTCCTTGCGACAAAGATTCAACTCGCGCCACGGCCATAGACACAGCTAAAATTGCGTTCGCCCCCAGCCTTGATTTATTCGAAGTACCATCCAGCTCCAACAATATCCTATCTACCTTATGCTGATTAGCCGTACCCATACCCAAAAGAGCCGCCTGAATTTCTCCTTTCACGTTCTTTACAGCCTGTAATACCCCCATCCCATTATATCTTTTCTCGTCTCTATCCCTTAACTCAACGGCTTCATGCTTGCCTGTTGACGCCCCGGAAGGAACGGTTGCTGTGCCCACCACACCATTATCCGCGTTCACCGCCGCTTGAACGGTCGGATTGCCGCGAGAGTCAAGCACCTCCCTGGCAGTTATAGTTTCTATCTTAGGCATAAACACCTCCTCTACTCCTTCAAAAGAGGAACCAGCCCCGGCATTTCTTTTTCTTCCAACATAGTAATCATTGCTCCTCCTCCCACCGACACATGGTCAAACTTAGACATAAGATTGAAATGCTCCAAAACACTTACTGTATCTCCCCCGCCAACAACTCTGAAAGCACCTAGTTCAGCCAAGCCTTTAGCGAATTTTTCCGTTCCTTCTTTATATTGTTCCTCTTCAAACTTACCCAATGGACCATTCCAAACCACCGTTTCCGCCTTTGAGCAAGTCCGCAAAAATGAATCAACGGTGTTTGGTCCTATATCCCAAACACCCGCCGCCGTCTCTGGAATATCCTCCGCTAAAACCGTCTTCACTTCTCCGCTGGCTGAATCGGTTATTACCACATCAACAGGTAAAACAATTTTATCGCTGAAATTTTCCCAAATCTTTCTAGCTCCCTCAATATCAACCGAATCGCAATTAAAATCAGGACACAGTCCTCTGGCAATCAAAAACGCGTTAGCGATTCTCCCCCCAACACACAAATAATCAGCCTTCTCCAGTAATTTCCACAGTAAGGTAATTTTGGTGTGAACCTTGGCACCGCTGACTACAGCCACATATGGTTTTCGCGGATTATTAGCCAACTTACTCAACGCCTCATATTCCAAAACCGTATGTCTGCCCGCGCATGATTCCATTAACCTTGGTATCCTAGCAATTGAAGCGTGATCACGATGACACACGCTAAAAGCTTCATTTACATAAACATCAGCCAAATCAGCCAACTCTTCAGCCAACCCTTCGCTACCCACAACCTCTCTCTCATCCAGCCTAACATTTGGTAAAATAAGCACACTGCCAACCTCAAAACCTGTTAACATCGATTCCACCATGTTTTTGTCCATCTTCGGAATCTGCCGCACTTCGTCCTTAATCAACTCCTCCAACCTCTTCCTTATGGGTTCTAGACTATAATCTCCTCCTTCTTCGTTCGGTCTTCCTCTGTGTGTCAATAAAACAATCTTGCACCTTCTCCTGCGCAGCTCTTCCAAAGTCTTTAATGCCACCTCTATCCGATAGTCCTCTGATTGATCAACGACGCCATCATCACCCACCGGAACATTAAAATCCACTCTTAACAAAACGGACCTTCCGTCAAGCGCTATATCGTCCATTGTTTTCAGCTTTTTCATCTTCAAAAATATCTTGCTTATATCCAATATTAATCCGGTAAAAACACCTTACCAAGACCTGCCATTGCCAATAACATGCATCATAGCCTGTACTAAAGAAAGCACCAAGCTAAAAACCAAAGCCCATAAGAGGTTCTGCACCTCAAACCCCGGAACAATCATAGACGTTAAAATAACCAAAAAAGCGTTTATAAAAAACGTAAACAACCCTAATGTCAACACGTTTATCGGCAAAGTCAAAACCACGATAATAGGTTTTAAGAAAACATTTACGGCCCCTAAGACTAACGCGGCCATTAATGCCGCCCAAAAACCATCCACTCGCACCCCAGGCAACAAATAAGACGTTATAGTCACTGCCAGAGTGGCCATCAACCAGTTCGCTATTAACTCCCCATATTTCATGTTATTAATTTACAACAACAACCTCTTTTCGAATAGACTTATCCCCATAAAAGATTTCATAACTTGCCCGCTTCTTTTTTTAATTGCTGAATCACCCCAACAGACACTCGGCATTTTCTCGCCAAACCATCAACCGGCCTATCGAGGTCTCGCGCCAAAATTATCCCCGCCTTGCTCAATTTAAACCACAAAGATTTATTTAAAGACGGCAAAACAGTAATAGGATAAAGCTTTTTCTGTTCTATCATTTTTTCCAACCCGCCACTGCTAGGATAACGCCACGCGGTTAAATTCATACTCACGCATTCACCATACCTAACTGCCTGACTTGTAATCTTGGTATTCGTAACCAGCCAAACCCCCGCTAAAGCCCCTTTATAAGACCCTTTATTCCAACCGTTTCTCACATCAAGAAAACGAGCGTAAACATAAAGCGGCACCTTAACATCAGACCTGACTCCCCGACAATTATGATATTTACATTCAACCATTTTAAAAACCCCTTCTTTTTCTGCCAGCACATCTACTTCATGTTCTACACAACGACCGGGCAGATGCTTTCCTCTCACAGTTTTATATCCATGCGCCTCCAAAACCTCGGCTACATATTTTTCAAAAGGATAACCCGTCGGACCCAATTCCATTATCGCCTTTTTTAACGAGTATCTAAAGGACGCTCCTTGATCCTTTTTTCTTATTTCTTTCACAACATTTTCATACACCTCTGAAGAAGTCATTTTATCTTTGACCTTCTTGGCTGTCTTACTAGCTATCTCTTCCGCCTCTCTCTCCGATAACCCCGCTCTGATACTGGATCTTTTTATTGTCTCCTCGCTAAACTCTTCTTCAGCACCGCCAGCTTTAATAATTTTCATAAACCGTCAACACATTTATATTTTTTCCGAAGGAAATTCGTCAGGACTAATTTATATATTTTCTTTGTGTCTAATTTCCATTTTCTACTACTACGCCCAATCATCATAATCAGCCCCATGTTCTCCGTCCGTACAATCACACGAAGTAAGGCTCTTACCATTTTTCAAACAATCTTTATTATCACAAACACCCTTTTCACTTGATTCGTGTCCGCAACTGGTACAAGTATAATGAGTCATAATTAACCAACTCAATCCGCCGCTTCCTTGCCTAAATCCAAAACCTGTTCCACCAGTCTGTTGCTATAACCCCATTCATTATCATACCAAGCCATTACTTTCACCAGATCGCCGTCAACTACTTTAGTCATGGCCAAATCAACTATAGCTGAATGAGGATCCCCTATAAAATCACTGGAAACCACTGGCTCATCAGCCACTGCTAAAATGTCTTTCAAATTAGCATCCGCCGCTTTTATAAAAATATCATTAATCTCTTCAACTTCTGCCTCCTTATCAATCACATAAACAGCATCAACCACAGAAACAATCGGCACCGGCACCCTTAAAGCTACCCCATCAAATTTACCTTTTAAATCCGGCAACGCTTTCGTCGCCGCGACAGCCGCTCCAGTAGAAGACGGTACCACATTTATTGCCGCCGCCCTCCCTCTCCTCACATCTTTCTTAGAAGGACCATCCACCAATCCTTGAGTGGCTGTGTAAGCATGCGCAGTTGTCATTAACGCTTTCTTCACACCAAAAGCCTCGTCCAAAACAGCCGTCACCGGAGCCACGCAATTCGTCGTACAGGAAGCCATAGATATTATTTCCTGTCCCTTTGCGTCAGCCTCGTTAACCCCACGAACCACTGTCGGTAAATCATCGCTTTTCACCGGCGCCGATATCACCACCTTTTTAGCCCCCGCTTTTATGTGATTGTAAGCCTTATCCCTTTCCGTAAACACCCCTGTAGATTCAACCACCACATCAACGCCTAACTTTTTCCAAGGCAGTTCTTCTGGATCTTTTTCGCCTAACGCTTCAATCTCCCTGTCATCAATTATAATCTTTCCTTTTCCCGCTCGCACTTCCCGACTATATTTCCCATAAACAGAGTCGTGCTTCAACAAATAGCCCAGATTTTCCAAGTTCCCTAAATCGTTTATCGCCACCACATTAACTTCTTCGCCCAACTCAAAAGCTATTTTAAACACAGCTCTGCCAATCCTCCCAAAGCCGTTAATCGCTATGTTTACAGCCATAATAATATAAATTAATTATAATTTCTTATATTCTTCCGGGGTTATGTCCAAGTTCTTGCCTATCATCTTCTCCATTCCGTCAACTTCCAACAGGCCTTCTCTGGCCCCAATATACTGAATGACGGAAGTCGAATTGCCATTACCCCACAGCATAGCCTCTGGAGTTTTCTTGCCGTTCAACAACGCCCCCAAAAAACCTGAACCAAAAGCGTCCCCGCACCCCGTCCTTTCCACTACCGGACCTCTGAAGATATTGAGAAACCAAATCTGGGAACCATCCGACGCATAAGAGCCTTTGGGACCATCAGTTATTACCATATTTTTCACCCCCAACTCATGATACGCATTGGCTAACCTTTGAATATCTCGGGTCTTCAAACCTAATACTTCCCTGCTTTCCTGACGATTTAAAAACAAAACTTCCGTTCTTTCAAAAAACGGTTTCAACTCTTCAGCTCCTAGCTTCATTTGAAATGTCCCCGGATTAAAAGCCAGTTTAACATCTGGTTCCTTTTCTAAATACTTCAAAACCTGCTCGTGCAACCTGTGCACTCCGTGACCCGAAGCCGAAGTCAAATATATCCATTTCGTCGAAGAAATTTCTGGCAACTCATAGCTCCTGGGCTCATGATAAACAAATATCGTCCTCTCCCCCCGATAATTAATAACTATCGATAAATTTGTTCCGTGCACATCATCCATCTCCACGTACCTAGTATCAACGTTGTTTTCCGCGAATACTCCTTTAGCTTTTTGCCCTTGCTCGTCATTACCAACCACCGTGTATATCCCTGCTCTTAATCCCAAACGAGCTATGCCGATGGTATTATTAGCCGCATTCCCCACCGCCGGAATATCTGTTTTTTTATTAACCGGTATTTTGTCAGCGTAATCAAAGCAAATACGACAATTATCCCCGTCTAAATCACACATTACACTTAAATCATCCATCTCCAAAAATATGTCTTGGGTAGTATCGCCAACCGCGACTATATCAAAACTCTTCCCTTCTTTCTCCATAAAAATTAATTAACTAACACTAATCCTCTTCCTTATTTTAGCACATTATATTTCACCGGCCGAACCCAAAACTTTCATTTTTTGCTCAACAACTTGCCGCACCGCATCCCTAGCCGGACCAAGCATCTTCCGCGGATCAACTTTTTCATGAGTTTCTTGAAAATAAGCCTTCACCGCTTTTTCAAAAGCTATTCTCATCTCTGTATCCACGTTAACTTTACACACATTTTCTTTAGCGGCTTTCTTTAGATGATCATCCGCTATCCCGGAAGCCCCGTGCAATACCAAAATACTGTCCGGCACTATTCCTTGGATTTCCTCTAGCAACTCAAATCTTATATACTCTTGCCCGATAAAAGCCCCATGAATCGTCCCCACCGACACCGCCAAAGCGTCAACTCCGGTTTCTTCGACAAAACGCTTAGCCTCTCTTGGATCAGTTAAATAACTTTTTGGAGTTCTCTTCCCCGCCAAAGACTTAGCCCCCTCTGCACCCAAAATAGCACCCAGTTCAGCCTCTACCCAAACCCCTCTAGCGTGGGCATAGTCAACCACCCTTCTGGTTTCAACAATGTTTTCGCCAATGGACTTTTTAGAAACATCAATCATTACTGATCCATAACCAGCCTTTATACACTTTTCAGCCATCTCAAAACTCTTGCCATGGTCAAGATGAAGCACCACGGGCCACTCTTCTTCTTCAGTCACAGCCTCAACCATCTTTCTAAAAACATTCATCCCTACATACTCTATAGCACTCTCCGAGGTCTCCACTATAACGGGAGATTTCATTCTTTTCGCCGCCCGCACAATCGCCTGAGTTAATTCAAGATTAGAACTATTAAAAGCTCCCACCGCGTAACCGCCCTTCATCGCTTTATCAAACATTTCACCAGGCTTAATCAACATAGCAGTCTTTAATTATTCATTCTTATTTTCTTCTACATCTCTAATGATAGCAAGAAATTTTATTGGTCTAATGGATGCCCCTCCTACCAACACCCCGCCCACCCCCGGCTCTCTTATATACAAACCCACGTTCTCCGGAGTCACACTGCCGCCGTACAAAATACGCCACCTCTTCGCCGCTTCATGTCCGTACTTAGCCGCCACCACTTTCCTGATAAGCAACATCACCCCGGCCACATCAGCCGGATCTGGTGTCTGGCCGGTACCAATCGCCCAAATAGGTTCATAAGCTATCACTATACGCAACATCTCCGTACGGCTAGCTTTCTTAATTAAAGCCTGAACCTGCTTCGTGATTTTCTCAACCGCCTTATCTTCCTCTCTCTCTTCCAACGTCTCTCCCACACACGCTACCGGCGTAATACCATGCCTGATTAATAACCGAGTCTTCTTCTCCACTTCCTCGTCCGACTCCCCGGTCAACGCCCTTTGCTCGGAATGGCCCACGATACACCAATCTACAAACTGCGACAGCTGACTCACCGACACCTGTCCTGTCCAGGCTCCGCTTTCTTCCCAATGAACGTTCTGAGCACCTACCTTTACTTTTTCACTCCCTTTAAAAATTTCTTTTACGCCGCCCAAAGAAGGATAAGAAGGACACACTACTACTTCTGTTTCCTTCAACAGCACATCGCTGACGAGCTTTTTAAAAGCTCGGCCCACTTCCAGCTCCCCTTTATGAGAAAGCTCCATCTTCCAATTACCAATTACCACTTTCTTATTAACCATTTATTTATCACTTTTAAATACCATCCTTTAAATTACACCCCTTCCTATTAAAAAAACACCGCCCTCACCATCGAAAAAGATCCTAAAGTAATAGTTGTTACTATAACCGCTGATATACACACTCCAACCAGAATTGCCAGAAAAGCCTTGGGCTTGGACATGCCGAAAACAAAAGCCGCCAATGTCCCCGTCCAAGCTCCCGTTACCGGCAACGGTATGGACACAAACAAAGCCAGAGCCCAGTAACCGTACTTTTCCACTTTTGCGTGAAGCTTAAGCCTGGTCCTTTCAAACAACCACTCAAAAAAAGTTTCCGCCCGAGCCGATCTCTTGCTCAACCAGCCTGATACCTGTTCATAAAAAACCAGCAAAAAATATACCGGCAGCATATTGCCCAAAATAGATAAAAAAACCGCCAGTGGAATCGGTATCTTATAAACCACCAAAGCCACCGGCAAAGCCCCTCTTAACTCCCCCACCGGCATAGTGGCCAATATAACCGTCGCCGCTTCCGAAGGTACCGCCTTCATCACTTCCACTAAATAATCAAGCATATCTAAAATTTAATCTTCCTCTATTTTCTGACTACGTAAAAAATCCGCCGACGCCTCGGGCAAAGCCGTGACAATTTCCAAACCCGTTCCCAGCTCAAAACCGCCCCACATATCAAGACGTGGAGTTATCTCTATATGCCAACAAAAATTCGGATACTCGGGACAAGAACACGCAAAACCAGTCTCGTCACATGGCGAAGAATAAATATTATAGTTATACGGAGGATCTTTTAACCCAATATATAAACGAGAAAAAATGTCCTTCATTATTTCAGCCAAAGCCAGCCTTTCGTCAGGACCTATGTCCTCAAAATGAGGACCGTTTTTTTTAGGCACCACCCAAACCTCAAAAGCCGTCCTCGAAGCAAAAGGACAAAAAGCCACAAAATCATCATTCTCGCTTACTATTCTCTCTCCGCTTTTCAATTCAAAATCAATAATCACGCTGTACACGTTCTTTTTATAATTACGCGCGTACTCTTCAGCCCCACTTAGCATATCCATTATGTCACTCGGTATAACGGGCAGAGAAAAAATTTGATGATGAGGGTGTTCAAGTGAACCACCCGCTTCTTCTCCATGATTTTTTATAATCTGAATATAGTTCACCGCGGACTCCTCTCTTAACTGCCGAAACCTTAAAACCAAAGCTTCTATCTGTAAAGCAAGATCAACGCCCATAATCAGCCCGTCAACCTGGTTATGTTTACGGGTAGCTAATATCTCATGATAACCAACGGACTCCACCGCCCTGTGCGGACCAACGTTCCAGCTCTTAAATTCTTCCCCCGACTCCAAAACGGGATATAAATTAGGAAAAATATGAACTTGCCAGCTGTCATCATTAGGCAACCTCAAAACATCGGGTTTTTGCGGATACTTATCCAGCCTGCAAAAAGGACAATCATTCTTTAACTCGGGCCGTTTCTTAGGAGCCTCTTTACCTGATGAAAAATCGTCAGGCCTTTTAGCCCGGCCGGTGGCTACCGCCGCCCATTTACCCGTCACCAAGTCCTGTCTTAATTCACCCACATCAGCCGCCTTTTGTCTTTTTCCCGCCTCCCTGGCAGACCAATCTCCTCCGTCAAGACTTCCCATAAACACCTTTAATCATATTTATCCTAACCTGCACCACTTCCTTAAAAACTTCCACATAAGAGCCTGCTGAAACCTTACTGGCCTCATCATTTACCCACTTAATTGGCCTTTCCACTACTTTATATCCTAAATGCTTAGCTACCGCCAAAGCTTCCACGTCAAACCCCCACCGGTTGATCGTCAGACGGGAAAATACGTCCTCGGCCGCCTTGGCCGTAAAAATCTTAAATCCTGCCTGGGTATCCTTAATCCCCGGCACCGCCCAAAATTGAATCCACAAATTCCCCAAATCACCCAGCTTCTCTTTCCACCACGGCTGGTGCTTGGCAATATCCGCTCCCTTCACATCCCTGGATCCGATCACTACGTCAAACCCCATGTCAAAATAAGGCCTAAATTGCTCAAAATGATCAATTGTGGTTGAGTTGTCCGCGTCCATAAATAACCGGTATTCCCCCTCCACATTAGTCATCCCGTATCTAACGGCATACCCCTTGCCCCTGTTTTCACCATACTGCAACAACCGCGCCCTCGGTTCATGTACGACCGCCTCTTTTACTACTTCAGCCGTCTTATCCTTAGACCCGTCATCCACCACTACCACCTCCCACGAATAATCCTGGTTTCTCAAATAATCAATCACTGCCCCAAGAGTCTTAGGCAATCTATTTTCTTCGTTGTAAGCCGGTATCACCACTGATAAATACGCTGACATAAGACTATTATAACTTAAAAATTTTATCCCTCCTATGCCCCCTTTTTCCTTCTTCTTCTGCCATAGCTTCTTAACGCCTGGTCAAGCTCCTTCTTCTTAAAGTCAGGCCAGTACTTATCAGAAAAATACAGCTCCGCGTCCGCCACATCCCACATCATAAAACCATTCGATAAATGAGGTTCTCCGCCTGTCCTTATAACCATATCCACCGGCGGCAAGTCTTTTGTCAGCAAATTTTCTTTTATCATTCCAGGCGTCACCCGCACTTTTTTCCTGGCCGCCCTCCCCGCATCAACCATAGCCTGCACTGCCTCTATCATCTCGTTCGTCCCGTTATACAACAACAAAAAATTAAGGTAATGATTCTTATAATCCTTCGTTGCCTCAATCGCTTTTCTGATCGGCCTCTTAACCGCCACCGGCAACTTTTTCTCCCATTCTCCTAAAACATTAATCTTAACTTTTTGCTTATGTATGTCCGCGGATTCAGCCAAGCGGCCAAATTCGCTTCTAAAGATTCTAAACAGTCCCGCCACCTCCGTCTTGCTCCGATTTTTTAAATTATCTACCGACATCCCCCACATGGATATATACTTTATCCCCGCGTCAAAACCGTACCGGGCCATCTCCTCAAAAGCTCCCACGCCATGCCGATGACCGTAATAGGCGTTCCTGCCCCGCTCCCTAGCCCACCGCCTGTTGCCGTCCGGAATAATAGCTAAATGTGTCGGGATCTTATTTTCCATAATCTCCCCACCATACACTTACCTCAACCCTATTACAATGCGCCCTTCATACCCTAACAAGAAAACGTTATTCTGTTTTCTCTCTTACACTCCAAAAACATCTAACCCTCCTGCTCCGCTGCACCAAGTTTCTTATGTGTGGAAATAACCGCCGCGCGCTGGGCGGAGCCGTGACCCCGACCCATTCCGGCTGATACGGATATTCCAGATTTCGACCGCCCGAAGCCGTAACCGCGGACTGTGTCGTCTACTCTCCGATATTAAGTATATGCAAATTTTGCGAATGAAAAAACCGCTTTCGCAAAGATTGAGGTCTCTGCAAAAGCGGCGACGGACCAAGGGGCCCAAGGGACCACCAAGGTCGAAGGGACACAAGTGTCCAAGAACATTACTTGCGGACGGCGGCGAAACGACAGTAG
>CAYMOF010000012.1:0-32604 GCA_964392095.1 uncultured Candidatus Saccharibacteria bacterium | reverse complement strand
ACCCACGACGAACCGAGACAGATGATCGGGAACTCGCGCTGGGTTTCGGGATAGGTCTCACCGAAGGCCAGCAGTTCCGTCAAAGTGGCGGGACGCAGGCCGAGTTGCTCCATTTCCACAATCGCGTCATTGCTTTTGATGTCGCGGTTGGGATGAAAGAGCACAACCTCGGTGTCAACGACGATCTCGCCAGCGTGGATCTCGAAGTGCTCGGCGGTGATGTCATCGTTGGCGTGGTCGTACTTGCCGGCGTCGATGGCTTCCTGAAGCGAAGTATGTTTTGTCTTCACCGGATGCCGGTTGTTCTGCACAGCTTCGACTTTGACCAGGTGCGCGGCGAACATGTCGAGAATAGCATCACCTTCGGCGCGAGCCAGACGGTGCATAGCATCGTCAGTACCACCCTTCTCTTTCACTTTCTTGTCCAGCTTGTGCCAGACGTCGGCGGCCATGAATGCACCACGTGCCAGTTCAGAACTCTTGGTAGACATGAAAAGGACTCCTTCTGCTAATAGTCGAGTCTTACCCCCATCCCGGAAAACGCTTCCGGAACCCTAAGTAAGGCTCAAAAGGCTACATTCCCAGCATACCAGCCAGGATTCGGCACTCTAACACACCCGCTATATTTAATCAATCATGAACCCCAAAAACCAGCACTAGCCTTCAAATAATCCTCCAGCATCAACCTGGCCGCTTCTGTATGTTCCTGGGCCACTTCTCCTCCTTCAGCCAACAGTCTCCTTTTGGCTTCCTTGCTTGTAAAAGTCTCATCACACGCTTCCACTATAACTTTCTCTTCCAGCTCACCTTTCAAAACCTCAATAAACTCCTCGCTCTTTTTTGTCTGAGAAGTACTGTTCCTAAGCAACCCCACCGGCACTCCTACTAAAATTTTCTCTATAGCCTCGCTATCAATAATCTTCTTGATTTCCTCAATCAACTCTTGGCTTTTCCTGTCTATTATCCCATACCGTAAAGCAATTTTACCCTCCGGATCAGTCACCGCCACGCCCACATGCCGATCACCATAGTCTAATGCCATTAATTTCATATGAATAAATCGAAAGAAAAAACACAGCCCCGCCTAATAGGATCTGTTGGCGGATTCTTTGGCCTTTTCGGCTTGGTCCCCGAGGCTGACTGCCACAAGCAGGCAAGCCGAGGGGCGAAAAAGCCAAAGACCTCGGAACCGGCCGCTGGAGCCGGTAAGAATGAGCCAACATATCCTGTTAGGGAAAGTGCTGTAGTTACTATTTCTAACTATTGACATATTTAACAATAAATGCTAAGATGAACAGTTCTTTTAAACATCCTTTGGCCCCTTTTAAGGAGATTAGCATGGAAGCTGGCCCTTTAACAGTCGCTCTAGCAGGGATATGTACCATTTTTCTCCCTGTAGCTTTATTTCTTATATATAGCTATTTTAAATGGGATAAAGAATGGCACAATAAATAACCTCATCGGGGAAGATTATCTTCCCCTTTTCTTTTAGCTCACACTTAACCTGCGCGCTAAAAGAAGGAACCCCTCCTTCTCCCGATTAACCATGTTGGGAATGTGTACATTCAAATCGAGAGGAGAAAATCATGGCTATCACACTAGGAGTAATGACCGGCCTTGATCAGCAGATCGACGACCTCGCCGCCCAGATGCGAGATTGTGTCTTGGACTGGCAAGCCGGGCGGCTCGCCCACGTCAGACAGAAGATGATCGATCTCAAGAGATCTCTACACCCACAACGGCACCAAGAAGAAGCAGCAGTCGCAATAAGGACCTTGTACGACCTCATCGGCCAAGCCAACCAACAGCTCAACACACTCAACGCCAGGCAAGCCGAACGAGCCATCGAGACAGCAGAGAGACACCTGCAAGCAGCTCTTGATCTGGTCGAGTGCCCCCTGTCTTCCGGCTCCCCGGCACACCAACTGCTCTGCGTGGTTATCTCTTTAGCCCGAGGCGCCGCCACGTTGCTCGAGAACTGCGAAAGCAGGCCCTATCTTTTTCGCCATCTGGACCGGATTTCTAACCGCGTCGAGGCAGTCCGGCAAGTATCCGTCGCCCTGCGAGACCAAGACTGGGTTCAGCAAAGCATCCAGGCGAACTGGAAACGTGAGACTGCTCTCGTCCAAACCGCCCTCGAAGCCGCAAGAAAAGAGAAAGCTCGTCGAGCCGAGAAGCACCAGCAGGAAGTAGCCACGCGAGCCGAAGCTGCCAGAACCGAACTGGTTAATTTCAGGACAGCCATACATAACAAAGATCTGGACAAGGCCGAGCAAGCATTTATACGCTTCGAGGCTTTCAACCCGGAAGTCCACGCCCACTGCTTCCCCGGTCATGACGCCGGCATGGAAATAAGCAGAATGAGATCCAGACTTTCGTCCCTGCGCCACGATACTCTAGGCGCCGGCAAAGTCCGCCTCCTTAAGTAGAGACCGCCGCCCACTCTCTCCTCCCACCCAGCCACCCCTAAAAAGGTGGCTTTTTTTACCTTCTGGTCATTCAGTCATTAGAACTTGAATGGTCATTGGATATTAGGCATTGGTCATTATCACGTCAGCACCCTCGTCCCGTCTTTCGTGACCGCCACCGTATGCTCAAAATGAGCCGTTAAATTTCCTGTTCTTACTTTCACCGACCAGCCGTCCTCGCCCGTACCAACTGCTGGATCGCCAACCGTTACCATTGGCTCAATCGCTATCGCCAGCCCTTCTTTTATCTTTTCCCCCCTGCCCGGCTTACCAAAATTAGGCACTTGGGGCGGTTCATGAACCGCAAAACCAACCCCGTGACCCACCAACTGCCTAATCACACTTAGTCCCTCCTTCTCCACGCAACTCTGCACCGCCGCCGAAACATCGCCAATCCTGTTTCCTTTTTCTGTCGCCGCTATCCCGGCCTGCAACGCGTCCTTAGTAACTGCCATCAATTTTTGCGCTTCTCCGCTAATTAAACCAACGCCTACTGTCCTGGCACTGTCCAAAAAATATTTATCTTCATAAATCAAACCCAGATCAATCCCTACCACATCTCCCTCTTTTAAAACCTGTTCACCCGGCAAACCATGAACAATTGTATCATTTACAGACACACAAAGAGCCGCCGGGTAGAGCTTATGTCCTCCTGGCGCGTAATTCAAAAAAGAAGGCCGGCATCCAGCCTCCCTAATCAATTCGCGCGCCACATCATCCAGCTCTTTTGAAGTTTTTCCTTCCTCAACTTGACTTTCCAGATGATCAAGCACTTTCTTTAGAATCTTCCCGCCCTCCGCCAGCTTCTCTATATCACGACCCGACTTAAGCCTAATCATACATTGCTCTATTTATTCGCATCATTCGCATAAATTAGCATATTAGCATCGCTTTCTCTCAAACTGCTCAACCACCTTCATAACGCTTTCATGAACATCTTCCACGCTGGACATCCCGTCAACCTCACCCACCACACCCCAGCTACGATATTTCTCCACGCAGGGATAAGTCCTGTTCATAAACTCATCCCACCTGGTCGCAAACTTCTCCGGCTCATCATCCGGCCGCATCCCTACGGTACCACCCATCTCCTCACACTTTTTTACATCTTCATCATCAGCTACTGGAAAATCCCCAGATACACCCAAACAAAATTTGCGCTTGCTGTTTCGCTTAATCATTTCCCCTTTATCAACATTTAAATATATCACTAAGGGCTTGCCATAACCCTGTTCCTCAAAAAAATCATCCACGATTTTAGACTCCTCAACAGTTCTTGGTGTTCCATCAAAAATTAAACCTTCACCAGCCTCAATATATTTTTTAACCGCTATCTTCACGATCTCCGCCGCCATCTCCGGCGGAGCCAAAAAACCATTGTCGATAATCTCTTTCACCCTTTTTCCTAATTCAGTGTCCTGCCTGGAAACTTCCCGAAAAGCATCTCCCGTGCTAAACCTCTTATAACCTATTTTTTTCGCCAGCAACTCCGCCTGCGTGCCTTTACCCCCGCCCGGCGGCCCCATAATATAAATTACCTTTGGTAATTTGTTTTTCTTAGTCATTTAATATTTGGATTTTGATATTTGGATTTCTAACTTAGAAATCCTTCATACTCCCTCATCGTCAACTGCGACTCAACCTGCTTCATGGTTTCCAGAACCACCGACACCACGATCAGCAAAGCCGTACCTCCAATCGTTAACGTGCCAATTCCCAACAAACCCTGTAATACCAAAGGAAGAACAGCTATTAACCCCAAAAAAACCGCCCCGGTCAAAGTTATCCTATTTAGAACATACTTCAAAAAATTAGCTGTTCTTCGTCCCGGCCTTATCCCCGGCACAAAACCCCCTTGCTTTTGTAAATTTTCGGCAATATTGTTCGGGTCAAAAGTAACCGACGTATAGAAATAAGTAAAAGCAACCACCAAGACAAAATAAGTTATTCCATAAAACCATTGATTCTGAAACATGTTTATCACGCTTGTCGCCACACTGGAAACAGCCTCGTTACCCACACCCACCAAAAAATTCGCCACCACCCCCGGAAACAACATTACCGACAAAGCAAAAATTATAGGAATAACTCCCGCCTGATTAACCCTAAGGGGCAAATGAGTAGTTGTTCCTCCCAGCATTCTGGATCCTCTTATTCTTTTCGCATAATTAACAGGTATAATCCTCTGACCTTCCGTCACTATAACCACTCCCGCCACTACCGCTATCGCCACCACGGCAAAGGCTCCATAATTCAACAACTGATCCACCGACCAGGTAGCCAAAGATTGCCAAATAGTCACCGGCAGCCTGGCAATAATACCAATAAAAATTATCAAAGATATTCCATTACCCACCCCCTGCTCTGTTATTAGCTCTCCCAACCACATCAAAAACATTGTTCCGGCCGTAACCGTAATCACGGCAACTGTCATTTCCCAAGCGGTAAAGCCAAAACCTAGTCCCGTCGAAGCACCCTGCCTCTGCAAAATATTTATAAAACCAAATGATTGCAAAAAAGCCAACGGTACAGTCAAAAATCTAGTCCACTGATTAATCTTTCTTCTGCCTGCCTCCCCCTCCTCCTTAGCCATCTCTTCTAATCTAGGCACAATCATCGTTAAAAGCTGCATGACTATTGAAGCCGTAATATATGGTCCTACTCCCAACATCACTATCGATAAATTAGACAAGCCCCCTCCTGAAAAAATATCCAGTAATCCAAAAAACTGATTTCCTCCGAAAAGCGACTGCAAACTCTCCCTAGGTATTCCTGGTAAAGGAATAACGGCTGCCACCCTAAAAAGTGCCAGTAGCCCCAAAACTATTAACATCTTCTTCCGCAATTCCGGCACTCTAAATACCGCCACTGCTTTACGCCAATCCAACATCTTTAACCAATATAATTAATAATTACCAAAATAACTAACCAACCGGACTATCACGCAATCATTTAATAATCTCGACTTTTCCCCCGGTCTTTTCCACCGCCCGCACCGCACCCGCAGACGCTTCGTGAACCCTAATCGTCATTTTTTTTGATAAACCGCTATTGCCTATAAGCTTCACCCTTTGACTCTTCTTATTCAACAACCCTCTTTCTCTTAATAGTCCCGGCCCCACTACCCTTTCCTCTTTAATTGACTCCAAATATTTCAAAGTGACCGGCACCGGCTTCTTAACCTGGGAATTATATATTTGCTTAGTTCCCTTACCTTTTGGTAACCGCTGATAAAGACTTGTCTGACCACCCTCAAAACCTGGCCTAATTCTGGCGCCGGCCCTCGATTTCTGTCCCTTCATACCTCTGCCCGACTTAGCTCCTTTGCTTCCTATTCCTCTTCCCAACCTTTTCTTTCTTTTTGAAGTTTTCAGCAACTTAAGCATTTCTCTTGTTTAACTAATTCTCTTTAAAGCCTTCATCGCGGCTTGAGCGATATTAATCTTGTTAGTGGAACCCAGCCTTTTAGATACAAGATTTTTCACACCCGCTAAATCAACCACTGTTCTTACCGTACCGCCGGCAATAATCCCTGTTCCTTGCGAAGCAGGCCTCATCATCACTTCCGCGCCACGGAATTTTGCTTTCAGCTCAAACGGCACGGTGTCATTTTCAATATCTACTTTCATAATACCGGCCACAGCTCTGTCATAAGCTTTTTGAATAGCCGTTTGCACATCCCGGCTCTTTCCCATTCCAAAGCCTACCCGCCCCGACCTGTCTCCCGCTACTACACTAGCCCTGAAACTAAATCTTCTTCCGCCCTTTACCACTCTAACAACTCTCGCTACATCAAGAACTTCATAGTCATACTGTTGCTGTTCCTGACCAAGAGCAAAACTTCGCCGCTTTACTGTCTTTTTTAACCCCCGGGAAGAAGAGTCCGGCTTTTCTTTTCCACTTTCAATATTCTCTTTTTCTCTGTTTTCAACCATATAAATTTAAAATTGCAAGCCGCCTGCGCGCATAGCTTCAGCCACTTTTTTAATTCTCCCATGATACATATACCCGTTCCTGTCGAAAACCACCTTTTTTATCCCTTTATTTGCCGCTTCCTCGGCCAGCTTTTTACCTACTTCCTCGCTTAGATCTTTCCCCTTGCCTTTCTTTACACCACTGGAGCTAACATGCAACAAAGTATTTCCTTTCACGTCATCAATAAGCTGCACTTCAATTTGTCGCAAACTACGAAACACGCAAGCCCGGGGGCAACTAATCGTGCCCTTTACCATACTTCTTGTTCTCATCCTTCTCTTATTCCTTAAATTTCTATCCATATCAAAAAATATTTATCATTCCACCGCTCCCATTACCTTGCCCGCCTTACGCCTCACTACTTCTCCTTTATAACGTATTCCCTTACCTTTATAGGGTTCCGGTTTTCTAATAGCTCTAATATCCGCCGCCACCTGACCAACAACCTGACTATCAATCCCTATCACTCTTATAATTTCTTTGTCCACTTCAAAACCAATTCCTTCCGGCGGCTCTACTATTACTGGATGAGAAAAGCCCACGTTTACTTCCAGATTTTTGCCAGACAACGCGGCTCTGTAACCTACTCCCTGCAATTCAAGATCCTTATGAAAACCGTCTGTTACTCCCTTAATCATATTGCCAACCCGTGCCGCTGTCGTTCCCCACAAAGAATTAGATTCTTTGCTTTTCCTTATTACTTTAAAACCTACTTTTCCTTCTTTAACCTCCACACTAATATCCTTATGCTTAACATAACCAATTTCTCCCTTGGGACCCTTAACAATAACCTGGTCACCATCAACACTAATTGAAACCCCTTCCGGCAACAACGTCTCTCTTTTTCCTACGCGCGACATACCAATTACGCCTCCCAAACGGCACAAATTAATTCCCCGCCTAATTTTTTCTTTCTGGCTTCCTGTTCATCCATAAGACCTTCCGAAGTTGAAACTACATAAAAACCAGGCCTTTTACCCCTATAAGGCAAATTAGCATAGCCCACATAACTTCTGCCCCCTGGCCTGCTAATTCTCTTTGCCTCCACTATCTTCGGCCTCCCTTTATCATAAGATAAACTCATTATTAGCTTGCCTTTGTCTGTCTCCTGAATCCTTACTTTCGCAATTGCTCCCTTTTCCTGCAAAAACCGAGCCAGTCTCTCTTTAAATACGGTACTAGAAACAACTGCCCTTTCTTTACCAACCCGCTGGGCATTCACAATAGTTGTTAACATGTTAGCGACGTTGTCCATATAATTAAAATCCACACTTAATTACCAGGAAGATTTCCTTACGCCAGGAATTTCTCCTCTCTCAGCTCTCTCCCGAAAACAAATCCGACACAGCCCAAAATCCCTCATATAGCCCTTCTTTCTTCCACAATAACCGCAACGCAAGACCTTACGCGTACTCCACTTAGGTTTTTTCTTGCTTTTCGCTATAAGAGCTACTCTAGCCATATTCTATAAAGCTTAACTTCTAAAGATAATATAACTTAACACACAAACAACCAGCAGTCAATTTAACCTTTTTTCTTGGTTTTCCTCTAAAGGAAAACCAAGTTCTTTTAACAAACCTTTTCCTTCTTCATCATCACTGGCAGTTGTCACAAAAGTCGCCTGCAAACCAAAAACCACCTCAGTTTTATCCGCCCTTATCTCAGGAAAAGCCAATTGCTCCTCTATGCCAACATTTAAATTACCCTTGCCATCAAAAGAAGACATCTTAATACCCCTAAAATCACGAACACGAGGAAGAACCACATTAATAAAACGACTGATAAAATCATCTTTCCTCTTCCCCCTCAAAGTAACCCGGTAACCAATCACGTTGCCTTTTCTAACATTAAAACCAGCTACCGACTTTCTGGCTCTGCGCTCATGAGACCTCTGTCCGGTAATTGCCATCAAGTCATTGATAACCGCTTCTTTATAATTAGCATCGTCCCGATTCTTACCCACACCAACATTAACCACAACCTTTTCTACCTTAGGCAAGGCATGCACGTTAACTTTTGACTGACTCCGCTTTCTCTTTTCCAATGGCTTTTTCATATAACTCCGTTAATTAAGCAATCTCCTCATTACACTGCTGACATAATCTTACCCGAGTCCCCTCAGTTTTTTTTATTGAAACCCTGGACCCCTTTTTACAAGCCGAACAAACAAGCTGAACATTAGAAATATGCAAAGGGGAAGCTACCGACACCCTCTGCCCCTTTTCTCCCGATCTTTTAGGTCTAATATGCTTTTTAACCATATTAACACCCTCCACTATCACTCTCTGCTCTTTCGGCAAAACTGCCATAACCTTCGCCTTCTTACCCTTGTCTTTGCCCAACAAAACCCGCACCGTATCCCCTTTCCGAATTCTTGACTTTTGACTTTTGACTTTTGACTTTCTATTTACCATACTTCCGGAGCTAACGACACCATTTTCTTAAAACCTGCTCCCCTTACTTCCCTGGCGATAGGACCGAAAACTCTCGTCCCCACCATATCTTTACTTTCCTTCTGTACTATCACAGCCGCGTTATCATCAAAGCGTATCGCCGAACCGTCTTTTCTCTTTAGTTCCTTTCTTGTCCTCACCAACACGGCCCTCACAACATCGCCTTTTTTTACGCTCGACCTGGGCTCGCAAACCTTTACTGACGCCACCACCACGTCGGCTAAATAAGCATATCTTCTCTTTGTTCCGCCTAATACCCTAATCACCTCCAGAAGCTTTGCTCCTGAATTATCGGCTACCGCTAATTTGCTCTTCTCATGAATCATTTCAAAAATTAATTACGTCCATCTTCTCTTACCAACACATATTTTTTGTGCTTGGACAATGCCCTAGCTTCAACTATAAGCACCTTTTGACCCACCTCTATTTCCCCCCAAGGGTCATGAACCAAATATTTTTTAGACTTAACAGCGCTTTTACCGTACCTGGGGTGATTTTTATAAATTGATACCTCAACCTTCAAAGTTTTGTCACAACTTTTTTTTACCACCACGCCCGCTAAAACCTTCTTTTTTCTTAAAGGTCCTTTTTTATCCGCCCCCTTTTTCTCATCCTGTTTTTTTTGTACTTTCTCCATAAATAAAAATTAATCAACTTTCTCCTGCTTCTCCTTTAATAAGGTAGTCGCTCGAGCAATTTCCCGTCTCATAAACGGCAGGCTGGCAAAGTTTTTTTCCTTGCCGTTTTTCACCGCTTCTTTCTGTCTCGCGTACCCTTCCCGCAGATTATTTATCTCTGCCTGCAATGAACCCGCATCTAACTCTTTTAACTCTTTTATATCCATAAATACTAACCAAATTATACTTTTCTTTTAATAAACTTAGTTTTAATAGACAATTTATGACTGGCCAGCCTCAAAGCCTCTTGAGCCTGTTCTTCCGTAACCCCGTCTATTTCAAACAAAACGCATCCCCGTTTAACTACCGCCACAAATCTATCTACTGCCCCTTTACCCGTACCCATAGGCACCTCCTGCCCTTTTTTGGTCACCGGCTTATCAGGAAAAACCCTAATCCACATTTTTCCGCTCCTCTTAACAGAGCGGGTCATAGCCCTCCTAGCCGCCTCAATCTGGCGAGAAGTAACCCATCTGCTTTCCAAAGCTTTCAATCCGTATTGACCAAAATCAACAGAATTTACCCGGGCGCTATTTCCTCGCACAGAGCCTTTCTGATGCTTACGATGTTTAACTTTCTTTGGCAACAACATACCTCAAACATTCTACTTATTTTCAGTCCTATTCTCTGAAGACTTAACCCGAACTGTTCTGCTCGCCTTCTCCGCCAAAGACTGTCTCTTTAATACCGGCATTGGTTTTCTATCCACCTTCTTCTCTTCATCCCCTTCATCCAAAGACAGTTCCCCGCGATTAATCCATACCTTAACCCCAATGGTTCCGTAGGTAGTAATAGCTGTTTTTTCCGCAAAAGATATATCTGACCTAAAAGTATGCAGCGGAACATTGCCCTCCGCCAGCCACTCTTTGCGCGCTATGTCCGCTCCATTTAATCTGCCCGACACCTCTACTCGCACACCTTGTGCCCCTGCCTGAACCGACCTCGCCACCGCCTGTTTCAACACCCTTCTAAAAGAAAAACGTCTTTCTAATTGCTCAACTACCTGGGTAGCAACAGCGTTCGCTTCTGTATCCGGATTCCTTATTTCTTGAACGTTAACGCGGAATTTAACTTTTCCTCCCATAATTCTCTTTAAATCATTCTGAATAATGCTTATCCCAGATCCTCCTCTGCCAATAACCATAGCCGGACGCGAGGTGTGTACAGTAAGAACCGTTTCCTGCTCCTTCCCGCCACTCGCCGGACCTCTTTCTATTTCCACCCGGGAAACTGAAGCCGCTTTCATTTTTTTACTAAAGTAATCCCTAATCTTTATGTCTCGCAGCAAATTCTGACGATAATCTGATTTACGACCAGTAAACCATCTGCCATCCCAAGATCGCGTAACGTTTCCTATTCTTAATATTTTTGGACTTGTCTTTCTCCCCATAAATATTTATTAATCTTCTTTTTCAATTTCTCTAACCAATAAGTAATAAATGATACAATAAAAGTTTTTTAAAATCAAAATTCCTCTCAAATAGCCTTCCTTCTGTGCATCCTTCCCTGATCCTTGCTTCCCTTTACCAGTGGTTTATTTTTCTCCTCTGCTCTTTCTTCTTTAGGTTCTCCCTTTTTACTTCTTCCTCTATCAACACCATCCTTATCTGTTGACATTTTCTCAAAATCAGTTAGTGATAAAGTTTGGACTTTTGTCTCCTTTTTCTTCTTCGTGCCCGTCCCTTTTTCAATTTCCTTAAGAACAACTCTAATGTGACAAGTCTTCTTGGTATATCTATGCGCCATCCCCTTAGCTACCGGCCTAAAACGCTTAAACTTCACTCCCTCGCCAACTTCAACATTAGCCACCAGCAAATTATTTTCCTCTATTCCAAAATTTTCCTTAGCGTTTGCTGTAGCTGACTTAATAACCTTATCAACAAGCTCGGCGGCCTTGCTTGACTCAAACATCAGTTGGGCGTGAGCTTCTTGCACCGGCAAGCCAAGCACCAAGCTTCTCACAGCTCTGGCCCTGCGTGGCACAATTCTGGCATTTTTCAGTTGGGCTTCTATCTCCATATAAAAACATTAAGGCTTTTCTTGAGAACCGTTCTGCTGTTTGTCCTTGGCCTGTTGTACGACCGCCGCTTCCGCCTCCCGCTGTATCTTGCCTCCATGTCTAACAAACTTTCTGGTGGGCGCAAACTCACCCAGTTTATGACCCACCATATCTTCTGTGATCATTACAACTACGTGATCACGGCCATTATGCACCCCCATGCGAAACCCAACCATTTCCGGATATATAGTTGACGCCCTTGACCATGTCTTTATAACCGTTTTGTCGCCGGCTCTCAATTTATTTATCTTCTTCATCAGCTTATCATCCACAAATGGCCCACCTTTTTTTAATGATCTAGACATAAATAATTATTTCTTATACTAACCTTAAATATAAATTACCTTTTTTTCTTAACTCTCCTTGAGACAATCTGACTGTCAGAATACTTACCTCTCTTTCTCGTTTTTACACCAAAAGCTCTTTTGCCCCATTTTGTCTTAGGATGTTTTAGCCCCACAGGCGAACCCCCCTCTCCTCCACCATGAGGGTGATCAAAAGAATTCATTGCTTTTCCTCTAACAGCCGGTCGCCTGCCCATTCTCCTCTTTCTACCAGCTGAACCAACCCTTACCAATCGATGGTCAGAATTTCCCACCACCCCTACCGTAGCCCAGCAATCGCTAGACACCAATCTCTTCTCGCCTGAAGGCATTTTCAATATCGCCTTACCCTCCTTAACATCCATAACCACAGCCATACACCCTGCCGCTCTTAGCATTTTACCTCCTCTTCCCGGCTTTATTTCCACATTATAAACACTTGTTCCTGGAGTAATGTTTTTTAACTTCATTCTATTTCCAGATCTCTCCTCTGCTTTTTCAGCTTCCACTAACCGATCACCTACCTTAACACCGTCCCAGGCAATAACATATCCTCTTTCTCCGCTATCATAAACGATCAAAGCTATATTAGCCGATCTATTGGGGTCATACTCAATGCTTTTCACCTTGCCTTCGCGCGCTCCTTTCTCAAAACCACGTCCAAAATTAACAGTCCTTAATAACCGTTTATGCCCTCCTCCTCTTCTTCTCACGGTAATTTTCCCAGATTTCGCCCTGCCGCCTACCCTCTTTCCCGCTTTAACCAAACCTTTTAACGGCTTCTTTTTAGATAAATTAACCTGACTAACCACAGAAGAATTCTTCCTGGCAGATCTATTTTTTTTGTAAACTTTAATAGCCATAGCTTTTCTTACACTTTAAGGACCGACATTAAAAGTTTGTACGTCTTCCACCTTAACATAAGCCTTCTTCCAAGACCTGGTTCTTCCATAAGTATTGCCTCTCCTCCTGCTCTTCGGTCTAACTACCATCAATCTCACGCTAAGCGGTTTAACACCATATTGAGAAGCTACCGCTTCCTCCACCTGCCCTTTGCCCACCCCCTGATTTACTCTAAAAGCCATAACATTATTTTCCTGCATTAAAACGCTTTTTTCCGTCACTATGGGAGAAAGTCCTATCTCAAGAGATTTCGCTATCCCCGCTTTAACCCCAGTCTTAACTCTCTCATTTCCGACCTCTTTTTCTCTAGCCTTCTTTTCCCCTGTCTTTTCCTTCTTGGCCTTCCGAATTTTTTTTGTAAAATTTAATATCGACATAAAAACCTCTATTATTAATCCTTAGTATTCTTTCCTAAAGCATCTCCAAAGCGCTTCATTAAAACAGAAACCGCCTCTTCATCAACCCAAATCTGCTTAGCGTTAATCACGTCCGAAACAGTCAGTTCATCAGCAAACCTCACCCTTACCCCCTTCAAATTCCTAAACACCCTGGCCAAATCTGCCTTCTCTTTACTAATCGCTATTACCAATCCTCGTCTGCCACCTGTAACTTTTACTGCCTCTTTTGTCTTTCTGGGAAAATTGGCTCCAAACCTTATAACCTCCACTCTATCCGACCCAATCAGTCGGCCAATAGCGGCGGCCAACGACCTTCTTTTCATTTTGGCGGGCAAAACAGGATTTCTTTTTTTAAGAGCCCTGGGACCAAAAGTAACCGCCCCCCCAACCCAAATCGGCGATCTCCTGGAGCCATGCCTCGCTCTTCCTGTACCCTTTTGTCTCCAAGGCTTAGCTCCGCCTCCTCGCATCTCACCTCTCATTTTTGTATGAGCTCTTCTAATCCTGGACCGCGTCCGCTCAATCAAAACAGCCTGGGAAACCAGCTTCAAATTTGCTTTCTTCTTCAAAGAAGAAAGCAAATCAATCTGATCCACAATCTCGCCTCCAAAGTTCCTGACCGCCACTCGGCCAGTGACTTCTTTTTCCGGTAACGACTCTTCTTTTTGTTTATCAGCTACAGTCATAATAATTATTCAGCCATTCCTTTAATTTCTACAATACTTCCGTGCTTGCCAGGAACTGCTCCTTTAACAGCTATAATGTTCTTGCTTTCATCCATCCACATAACGCTCAAATTCTTAACCGTTACCCTTTTTCCACCCATGCGACCAGCCATTCTTTTTCCTTTCCTCACATGTTGAGGAAATCTACACCCAATAGAACCGGGTCTTCTTAAAACATGACGGTGGCCATGGCTAGCCGGCCCCCCTTTAAAACCATGTCTTTTTACAACCCCCTGAAAACCCTTTCCTTTAGATATGGCCGCCACGGAAACACAATCACCAACCTTAAACTGGCTAATGCCCACCACTTGTTTTCCCCCACTCATTTCCCCCCTAAATTCTCTTTGCCTTTCAAAAAACTTCTTTCTTTCCAGCGGTCTCAAGCTTTTTTTGACTTTTGGGTTATTTTGCTCTTCGCCTGGCTTTATCTGATGTTTTTCTTTTGGTAAAGCCAGCTGAACTGCATCATAACCGTCTTTATTCTTAGAGCGATTAATAGCCACCAAATTAGGAGTGGCAAAAATCAATGTAACCGGCACCGCATCCCCCTCGGAGGTAAAAATCCTTGACATACCAATCTTTTTTCCCAATATCGCTTTCATATTTACCAATACTCACACAGGCTTTCCCATCCCTCACACTAAATCTGCTCCCCCCAAATACTTCCCTCTTAGGAAAATGCCTATCCCTCTTAAAAATAAAAGCCTTATGTTCCAAAGGTTTTATCATCTTTAATCAAACCCGAATTTTCTCACGGGTACTTACAGCATAAGATATCTAGCAAAAAATGTAAAGGTCTAAAACGTATCTACTCACAAACTTGAAGTAAAGCCTCCTTGACCAGTCCAGTTTACGGAATTTTGGCCTTTTCGGCTCAGTCCCTGAGCAAGCGCCAGCGAGTCGAAGGGCGAAAAGGCCAAAGACCTCGGAGCTCACCGCTGGAGTGAGTGAGAATGAGTAAACTGGGACCTGTTGGGTAAGGCGCTGGTTTCAGGGTTGTGAGTAGTTACCTTAAAGCACCTTTTTGCTCTCATTTAGTTTTATAAAGCTTATTCGATCCGTTCGCTTTAAACAGTCTTCATTGATACATCAATTCCCGCGGGAAGGTTCAAGCTCATCAACACATCCACCGTCCGCGGTGTTGATTCAGCTATATCAATCAATCTCTTGTGAACCCTAATTTCATACTGATCACGAGCGTCCTTATGAACAAATGTAGAACGGTTTACTGTGTATTTTTTCTTGCTGACAGGAAAAGGTATTGGCCCCGCTACTTTAGCGCCATCTCTTTCTACCGCTTCCACTATCTGCCGAGCCGATTGATCTATAAGCTTATGATCATAAGCTTTTAGCTTAATTCTTATCCTAGGCACAGCTGACCCTTCTTTTTCTTCTCCTGAAGAGTCATTTTTGCCTTCGCTTTTCTTTACCTCAACATCTGCGGCCACCATCTGATATCAGCTTAATTATGTTTCAAATTTAAACTCCAACCTTACTCAATTATATCAGTAACCACTCCCGCACCCACAGTTCTCCCCCCTTCGCGGATAGCAAACTTTGTGCCCTTTTCCAAAGCAACCTTAGAACCAAGTTTTACTTTCAAACTAACAGTGTCTCCAGGCATCACCATTTCTGTGCCCTCCGGCAACTCAACTTCCCCCGTAACATCTGTGGTCCTCACGTAAAACTGCGGCTTATACCCTTTAAAGAACGGAGTGTGCCTTCCTCCTTCATCTTTATTCAGAATATATACTTCGCACTGAAAAGAACTGTGCGGCGTAATTGATCCGGGAACAGCCAAAACCTGCCCGCGCTCCACGTCTTCTTTCTTTAGACCTCGCAAAAGCAATCCAGCATTATCTCCAGATTGACCTTCCTCCAACTGCTTATTAAACATCTCCACGCCAGTCACTACCGTCTTTTGGGTGTCCCGCAAGCCCACCATTTCTACTTCATCATTTATCCTCACTACACCTCGGTCTATCCTTCCCGTAACCACGGTTCCGCGGCCCTCAATAGAAAACACGTCCTCAATAGGCATCAAAAATGGCTTCTCGGTGTCTCTTTCCGGCTCGGGAATAGCCTCATCTAAAGCGTTCAAAAGATCAAAAATCGGCTTCAACTCTTCATCGTCCGCCGACTTGGCCTCAAGAGCCTTTAAGGCCGACCCTCTTACAATCGGGGTTTTTTCGACATCAAACTCATATTTGGTCAGGAGGTCTTTCACCTCTTCTTCTACTAAATCCACCAACTCCGGATCATCCACCTGGTCAACTTTATTCAAAAACACTACTATCCTTGGCACTTCCACTTGGCGCGCCAAAAGAATATGTTCCCTGGTCTGGGGCATAGGACCATCGGCCGCCGATACCACCAAAATGGCTCCGTCCATCTGCGCGGCACCCGTAATCATGTTCTTAATGTAATCAGCGTGTCCCGGACAATCGACATGAGCATAATGTCTCTTTTCTGTCTCATATTCACAATGAGTCGTCGCAATCGTAATACCTCTCTCTTTTTCTTCCGGAGCATTATCAATTTGATCCACCGTCAACACTTTTTCGCTCCCCCCCTGCAAATTGCGCGCGTGCAAGATCGCCGCTGTCAGCGTTGTCTTTCCGTGATCAACGTGACCAATCGTTCCCACGTTTACATGCGGTTTTGTCCGCTCAAACTTATCTGCCATAGTTCTTAATTATCTAATGTTAAAAAACTCACCTCAGTAATTGAGATTACTTAATTGTTTGTAACACACACCATAAAAAAAGTAAATTCTAAAGTCAATAGCTGTCCCTTCCCGCCTTTTTAATACTTGATCTTCTCCCCCCTATTGCAAATCCGGAGACAAGTCGCCCTTCAATGGTTCAAATTTGATCTTTTCCTTAGCAACATTTTCCTCTTCACCAAGACCACCTTTTTCCTCAATCAAACCACTGTCTTCCACCACTTTTTCTGCTTCTTCTTGCTGTTGCCTGTAGATAGCAATCTCCCGATTTATTCTCTCTAAAAAATCATCTATTGATTCCCCCTCTTCTCCAATAATGCTCCCACCACGCTCAATATCCTCATCTCTTTTTTCCTCTTCCTCTACATCCATACTGTGAGCATTTTCTTTCTTAAATCTGGAATCGCTCAAAGATAACTGGGTTTCCTTGTGTTTAGCCAGCTTCCTATTTCTAAAATCTTCTTCAGTTGCTATCACAAATTCTTTTCCTCCCTCACCCTCAAACACAAAATACCCCTTCAAAAGATCCACCGCTCTCGTGATATCTGTTAATAAATCATCAGCCATCATAACAAGATAGACCTGTTGCCAAACTAAAGCAACCAGCTTTCAACAAATCCGTAACTATCAAATAACCTATTCTTTCTTCCCGATCCCCGCAATATCTTCCTGAATATTGCTAGGCACAACAGCATAATGATCAAACTGCATTGAAGAATTAGCCCTGCCGGAACTTAGAGACCTTAAGGTAGTGGCATAACCAAACATCTCCGCTAACGGCACCAAGGCCATAACCACTTTTGTTTTAGCCCTGTCTTCAATTCCTTCAATTTTTCCTCTCCTGGAATTAAGATCGCCAACCACATCCCCCATATACTGATCCGGCGTTATCGCTTCCACCCTCATAATCGGCTCCAGCAAAACCGGATCAGCCTTTTTAACTCCATTTTTAAAAGCTATTTGAGAAGCTATCTTAAAGGCCACCTCCGAACTATCAACATCGTGGTAGCTTCCATCATACACAATTATCTTAATATCAACCACCGGATAACCTGCCAACACTCCATTTTCGACCGATTCCTTCACACCTTTTTCAATGGCTGGAACATATTCCTGCGGAATAACTCCGCCCTTTATTTCATCGACAAACTCTATACCTTTCCCTCTTTCCAATGGTTCCAGCCGCAGCCAAACATGACCATACTGACCCCGTCCACCACTCTGCCTTATATACTTTCCTTCCACTTCCACCTTGTTCTGAATGGCTTCCCTGTAGGCCACTCTCGGCTTACCCATATTTACGTCAACACCGAACTCTCTCTTTAACCTGTCCGCCTTTATTTCCAAATGAAGCTCTCCCATACCTTCCATTATCGTCTGCATAGTCTCTTCGTCCGTACGCACCCTGAATGTCGGATCTTCGCCAACCAAAGTCCTCAAAGCAGTACCCATTTTTTCCTGGTCGGCTTTAGTTTTAGGCTCCACCGCAATTGAAATCACTGGCTCCATACCCGCTATTCTCTCCAACACAATTGGCTGGTCAACATCACACAAAGTGTCGCCCGTCGTCGTGTTCTTCAAGCCTACCAGACCACCAATTCCTCCCGCGCCAATTTCATCCACCTCTTCCCGATCGTTAGCATGCAAACGCACAATACGACCTACCCTTTCTTTCTTTCCGTTGGATGAATTCAACACGTACGAACCGGCTTTTAGCTTTCCGGAATAAACCCTGAAAAACGTTAGCTGTCCCACATACGGATCAGACACCACCTTAAAAGCCAAAGCGCAAAATGACTCTGCCTCCAAAGGCTTCCGCGTGATAACCTCATCCTTGTTGTCCAAATCTGTTCCTTCGACATCAGGCATATCAGACGGCGCCGGCAGGTAGTCCACAATCGCGTCTAACACATTCTGCACCCCTTTGTTCTTTAAAGCCGACCCGCAAAAAACAGGGATTAATTTAACATTAAGAACCGCTAACCTTAACGCTTTCCGCAACTCTTCTTCAGTTATCTCTTTTCCTTCCAAATATCTATCGGTCAGGGCATCGTCTGTTTCAGCCACTCTTTCCACCAACTCTTCTCTGGCCCTTTTAACCTCTTCCCCTAAAGATTCCGGCACTTCCTTTATCTCCACCGATTCTCCTCTTTCTCCCTTAAAATACCAAGCTTTCTGCATCAACACATCCACCACTCCTTCCAATTTATCTTCAGCTCCTATTGGTAAAGTCATCACCACCGTATTTTCCGTTAATTTTTCATGAATTGATTCAATTGCCTTCCCAAAATCAGCGCCCACCCTATCCAGCTTGTTAATAAAACAAATTCTCGGCACATGATAACGTTCGGCTTGATGCCACACCGTCTCACTCTGCGGTTCCACTCCCGCCACCCCGTCGAACACTACCACCGCTCCGTCCAAAACCCTAAGACTTCTTTCAACCTCCACGGTAAAGTCCACATGGCCCGGAGTATCAATAAGATTCAGCCTGTGATCCCTCCAAAAACAAGTCGTCGTAGCCGAAGTTATGGTGATGCCTCGCTCGCGCTCCTGCTCCATCCAGTCCATAACCGCTTCTCCCTCATGCACCTCGCCAATTTTATGGGTTAATCCGGTATAGAAAAGTACTCTCTCTGTCATAGTGGTCTTACCCGCGTCAATATGGGCCACAATCCCAAAATTCCTTACCTTTTCAACAGGCACCTGCGGAAAATCTTTTTCATCTACACTCATAATAAAAATAAAAAACTATTAAAAATAAATCCTCCCAAACAACTAAATTTTACCTGGCAAAATGACTAAACGCCCGATTGGCCTCCGCCATCCTGTGTACTTCTTCTCTCTTTCTCATCGCCTCTCCTTCTTTCTTAGAAGCCGCCACAATTTCATCCGCCAGCCTCTCTGCCATTGTCCCACCCTTCCTAGACCTGGCCGCTTCCCTCAGCCAGCGAAAAGCCAAAGTTTCTCCCCGCTCACCTCTTACCTCCTGGGCAATCTGATAATTTGCCCCTCCAATACGGCGTCCCTTTACTTCCAAAACCGGTGTAACGTTTTTTATAGCCATATCAAACACTATCAGCGAATCATCTTTAGTTTTTTTGGAAACAATATCCAAAGCATCATACACTATCCTTTGAGCCACACTCTTCTTACCAGCCTTCATTATATGGTTAATAAATCTGGACAACATGATATTGCCGAACTTAGGATCCGGCTTCAGATACTTTTTATTCTTATAAACTCTTTTCTTCCTGGGCATAAAAAACTATTTTCAAATATCAATTTACAATTTTCAAATTAATTACCAAACATAATTTAAAAACACGCCGCTTAATTCCTGGGTTTGAAAATTGTGACATTACAACTTAACTGAAATTACTCCTTTGGCTTCTTCGCCCCATATCTGCTCCTGCCTCTCTTCCGTCCCTCTACCCCGGCCGTATCTAAAACTCCTCTTACCACCATATATCTTACTCCCGGTAGGTCTTTTCTCCTCCCGCCCCTTACCAACACAATGGAGTGTTCTTGTAAATTATGTCCTTCACCAGGAATAAACGCCGTCACTTCCATTCCGTTACTAAGCCTCACTCGCACCACTTTACGCAAAGCCGAGTTAGGCTTCATCGGAGTCATCGTCTTCACCTGCAAACAAACCCCCCTTTTAAACGGGGATCCGCCGGCCATTCTGACCGGACGATTTTTGAGTACGTTAAAACCTCTCTGCAAAGCAGGAGTTTTTGTCTTCTTAACTTTTCTTTTCCGGCCCTTGCGAACCAGCTGATTTATCGTTGGCACAAGACAATTAATTCAATAATATTTAAACGCACCGCCACCGGTGCTTCATTACTATAAGCAAACTGCCTTTTCTTGTCAAAAAAAAAGAGCCACCGTAGCTCTGTAAACTAGGCGACTTTAGTCACAAATGTTCGGCGTTTTCTCTTTTAGAGAACTGGTTATTAGTTAGGAGGCTTATAGACCGAAGCATTCAAGCCAAAACCAATCGTACATAATCCGCCTAACTTAAAAGAGGTCCTGTACGCTAGGGGTTTACAGAAAACCCTTTGGTCAGGTGCTCATCAGAAAATGAATAACTGTCAATCACCCTGTTCTTTGACATTTGAGCTTTGATCCTTGAAATTTTAAATTAAACCCCCGCAAAAAACCTCATTAATATAGTCAACGGATAAATCACCCACAACCTTATCAGCCCCTGTCCCAAAAATATCAATGCTAACAGCAATATAATACTGTACCTTTCCATCCACTGGATAATGTCAGGCCTGTGGTCCAAAAACAAATACAAAACCTTGGAGCCGTCCAGAGGAGGTATCGGAATAAGATTAAATAACATTAAAACCCCGTTCACCAAAGCTATTGTATAAAACAAATAAGGCAAAGACGTATTGGCCGGCATAAACCTAACCAAAAGACCGAAAATTGCCAGCAAGGACAGGTTCATCAGAGGCCCAACCAGAGCCACTATAAAAGGCCCGTATTTTCCGCCCCTCAAGTTGTAATAATTCACCGGCACCGGTTTAGCCCAACCAAAAACAAATCCTGTCGGCAACATTATTAAAGGAACAATTATCGTTCCCCACAAATCAATGTGCTTAATTGGATTCAGCGTTAACCTCCCCGCATATTTAGCCGTCGGGTCACCTAAATATAGAGCCATTGTCCCGTGAGCCACTTCATGCATAATCACCGCTATTGCCAACCCCACCAACAACGCCCCCGATCTCAATACCGGATCGACCGCCATAAAATTTATTACTTGAAACATCATATGTACTCAAATTCTAACAACCATACCTTCTATAAGCAAAACCTGTATCAATATCTACCGCTAACCTTGCCAAATATCAAATTTTCTGCTACCTATTTATAACAATCTCTTCTAATCAAGCAATCAATTGCGCTAATTAATTTTATTTTGAGGTTTTGACTTTTGAATTTTGAGTTTTAATTGTGCCCCATGCCTAAAACCTGTGTAATTTGTGGTAAACAGAAAAGCGTCGGCCACCGACGCAAGCTTCTTCGCGGTCACAGAAACATAACCGCCAAACGAACCTATAAACCAAATCTTCAGAAAACCACCTACCAAGGCAAAAAAGCTCTGGCCTGCACCAAATGCATAAAGTCTCTGCATAAAAAATAGCGCCCCGTAAAGGCTTGTACAGTTTGTAAAGTTTGCTAAAGTTTGTACATTGCGGGGTGTAGTATAATGGTAGTACGCAAGGCTGGGGGTCTTGTAGCCCGGGTTCAATTCCCGGCACCCCGACCAGCAAATTATGAACAAATCAATCACCGTAGTTGCTCTTCTAACATTAGCCTTTCTAGGATTAGGTATTTGGTTAATAATCAGCCCAAACTCGCCACCTCCCCACCATAACCCACATACCATAAATGTCATGGTTAGCATCCTGCCGCAAGTAACCTTTGTCGAGCGTATCGGCGGAGAAAACGTTGAAGCTACCACTATGATTCCTCCAGGATTTAGTCCAACTACGTATAATCCTTCGCCAGAGCAGTTGCGCAAATTGCAGGATGCGGACATTTACTTTCGCATTGGACATATTCCTTTTGAAAAAGCCCAGATGGGAAAACTGAAAAAATTAAATTCAAAAATGATGGTAGTGGATACTTCAGAAGGAATTACGCTTTTAAAAACCGCGTCTCACAGCCACGCTAAAAACGCCCATGATGAAATAGAAGAAGAACACGAAGAAGGGGACGATCCTCACATTTGGATTTCACCCAATCTAGTAAAAATCCAAGCAAAGCATATATATGATGCCTTAGTGGAATACAGTCCTCAAAATAAGGACTCTTTTACCCAAAACTATAACCAATTCATCAAAGACTTAGACGAGCTGGAACAGAAACTAGCAAATGCTTTCGCGCCGATCAAGGGACAGACAATTTTAGTTTTTCATCCGGCCTTTGGCTATCTGGCTAATGATTATGGCTTCACTCAAGTCGCCATAGAAATAGAAGGCAAGAACCCCAGCCCAACCCAGCTACAAGAAGTCATTAAAGAGGCCAAAAAAAAATCAATTAAAGCAATATTTGTTCAAAAACAATTCAGTACTAAAAGCGCCCAAGCCGTAGCCAAAGAAATAAATGGAGCGGTTGTTCCTATAGACCCGTTGGCTAAAAATTACTTTGATAACTTAAAGCAAATGGCCGATATTATAGTTAATAGCATTAATGAAAACTAATGGCAGTTATTTCGGTCCGCGACCTCTCTTTTTCTTACAACAAAAAAACAACTGTCCTAAAAGACGTTAGCTTTGAAATTGAAAAAAATGACTTCGTGGGAATAATCGGTCCCAACGGCGGCGGCAAAAGCACTCTGCTTAAAATACTGCTCGGTCTTCTTAGGCCGAACAAAGGCAAGGTATTAATTTTTGGAAACGATCCCGACTCCGCTAGAGATAAAATCGGATACGTTCCCCAATACAACAAAATCGATCTTGATTATCCCATCACCGTTAAAGAAGTTTTGTTAAGCGGATTCCTCGGCAGAAAAAAAATAGGCTCTCGCTTCAGCAACTCAGAAAAACAACGAGCTCTTAACATCCTGGAAGAGTTGAAGTTAAATAACTTGAAAAATAAAATTATCGGCCAGCTCTCCGGTGGTCAAAGACAAAGGGTGTTCATAGCCCGAGCGTTGGTACGCCAACCTAAGCTTTTATTACTGGACGAACCAACCAATAGCGTAGATAAGGCCAGCGGCAGAGACTTGTATGATCTTCTTCACGAACTCAACAAGAACATGACCATTATAATCGTTTCTCATGACCTGGGCATTATTTCTAAACACGTCAATAAAATTTTCTGCTTAAACAGAAAAATTGTCTGCAATGAAGCCAACCAAATAACCCAAAAAAATAGCGGACAAAAAATGAGAAAGGTTTATCACGACGAAAACTGCATCATTCACTAATTTATGTTGGAAATATTTCAATACGCTTTCTTTAATAACGCTTTGCTAATTGGAATTTTAAGCGGCCTAACTGGTGGAATTATCGGCAGCTTTATTGTCGTTAAAAAAATATCATTTATCTCCGGCAGTATCGCCCACGCCTCCTTCGGCGGCATCGGTCTAGCCTATTTTTTAGGACTAAACCCCGCTTTAGGAGCAGTTATTTTTAGCATTATTTCCGCCCTCGCCATAGGCTTTATTAACAAAAAAAGCAAAGTTCAGGAAGACGCTTCCATTGGAGCTATTTGGGCCATCGGCATGGCCCTGGGACTAATCTTTATTTACTTCACTCCCGGCTACGCCGCCGACCTTATGACTTATTTGTTCGGCAACATCTTACTCAACACCACCCGGGACATTTACTACATCCTGGTCTTAAACATCTTTATAGTCCTTAGTGTTTTTTTTCTTTTTAAATGGCTCGTCGCCATGATCTTCGACGAAGAGTTTGCCTTAATCACAAACATAAAAGTCTTTCCCTTGTATCTGTTTCTCCTTATCCTAATCGCTTTGTCGGTGGTTATTCTTATTAGATCAGTAGGAGTAATCCTAGTCATCGCCCTCCTCACCCTACCCGCCGCAACCGCTCAATTACTAAGTAACCGATTTAAAAACATCATATTTTTAGCCACCGCCCTAGCGATATTTTCCAACCTAGCCGGCATCCTTATCTCTTACTATCTCAATATTCCCTCCGGCCCCGTAATTGTGTTCACCGCCGCCGCCATTTACTTCCTGGTCTATCTGTATAAAAATTTTCTATCGATCCATTCCCTATAAATCACAAATAAAAACGCCTGTTCCTTTCAGAACAGGCGAGTGTTCTTGTTCACGACTTCATTAACTTTCTGAAACAAATCAGAAAAGTGACCGCGAACCTAACAGTGTACACAACCTCCGAGACAACGAAGGGGATCATCCGTAAGTGCCATTGCCATCCCAGGGGATCAAACAACAAACGCCAACGATTTCTAGCATATCTAACCCAGAAATCGTTCAACCATCTTCTCGTCCCAGGCCCAAAAGTAAGACGGGCCCAATCAACCACCCAGCCGATACCGCCAGACAGTCTTTCTCTTCTTTGAGCGACCTTAGCGCCATAATCTACTTCCAGCACCACTTGCTGAAACACATAAAAAGCCGCCAGCAGATAGCCAAAGTATCTCAAATGACGCCAGGCTTCTTTCAAAACATGGCGCCGCCAGGAAATCCTTTCCGCGTCGCTTCGCCTGTCCCAGAAAGAACGAAATCGGTACAACCCGGCAATCATCGGATGAATCTTTTCCACCCGTACTGACCACCAGTACCACATAAAAATCGCCAGCAGGCGCAACCTGTCTTCCTTCCTCTCAAAGTGTTGCAATGCCTTGGACATATTGCCTGGTGAATAGACTCGACGCCAAGCCCAATCATAGACCCCTTGCCACTCCTTACTCGACATACGAGGATGATCCATAGTCGGTCTAAAAGAATCAGCCTCGTTACAATCAGCTTCACTGCCAGCCGGTTTTCCTTCCTCAAGAGCTTCAACCCAATCCTGGCTGCCAGACAAACAAGTCACTACGTAAAAGTTGACCAGGTCGACACCCGTCCTCAGTAAACATTCAACATCTTCCTTAACAGACCACGCAGTGTCAAAAGGAAAGCCAATCATATAAGCTGCGTTAACCTTGATGCCATATTCATGACACAGATCACACAACTCTTTATATCTATCCACTTCGTTCTGCTGCTTTCCAACAGCAGCCAAATTGACAGAACTGACAGATTCAAACCCAACAAAGACTTGAACTCCTCCAGCCCCCGCGAAGGCAGCAACAAAATCTTCGGTGCAAGAGGCAACGTCGGCTTGGCACATCAGGCTAATCCTTCGCCCTTGGCGCCTCATCTCATTCAAAGCAACCAGAAGCTGACGACAGTTTTTACTTCTGGGAAAATTGTCACTGGCCAGAAAGATTGCTGCTCTCCCTTCGATTAGGCACATCTGCTCGATAAACTCGCTAAGTTCCTCAAGACTATATGACCTCACCCTTCTTCCTTGGCAGTTCACCGCCGTACAAAACGAACAGCTATGAGGACAGCCCCGAGCAGTAACCAACGGAAAATTACTTGTCACATACCCATGCATCCTGATATCAGAACTATAAGCAGGTAAATGACCAGCTATCTCCGATTGCCCGCCCCTATACATAAACTCTGGCTCGCCCCGCAGGACGTCACTAATAGCCCGCGCCCACACATTACCGTCTGCACCCGGCTCCGCCTCTCCGTAGAAAACGACCACACCCATCCTCTCTAGCCCCTCAATCCACGGGTGTCTTTGATGAGAACACGGTACTCTATTCGATCTGGGATCAGACGAGGGCAAACCCTCCTCCGTCATTCTTATAGTCCCAGTCACATGCGGACCACCAATAATGCAAGTGGCACCAATTGCCTGCCACTTTCTCATTAGATCCCGAGCCCGCACAAACTGACACTGCTGTACACCAACCAGTCCCACAATAACTTTCTCGGAACTGTTCCTAAACAAGCTAAGCCACAGATAAAGCAACCACATCCTTACCGCCGACCACCACACGCCATCGTCGTAAACCCTAATAGTCCACGAAATCTGGCTAGGTAGCCCGACCTTCTCCAAAGCCTTTCTTGTTAGACTACTAATAATCCAGGGGCTAGAAGGAGACATCACTCCCAGAAAGAACCGATACGGAAAGCCATCTTGGTCATAGTGAGTCGGCCTAACCAAAATCACTCGTACTCGTCTCAGGCCTTCAGGAAAAGAGCCATCACCCCCCTGACAACTAACCTTGCCCCGCAAAACAGTAGTTACCATTAGTCCATCTCCCTCTTTTCGAGAAAAATTGTCAAAAGATCAACCAAAAACTCAAACGACTGACAAATTACCACAAAAAACATAGTTTGCAAACAGGTTATAATACTAATATATTTAATTTCTATGGAAACCATTAACGTAACCAAACAAGATTCAGATCCCGACATCTGGACCTTTTTAGTCATGGTCGGCCAAAAACCTAACCAAACCGCTCATCAAGTGACCCTGACTCAAAAATACTGGCAAAAATTAACCGACGGTAACATCACCCCGGAAGAATTAATCAAAAATTCTTTCCAATTCCTGCTCAAACGAGAGCCTAAAGAATCCATTCTTAACAATTTTGACCTCACTGTCATAAACAAATATTTCCCCAACTACGAGGATAAAATTAGTCGCCAATATTAAAAACTACCTCCTCCTGCTTATTCATTTTAGGCTCTTGATTCTAAACCGCCGTGCGTTTCAAAATTCAAAAACAATCCGCCAAAAGCAACGCTCGCTTAGGAATTATCACCACGCCTCACGGCCCCATAGAAACCCCCGCCCTGCTTCCCTGCGCCACTCAAGCGTCAATCAAAACCTTATCCAGCGAAGAAACCCTCCAAGCCGGCACCCAGACCATTATCTGCAACACTTTCCACCTCCACCTCAAGCCAGGCGAAAACATTATTAAAAAATCCGGCGGCCTGCGTCAGTTCATGAACTGGCCCGGTCCAATTATGACCGACTCGGCCGGCTTCCAAGTCTTTAGCTTAGGTTTTGGCCGCGACCACGGCCTAGGAAAGTTTGGTTCCGTCAAAACAAAAAAATCTACTAATAGAAAACAAATTAAGACTGGCCAGCAACCCAAACTCTTAAAAATTACCGACGACGGCGTCCTTTTTACTTCTCCCCACGATGGGCACCAACTGTTTATCGGTCCCAAAGAATCAATCACTATCCAAGAAGTCCTAGGCGCTGACATTATCTTTGCTTTTGACGAATGCACTCCTCCCTTAGCCGATGAAAAATACACCGAACAATCCTTGGTCAAAACTCACCGATGGGCTCAAAAATGCCTAGACACAAAAACCACAGACCAGGCCATCTACGGTATTGTCCAGGGCGGGCGCTTCAAAAACTTACGTTTGCAAGGCTCTGAATTCATTGGTCAATTACCCTTTGACGGCTTTGGTGTGGGCGGAGAACTCGGCCTCAATAAAAAAAATATGGAAGACGTAATCAATTGGTCCTTAGCCCGCCTGCCTCGCGCCAAACCACGCCACATGCTAGGCACAGGCCACTTGGAAGACATCCCTATATTAGTAAAATCAGGTATCGACACTTTTGATACTATTGTCCCCACCCACTACGCTCGACACGGCACTGCCTTTGTTTCCAAAAAACCCTTCTCCCAAAAGCCCGCTCAAAACAACTTTAACAAAATCGACTTGTCCAAATCCAAATTCCTCACCGACCAGCAACCTCTTGATCCTAACTGCTCCTGCCCCGTCTGCGAAAATTACAAAAGAAATTACCTCTGCCACCTTATAAGAGCCAAAGAAATGCTGGGCTTGAGACTGCTAAGCCTTCACAACCTTTACTTCTTCAACGCCTTTATTGAAAACTTGAGACAACAAATTAAAACAGGCACAATATAACAAATGCCTCTCGACCAGCTTATCCGGGAGCTTACCGATGCCGGAGTACTAAAAAGCGCTAACATAGTCGCCGCCTTTCAAGAAATCGACCGGGCCGACTTCGTTCCCGAAAAAATCAGAAAAAACGCCTACTTCAACGCCCCTTTGCCAATCGGTTTCGGACAAACCATTTCCCAGCCTCTCACCGTCGCCTTCATGCTGGAAAGGCTCCAGCCGAAACTGGGCCACAAAATACTTGATATCGGCTCCGGTTCCGGCTGGCAAACTGCTCTTTTGTCTTATATTGTCAGCCAGCCCCTAAAAAGCAAAAACCTTTCCGCCAGCCAGCCCGGCCAGGTCTTCGGTCTGGAAATAGTTCCCAAGCTTCACCAGCAAAGCATAGACAATATTTCCAAATATAATTTTGCCGAAAAGGGTGTGGCTAAAATTATATGTCAAAATGCTAATCAGGGCTTGCCCCAGGAAGCACCCTTTGACCGCATCATCGCCGCCGCCGCGGTCCCCTATATCCCGACCGTTTGGATTGAACAACTAAAGCCCGGTGGCCGCCTGGTCGCTCCCGTCAAAAACTCAATTGTTCTCGTCACAAAAGACAAAAAAGAGAGAGTCTCCCAACAAGAATTCCCTGGCTTTGCCTTCGTGCCGTTTATCGATAAATAAAAAGAGCCCTTTACGCAATCCCACTTAGCGGGACGGAGTTCACACGAACTGGTTTAAAAACCAACAAAGAACGACTTCAACGTTCCGACATTGGCAACAATCGCCATTCCTATCAAAAAATAAATCGCTACGCCAAGCAAGACAGCACAGACCAAGCCATTAGCTCGTACCTTAGGCTCACTCATACTGGATCCACAAACGGCAAGACTTATGAAGTGAAACAGCAGTAATCCCAATAAAGCTAAAGCGACAATGAAAAGAACAATTAGATCATTGAACACAGCATTTTCCTCTCAAATCACAGGGCACAGGTACTCTGAACACAAACAAACAACCGAGCACCTATACTAAAAAACCAACCCTTTTCGTCAACTCTAACAGGTTTTCTAAATTCTTGATTCTCTATTCCCGCTTATCTCCCCCACTCCGGATCATGCAGAACCTTATCCATCACCGTCTGATACTTATACAACTCTTCCTTTGTAAACCACAGACCAATTTCTCTTTTCGCTTCCTCAACATCACCCGAGGCATGCATCAAATTCCTTACCGACCGCCCCTCTGAATCCGCCTGGGTGAAATCATCAATGGTTAAATCACCTCTTATTGTCCCGATATCCGCCCTTAAAGGATCCGTTCCGCCAACAACATTTCTCACCGTCTTAACAGCCGTGTTCCCTTCCAGCACAAAAGCCAGCACCGGACCCGTCGATAAATAATTCATGTTTGTCTGTCGCACCCTTTGCCCAATTTCCAAAGCCGTCTCTTTCATCTCCACCCCACGCGCCTTTGCCCCTTCAATAGCCTTCTCGCCCACGCTTTTCAAATACCCTTCATCGTCCGTATAGTGCTTACCCACCAGCTCCTTGGTCGGCCAAGTCATCTTCATAGCCACAACTTTCAAACCAGACTTCTCAAACCGGCCCAAAATCTCCCCCATCAGGCCCCTCTGTACCCCATCCGGTTTTATAATCACTAAAGTTCTTTCAATCATAATGAGTCTTAATGTAATCCAGATTAACAAAAAATACCAGTTGTTATGTTCGTCTAAAACTTGCGCTTAAGCCCTAACCATGTAAAACTCTAACTGTCGGAAAAACGACACAGGTACCTTTCCCGGTGCACCCCAGGCAGCTCTTATCGTCACGTGGCAAATTCTGTGTCACCGTTTTGCCGCCTCGCGATTCGCAGCCTGCCTGGGGCTTAATTTCTATTTTCCATTTTCCATTTTCTTAATTTCCATTTTCTACTCTTATATTTTCACCCAACCTTCACTTAATCTAACAAAGCTTATTGACCCTTCCTGATCCGTTCTCCATATGAGCACATCGCCTAAACGCGCCAATACATCAGGATGAGGATGACCAAACTTATTATCAGCCCCGACCGAAATAATCGCCGCCTGCGGACTAGCCGCGTTAATAATATAATTATGAGTGGATGTTTTACTGCCATGATGTCCCGCCTTTAATATATCCACATCCAATACATTTAAGTGTGTTTTTCTCTTAACCTCGCGTACTAACATATTTTCTACTCGCCTCTCCGCGTCACCGGTCAGCAGAAAAGACAAGCTCCCGTAATCCACCCTGGCAATAACTGAAACATTATTTAAACTCGCCCTCACGGCCGTATCCATCCCTTCTATATTAAGCGGTCCTAAAAAAGAAAATAACATGTCGCCAACCTCTAAACTTTGTCCCGCTTGCGCAAAATGCCATTTTGCCCCGCTTTCATCAACAGCTTCCAGCCATTTCTCTTGTAATCCGGATGAATGAACCACTCTCGGAAACAAAATCAGTCCCGCCTCATACTTATTTAAAACGTGCAACAATCCGGTAATATGATCGGCTTCCGGATGCGTTAGTATTACTACTTCAATCCTCCGGTCAAACCACGGCATCTCTTCTCCTAACCTCTCCAAAACCTCTCTCCCCGGACCCCCATCAATCAACACCTGTTTAGTTCCGTTCTGCAAAATAATCGCATCCCCCTGCCCCACGTCCATAAATACCACCTTGTCCTCAACACCACCATAAAAAGAAAAAACCAATGAAAATAAAGCAAAGATTCCAGCATAAAATCCTAAATTTAAAACACTACCTCCCGCTTTTGACTTTTGATTTTTAAATTTCGAGTTCATTTTACTCCCACACCTTCTTCCAATTAACCTTCAGCTTCCTGCTTATTACTATAAGAGCAATCAACAAACCAGTGTAATAAACCACCAATCCCCACCAAGGCATCTTAATATTCTCAAAATACACACCCGGCACCATGGACAAAGCCTTTGTCACTGTCCTCATCCACCAAACAAACAAATGGGTCGCGGAACCAGCCAGCAAAGCCGCCGGACGCCAAACCAAAGACAAAAGAATTGATAACACGGACAAAGACAGTACAAAAGATACCGCCGGCACCACCAATAAGTTAGCCGCCACGCCAACTAAGGAAACATTGCCAAAATGCCAGGCAATTAACGGCCCCGTAGTGAGGCTTGCCCCCAAAGAAACCAATATCAAAGACAACAAAAATTTAACCATCCCCTTCTTTCTCCTCATAATTTTTTTAGCTACAAACAACAACACAAATATTCCAGACACCGCTCCCACCGACAGCTGCCACCCAACATCCGTTAACAGCAACGGATTAACACTAATCATTACCACCACCGCCAATATGAGAACCGCTGGCCAGCCCACCAACATACGCATTCTAAAAGCGGCCAAAACTATAGTCCAAAACAAAGCCGCCCGCACGGAAGATACCGGCGCACCTATAAAAAACACATAGCCCCACAACACCGCTATCATAAAAACCGTCCTCACCAAAGAAGAAACCGGCAAAGCCGTCACTAAAGCCAAAATCATGCCCGCTATCAAAGAAACATGGAGACCGGATATGGCGATAACGTGGCTTGTTCCCGTCTTTCTGAACTGATCAACAAAATCCTGGGGCAAAGTACCTCTTTCGGCCAACAACATCGCTTTTACCAAACTGGCATCCGGCTCAACGTAAACCTGATCCACTCTTTCACTAAAGTAATCTCGCCATCTTCTTAACCAAACCCGCCTCTTTTCCCCGACTTCATAATCAGGATAGTTCACCACCGCGCTCAACCCCCGCCCCGCCAAATACTTTGCGTAACCGGGAGAAGAGTCCGCTACTTCTTCAAGATTTCTTAACCTTCCCTCAAAAATTTCTGCCGTGTCTCCTTCGCTCAAATCACCAAAAACGCCCGTGCTTACCATTGCCCGACAGCCATTTTTATTTCTAACAATAAAATCCTCCCTGTTGGCCTTAACCTCAGAACGCTCCACATATACTTCAGCGGGCAAAACAAAATCACAGCCGGGCGATCCTGAAGCTCCACTAACTCCTCCGTAAACCCAGCCGAGAAATAAAAGACAAACACTCCCGCCAATTAACCAATAAGGCTTTTTTAAAAACCATAACGCTATAAAAAACACCGCCCCCGCTAACAAAAATTTAAATATCTGTCCATTAACCATTCCCAAAACAATACCGATGCTCCAGCTCAACAAAAACATTACAAAAAAACTGCGCATGCAATCATCATAAATCCGTGCGCAATCTAAATAAACCAATGGTAGTATACGCTAAATTCGTGCACAAAAAAACCGCTTTCGCAAAGATGAAGGTCTTTGCAAAAGCGGCGGCGGACCAAGTGACCCAAGCGACCACCAAGGTCAAAGGGACACAAGTGTCCAAGAACATTACTTGCGGACGGCGGCGAAACGACAGTAG
>CAYMOF010000011.1:0-35476 GCA_964392095.1 uncultured Candidatus Saccharibacteria bacterium | reverse complement strand
CCCTTCACCTCTGTTTATTTGGCAAGGAGAGATTAATGTCTCAACCCCCGACTGCTTCCGATCAGCCCGTCGCTCAGGACGAAACCGTGATTTGTGAAATCTTTAGTAGCTGTCGTTGTACCATCTGTGGTTCTTTCTTCGGCGACAGCGCTGACGACACCATCTGTCAGAACGGACACCAGCTCGGAGAGAGTTATCCGGCTCGTCGCTAGCCCCAAGAATTTTCACACTCTTTCTTCCTGACCAACTTCTTGCCCAGATGACAGTGCTTTAAAGCACTGTCATCTGGGCAAAACACCCTAAGCAGCTTACCCAGTTGCTTTTTTCATTCTCAAATTGCTCAAATCGGCGCAGAAGCTGAGATCGTCTTTCTCTGAACTCGGGGCTAGCCGCCGCCTTTCTCCACAGTTCTCTCAATTCCGCTTCTTCCGCGGGTGTCAGCTCTCGCTCGTCTCCGATGTCTTCCAACTCTTCTGCACGTTCCGTATAATGGGGTCAGCTACTGAATTTAATGTCCAAAAGGTAAGAAAAAGTTCTTGGAACCAGCTTATCCGAGAAATTGAGCTATTCGCAAGCGTCTACGAGCGTTCTGTGGCCAGAGCAGAGGAGGCGTGACCTGCTGGTGACGCCACTTGTGCCTTGACCTTCCAAAGTTTAGGACCACAAAAAAATCCCCGGTTAGCTTAATGCTTTCCGGGGATGAGTTTTGGGTTAAAGAACAATAGTCACCTTGCCATTCCTCGACAGAGTTCTTGGTACAAACCACACCGACCCAGCAGCTCATCGTGAGTACCGACATCGGCAAGTTGGCTATCGTCCACAATCACGATCCGATCGGCGTTCCTGACAGTGGAAATGCGGTGAGCAATGACAACCATCGTGGTGCCACCGTTCATAGCGAGCAACCGATCAAAAGCAGCCTGTACATCGCGCTCTGTCATCTGATCCAATGCAGCCGTTGCCTCATCTAAAATGACAACAGAGGGCTGACGCAGAAATACGCGAGCCAGCGCCAGTCGTTGGCGCTCGCCACCACAGAGGTTCTCTCCCAGCTCACCAACCATAGCATCCAAGCCCTCTTTTTTCCGAAACACGAACTCAGCAGAGGCATTGGAGCACGCCGACATCAGGTGATCATCTCCACAGGCTGACAGTCCGTAGCTTACGTTCTCGCCGATCGTGCCGGAGAAAATTGGCACTTCTTGCGTAACATAGCAAACTTGCCGATATAGCGAGTCAAAGCTGATTTGCCGCAAATCCGTGCCATCCATGGTAATAATCCCGCTATCAGGATCGTAGAACCGCACCAGCAGGCGAGCTAACGTGGTTTTTCCCGAACTGGTCTTACCAACCACCGCGACTTTCTCACCAGATGCAATTGCTAGAGAAATATTTTGCAATACTGACTCATTGGCACCAGGGTACCGGAAGCTGACGTTTTGCAACTTAACTTCGTGCCGTAGCGGCTTCATCTCTGCGGGCTGCTTCGCTTCTACTACTGTTGGTTTCTCCCGCAGGATGCGTAACGCTGGTTTCAGCTTAGCAGCGTTCATCTTGATATCCTGGTACATCTCACCAAGAAAACCAGCTGGAGCTACCGCTCGCATGCTGTACATCTGCAACGCGATTAACGTACCGACGGTAAGTGTACCGGTAGCGACAGACGGCAGGAAAAGCACCAGCGCAATGCCGAAAGGCAAAACGTGTGACAACCCGGCCATCAAATCAAACCAAGCCATGTACTTGGTCAGCCGGTTGTCGAGTTCCAGCACCTTACCACCATATTCCATGTACCATTCGTGTTCCTGCGTTTCAGCTCGATGCAATTTCACCATTTCGATGTGCTGCACCACCTCACGCATCCGGGTTGAGACTTCGTTGTCTCGGCCATGGTACTCCTCGGCCACCTTGGCGATTTTACTACCAAGATAAACGCTAAGGAGTAGGAACACTGCCATAAAAGCCAAGAGGATCAGGGTAGCCTGCCAACTGTGGATTGCCACATACCCGAAGGCAAAAATACCAACAGGGATATCGGCCAGAATGTTGCCGTTCATGAACATGTTCAGCAACCGTGTGCCGGCATCAACACCCTTGTTTGCCTCCACCAGCACCTTGGTTGATTCCTTCTCCTTATGAAAAGGAATCGAGAGCCGCAAAACATGTTTGAAAAGACGATATCGGGTGTCGAATTCGTAGCGGTTGGTGAACCGCGCTCGCAGGACATAGACAACCGGGGCCACTTCAATCACGAAGAGACCGATGAATACCACCGACAGCCAATAATCAACCATGCCCGCAACAGCACGGTCGATGATAAGCTGCCAGACGATCGGGAATGCCGCACTGGCCGTAGCCAAAAAGGCTGTAGACACAGCAATCAGTACCACCGGTCGCCAGTAGTCTCGAACGGTCTGCTTCGACCACCCCCATACACTCGGTTCAGCCATTTTAATCTCCTTTTGAGGCGCCCATGTGATTTGTTATTGAATTGCCAAAGGAACGAGTCTTACGTCAAAAGGTATTTAACGAAGACTTAACAAAATAGCATAATAAATAGCCATTGTCAATATTAAAGGTATTTTTCGGGTACAATAAGCTATATAATGTATAATGTGTATAATGGGGTCAGCTACTGAATTTAATGTCCAGGGAGTAGGAGTCGAACCTACCTAAAACGGTTTTACAGACCGTCGCCTCAGCCGCTCGGCCATCCCTGGATATAAATTGGAAATATACAAAAAATAGTTATTAAAAGTACAGTACAGTAAGGATTGACTGTATGATAATATTATTTTACCGTACACTGTCAACACTACCAGACAATTACACTGTTTCGAAAATTGGGCCCTGAAAATTATTTTTAGGCCAGCTTAGCTCAGTGGTAGAGCAACTGTTTTGTAAACAGTAGGTCGTCGGTTCGAATCCGACAGCTGGCTCTGATGTACTATATTTACATACTTGAAAGCCAAAAAACACCTCGCTATTACACAGGCACAACAACAAACATCAATAGAAGATTAAAGGAACACAATAATGGACAAAACAAATCCACAAAATTTTATAGACCGTGGAAATTAATCTATTTTAAGGAAACACCTTATAGAAAATCAGCAAGGAAAAGAGAAAAATATTTTAAAAGCGAAATTAGTCGAGAAATAAGAAATAAACTATTAAAAAGTTAGCTCAGTGATACCTGCCTGCCGGCAGGCAGGGAGCAATCGCTTTGTAAGCGAAAGGCCCCAAGTTCGAATCTCGGAACCGGCTCCAAAGACTAGACAAAGAACAAAAACAAAATATATTATCATAATGTTTCTTGTTCATTGCACCTAACATTTCACCATCAACAAAGGAGAAAAACAATGGCAACTCGGACACCACTTGCTTCCGATGAACAGGCTTTGCTGATAGCTCAAGCACTCCTTACCCTTGCTGAAGGACAAGGATTACAAATTACCATCACTCTTCCAGAGAAGCCAGACACCGATCCTCATCCACCCGTTGAAGAAGCAATCCCTACAAACAAACGCCAACGGGAAGATCTTGCTTGGCTTGAGACTTATCTAACCCAGCACCCGGATGAATTTTTTCGCCTTAAGGGTAAATACGTAGCGGTTTACAGAAGAAGGATAGTATCAATCGGAGAGGACAAGAAATTAGTAATTCTTGGTGCTTCTGAAAACCTGAAAGTTACCGCCGAGGATATCCTAATTCTCCCGGTATGTGTTGAAGGTCCTGACGCTGATGATGAATGGGCAGAGGCAAAAGCTAAGCTTGGTATTACCTGATCACCCCAAAATCCACCGCCAAAAGTTTTCCAACTCTTGGCGATTTTTATTTATAACAAAAATCGAATATCGTTATTTGTATGGACAACCGAAAAGAAATCATCAATCGCCTTATAAAAAACAGCGCCGAAATTATCACCGAAGATGAATTCAGTGAACGCCTGGGCAGACAAGAAAAACTTACTCATTACATCGGCTTTGAAATTTCCGGACATGTTCACTTAGGTACTGGCCTTATGAGCGCCTTTGTTATGAAAGATCTTACTGATTTAGGCGTGAATTGCACAGTTTGGTTGGCTGACTGGCACACGATAATAAATGAAAAATTGAATAACAAAATATCAACCATTGGCAAACATGCACTCGGCTATTTCACTGATGCACTAAAAGCAAGCCTGCTGTCTGTCGGCGGTGATCCCGAAAAAATAGAATTTCGTCTTGCAAGCGATTGGTATTTTAATGAAAAGGCTACCGACGGTAGCAGATATCGAACAGCAAGGGATTATTGGTATCTAGTAACTAGAATTGCGCAACACACAACGATATCGAGAGTACTTAGGAGCGTGGATATAATGGGGCGCACCCTTGGTCAAGAAATTGATCAGGCACGAACAATTTATCCTACAATGCAAGTAGCCGATATAATCTTCCAGGAGATTGACATTGCCCATGCAGGCATGGATCAGCGCAAGGCTCATGTAATTATGAGAGATGTATTTAACAAGTCTCAAAATGCCACTCAAACAAAACCCATTGCCTTTCATCATCCGCTACTCATTGGCCTACAAAAACCCACCACCTGGCCCATTCCCGATGACACCGATGAGCGCGATGTTATCATGGAAATGAAAATGAGTAAATCCAAGCCTGACTCAGCCATATTTATCCATGACTCAGAAGAAGACATTGAACGCAAAATAAACAAAGCCTTTTGCCCAGAAAGAGAAACACAATGCAACTCCATTCTTAACTGGACTGGTCATATTCTTTTCTGGAACAGAACCAATCCTTTCCGCATTGAGCGCAAAAAAGAACATGGTGGCGACATTGAATTCACCACTTATGAAGATTTAGCCAAAGCCTACGCCGAAGGCGATGTTCACCCCATGGACCTGAAAACCGCCGTCACCCGAGAATTAATTGAGCTTCTAGAACCCGCCCGAAAACATTTTGCTAAAAAAGATATCGCCGCTAAAAAATCTGAATTCGACAAAATCCTAAAAAATCGCTAACTTATTATCGCCAGTCTCACCTCTTGAACCTGGCCGTTATTTTCCAATTTCTTTATTTCTATTTTCTAGTTTATGCCGACGTAGCTCAGTGGTAGAGCACATTCATGGTAAGAATGGGGTCGCGAGTTCAATCCTCGCCGTCGGCTCCCTCTTTAGTGACTAATCTTTCACCACAAGATAAGATTTCCTTATGAAAAGATTAGTAATCACCACCCTAATCATCGGATCACTATCAAGCGTTTTTATTTACACCCTCTTTTCCAAAAACTACACATTCTTAAAAACACAAAAAGAAGAAGTAATTGTTGACTCCGGCGAAAAACCAGGCCACCAACAACCCAATTTTGAAACATTATTAGTTTCCGTCGATAATGAAGAGCGCACCATCTATAAATGCAACAAATTAAACTGTCACCCGCTGGTTAAACCTCCTAATATAGATGCCTACCAAGGTGTTACCGACGGCAATTCCTGGTACCACTACTTGGAAAAAGAAAACTCTAATAGAAAAAACGAAAATAAAAAAATACTAGCTCGCACTTGGGCCGATAAAAACAAAAGTATCACCATAGCCGAACAAACAGTTCTTGTTTCTCCTCGGGGACTAATTATCAGCCCTGATAGCCAAAAAGTTGCTTACTGGTTGGACAATATTAATAAAGACGAAACTAGTCTTACAGAACTCTGGGCCTATAACGCCAACGAAGGCGGCACTAAACTTCTGGTCGAAAATCTATCCAGTATCCATATCATAACTCCGGCTCGGTGGAATCGCTCCTCGAACAAAATCTGGTTTCTAGGGGACACTTCCGAGCCGGAACAGCCAGCCAAAATTGAGCTGTTGGTAACCTCATTAAAACCTCCCAAAATTTCATCACGCTTTGCCTCCGTCGATTGGGATAATCTAAAAAAAATCGTCGCTCATGGACTAATGGACATCAGTTTTACCGGCAGATCCTTAGCCTATGTTGACCCCGGCCCGGAAAAGAACCATCTGGTTATAGTTCACGAAGGCCTTGGTCCTGCTACCGCCTCAATTAACGGACAAATTAAATATTTGCAATGGCTCGAAAACAGCAGTCTTCTTTATGTTTTACAAAACGACCGAGGTTTTTCAATCTGGACAACTCACGGCACTATCCATCGCCAGCTCGCTTACCAAAAAGGACAAATTTTATCCGTCTCCGGCAACAGCTCGGGCAGCTACATCGCCCTAGCCACACAAGACCCAACCACAGAAAAAATTACCGTCTTTGATATTAATGAAAAACGATTCTATAACCACAGCCCACTGCCTTCTTCAAATAAACAAATCTTCCTTGTTAATCTCAAAGCTCTGTCTTCTATAAGCACTGTCAAAAACAACATTACCCAAACTCTTGACGCTTCCCAAATAGCCGCCTTCATAAACAAACAAATTACCAAAATAACTGACAACTCCAGAGCCACGCCCACTCGCATGATTATTACCGACCAACCGAACACGGTTTTTGTCGATTACGAAGACCAGTCCGCAAAAAAAAGACTACTTCTTACTATCAATGACGCTATTCATCCAGAATGGACAATTCACTCTCGGTGGGTAGAAGAAACAGGGGAGTGGACCACTATTCAAGATGGAGAATCAAACCTCCTTGAACCCGTCAAAGTATTTGAATGGGAAAAATCGATAAATCAATGGGTTTTGAAGGATAGCTTAACCAAAGACTAGACAAATCCTCTCTAATCCCTTACATTCCTACATACTAGAAATTCAAACTAGCAACTAAAGACTACAAACTAAAGACTAATAAAACCCATGTCTCAAGACAATCTAATTCGTCTCCAATGCACAGTTTGCAAAACCTATAATTACCACACGCAGAGAAACCTAAAAAGACAAGATTCTCATAAACTGGAACTCAAGAAGTTCTGTAAGAAATGTAGAAGACACACCCCGCACGTCGAGAAAAGCAAAAAATAAACGTTCAACTTTCCAGTTGAGATAACCCAAAAACAAAGCTATCATTCCTCATACGGGGGCGTGGTCTAGTGGTATGATGTTGGTCTCCAAAACCAACGACGGGGGTTCGATTCCCTCCGCCCCCGCCATGATCCGTACCCCATAAAGTGGACACGAAAGGTACGGTACCATTGTTTTCTTTTGTTAGAATTAACTCACTAACAAAAGAAACGATGAGAACAATATTTACCAGCGAGCAAATCGCTGAATTAGAAAAGAATCCGTGCGTATGGCGTGTTAGCCCACGCATGGTTCACTATACGTATGAATTCAAGAAACGGGCGCTTGATTTGTACGCAGAAGGAATCAAACCAGACCTTTCACAACCTTCTGCACCGACATCACGTACATACCTTACCTGAGTGGCTTTGTGTATCTTTCAGTTGTCAAAGATATCGCCAGCGGAGAAGTCATGGCCTGGAAAGCTTCACTGCGGATTGATATGGCGCTGGTAGTAGAGACGATACGGCAGATGCCAGCCAACTTGTGTGGCAAGGCTCTAATTCATTCCGATCAAGGATTCCACTACACTAATCCGTCATTCATTGCCGCCGTCAAAGCAATGAAGATGGATCAGTCGATGTCCGGCAAGGGCAACTGCATTGACAACGCTTCTATCGAGTCTTTCTTCGGTCATATGAAAGATGAGCTGGACTACGCGTCCTGTGCATCGTTCAAGGAGTTGCTTTCAAAAATCGAAGAGTATATGCAATATTACAATTACGAAAGAAAACAACGGACACGAAACAAGATGACACCGGTGTCATCTTCTGGCCTAGGTCGAGGGTTAGGGGGTTTGAAAGTGTCTACTAAAGGGGGTACACATCACCAACCAGAAATACTTAAGGTGGGGAACTCCAAGGTATTCCAAGAGGAACAAAGCCACTCGAACCTAAATAAGAAAAAACCGCTGGGCAAACCATGCGGTCCTCGCTAAACCACGCGCAATCACAGAGCCGCCAATTTTTCCAGCGCCCTGTCTCGAACCGTTAAATCAATAAAGGTACGAGGAACGATGACTCCGCAATTAGAATCACCCAAAAGAGCAATCTTCGCGCAAAGCGATGGGCATCCACCATCCTTGTATTTAACCGTTGGGTTCATCGCCCATAGGAGCCAAGTGTCTTCACTTCCTTCTCCTGGGCCATTTATCATCTTTTGAACGACATTCTGACTAGCTGGCCAGTCTTTTACAGTCGCTAGAAAGACAACCATAAATCCTTCCATCCTCATATTAAATTCAAGGCTGTCTCTTCTGACCAGTAATGGGAAAAGAAACTGCGCCCCTTCCGGAATCTCAACATCGGGCGGCATCTCGTTTTCTGTTTGGCCAAACCATTGAACGCAAATTGATCCATCCCGCCCATCCACACAAATTGTCGGGGTTTCCACATTCACCTCACAGACTTGATGCACTGGCCCATGAATTAAAGGCTCCGATTCTGACATCTTTAATGTCTCCTTAAAAGGAACAAAAAACTACCGCCTAAACCGACTAGTAATAATAGTCTCAGAACACTAAATGTCAACAGTTTGGAGTTTCTCTTAGCTTTGTTTACGCCTTCACGAGGACTTATGGAACGTGATCAGCAGATCCGAAACTTACCGGACCTTTTCTTTTGCGCCATTAAATTGCATTCTACAAAGACACTATGGCAAGAAATAAATTATCTTCAATAACAGACTTTCTTTTTGAGATAGGTATTCTAGCCCAAACGCCACGGAGCGGCTTCCATTTTCTAGGGAGCGGCAGACAATCCGTTGCAGAGCATGTTCACCGGGTAATCTATGCTGGCTATGTTCTAGCCATGATGGAAAAAAATGTGGATGTATCCAAAGTGATAAAAATGTGCCTCTTCCATGATTTAGCAGAAGGCAGAACCAGTGACCTCAACTATGTCCATCAAAAATATAATAAACCTGATGAACTAGAAGCTATCAAGGATTTAGCCGGTCCCATTGAGTTTGGGAATGACATTTTGGAAACAGTGAAAGAGCATGAGGAGAGCAAAACCAAAGAAGCAAAAATTGCCAAGGATTCGGACCAGATTGAATGGATGCTATCCTTGAAAGAACAGGTAGATACTGGTAATAGCCGGGCAGAAAGCTGGATGCACATTGCCTCCAAGCGTCTTAAAACTCAGGCCGCCAAGAAACTTGCTAAGGAAATAATAGAAACTCCTTCAGACCGATGGTGGTTTGGTGATGGAAAAGATGACTGGTGGGTGACACGTAGAAAGAAAAAGAAAAGGAAAAATTAGTAGCCTAAAGACAATAAATTCACCCACTCATCACGTCGTTCGCGGACGACGTGGCCTGCCGGAAAAATATTTCCGGACACCGCATCTTGGCTAACCATCCAAAAGTTTTATAATCATCCCGTCTAGCGTCCCCAAATCAGATAAAATTTATGGCATTGTCCACTCCAGTTATTGTATAATCTCAAAACAATGATCAAACGAGACAAACTCAATTCCAGCAACCAAGAATATGCAAATGCCCTAATAGAATCTAAACTGGGCGCCATCTGTGATCAGGTTGGCAGCATGAAAGAAAAATTAATTTCTGGCGGGAAGATATAAATTAATACTATCGGTCATTGAACAACAAATAAACTAATCCGCCGATGAAAACCTTAACCATAAGGACAAATCAGCCCAAGCAAGTAATCGATATTACCGATGAAGTAAATAAATTCGTGGTTGCCAGTACTTCCGCTTGTCAACTATTCGTAACTCACACCACCTGCGCGCTTACCACGGCCGACCTTGATCCCGGCACAGATCTGGATATGCTGGAGGCTTTTGAAGCCATGATTCCAAAACTAAACTATCGACATCCTCATGATCCCGAACATGTACCAGACCATATTTTATCCGCAATTATAGGTCCATCGTTAATGATCCCGGTCAACAAAGAAAAACTTATATTAGGTACTTGGCAAAGAGTTGTCTTAATCGAACTAAACGGTCCGCGCGAGCGGCAAATCCTAGTAAATCCGCTTTGACTAATTATGGAAATATATTTTGTCACTACCAATAAACACAAATTTCAAGAAGTGAGAGATATTTTATCCGACTACCCAATTAAGCTGGAACACCTTGATATGGAATACGAAGAAAATCACGACGCCGGCCTGGAAGAAATCGCCCGCCAAGCCGCTGTCAAATTATCCCGCCAGCTCAACAAACCCGTCATTCTTGAAGACACCGGCTTGTTCTTTGAAGCCTACCCCCATTTTCCCGGCGCTTTGCCAAAATTTGTTTTCGAAACTCTGGGCTACAAAGGCATCTTTAAATTACTGGAATCAGAAACAAGAAAGGCTTATTTCAAAACCGTCGCCGCCTTTTGCCAGCCTGATAAAGAACCTAAGCTTTTTACCGGCCTCATGCGTGGTAAAATTACCAACAAAATATATGACGAAGAAAAAGACGCCATGCCTTATGACAGAATTTTTATCCCAGACAGTAAAACTAAAACTATTTCTCGTATGCCCTTATCAAAAAAGAACAGTTTTTCCCAGCGGGGGATAGCCTTCCGAAAGTTAGGCGACCACATCAAAAAACTAAACTCCATTAAATAAAAAAACGGCAAGCGCAAAAAACACTTGCCGCGACTCAACAACGGGTCAGCGAACAAAAAATTCCAGAAAGTCCTTTACCGCCTCAAGACCCTACTGAGCAGTCAGCGCGGTATGGCGGTACCCAATGAACGCTTCTAGGCGCTCTCGAAGATACCTGCTCAAGTCTTCGTAACTGGTTTTTCCTTGCTGCTCCTCTTGTCCAATTTCTTTAAGAAGTTCTTCTGCTTCTGTCATGGACCACCTCCTTCTGTTAGAAATCTTTCAGGAAAAGCCCTCTTCAGGTTCAGAAACAACAAAAGAAAAAATGAAGGAATACTCACAATACCACCTATCCACCAGAATACAGCCCAAAGATTCACTTTCCACCCTAACAACTCTCTCATGAGAGCAATAACCGCAACTCCGCAAACTCCCCAAAAAAGGGGTGCGATAGCAAATAGCGCAGTATTAACAAGAACGCAAACAAACACGGTCCGGATAATCTGTCGCTGCTTAATTTTTCGGTTTACCATCCGCATAAACCTTTCTTTTTAAAGAACAAAGTTGCCTTACTTCCGTCTCCTGCTAGACAAAACAGCTAAGATGGTAGAGCATGAAGCTCGCAACTGTCAAGGCCGGGGTTTAGGGTAGGATATAAATACAGCTAAATTATTCAATTAAGCCATGAAGCACAATAAGCTGGTTCGAGACAATATACCTAAAATTATTCTTCAAAATGGGGACCTGGCCAAAACTCATATTGCGGACGACAAAGAATACAAACAGAAACTGCGCAAAAAACTAGTCGAGGAAGTTAACGAATTTCTATCTAACACCAACGAAAAAGAACTGGCCGATGTTAAGGAAGTTCTTACAGCGATCGCTAAACTATATCAATTAGATCAATCAAAAATTCAACAAATTCAAAAAAGCAAAGCTTTGAAAAGAGGTAAGTTCAACAAAAGAATAATCCTGGACGAAACCAATAAAAACACTTAAATCAATCTTCCTTATGCTAAAGTAAAAGTTATGGATGCCGCCAACCTTATTCTATTGTTCGGGGTCTTAATTTTTGCCTCTCATTTCTTAAACTGGCTTTTTAGCTATACCAAAATTCCGGATGCCCTTTTATTGATCATAGTGGGATTAATAATTGGTCCAATTCTCGGTGTTCTTAATCCTTCATATTTTGGAGAAGCCAGCAGTTTAGTTGTCACCATCGTATTAATAACGGTTTTATTCCAAGGTGGTTTGCATCTTGATGTTAGAACCCTGCGCAACGCCTGGCGCAGCACTATACTAATATCCTTTGTTGGCTTCCTCGCGGTCATGATTTTAGTCGGCCTAATACTCTGGATCGTTTACGGGCTAAACATATTGCTGGCACTAATAGTCGGCTCCATGCTTGGCGGCACCTCATCAGCCATCGTTATTCCGCTTTTAAGACATTTATCGGCCAGTGATAAATCGGAAACAGTTCTCACTTTAGAATCCGTATTTACCGACGTTCTCGCCATTGTCACCACTATAGCTCTCCTCAAGGCCTATATTTCAAACTCTTTTTCGGTCACGGTTTTAAGTCTCAATTTACTAGGGTCGTTTTTAGGAGCCGCTTTAATCGGTCTTTTTATCGGCATATTTTGGGCTCGTGTTTTAAGCATTGTTAAACAAATCCGCAATTCAGTGTTTACTACTCCTGCCTTGGTGTTCTTACTCTACGGCGTTACTCAATGGCTGGGCTTAAGCGGTCCCATCGCCGTTCTTGCCTTCAGTATTTTTATGGGCAACGTACCGCGACTTCACGCCTACCTGGAACAACGCCACACTTTCTTAAGACATGTTATGTGGCCCACTGCTCCCGGGCGGGAGGAACAGCTGCTTTTTGATGAAGTTGCCTTAATTCTGCAAACCTTCTTTTTCGTCTTCGTTGGCATATCTCTTCGCTTGGAATCTTTAGGCACGCTTCTTACGGGGATCTTGCTCACTGTGCTCATGGTTGTTGCCAGGGCCTTGATTGTAAAATACATAATGCCCAAAGAAACAACTAAAGGCGACGCTACTATCATGGCTACTATGGTTCCTAAGGGCTTAGCCGCTGCCGCCCTGGCAACCCTGCCCCTGCAATTAGGAATAGGCAAGGGATCATTAATTCAGGAAATTGTTTATTCTGTGATAATCCTAAGCATTATCACCACTTCCTTGTTAGTTTTTTCGATCCACAAAACCAGACTTTCTCAATATTACGCCGCTTTGTTTGGACGCTTCAGCTAAAAACCGGTCTAAAAAATCATAACCTTAGGTTCTAATCCTTAGTGCAATTCTTTTCGTAAAACACCTCTGCTGGCGTCAGGTAGTTCAGTCGCTTCCTCGGTCTACTGTTAAGCATCCTAGCTGCTCGGTCAACCTGTGATTGAGTGACTGTCTTGAACGATAGTGATCGTGGTAGGAATTATCGCAGTAATCCGTTGGTGTTTTCACACAGCCCTCGTTCCCGGGAGTGGTACGGATGAGCGAAGTAGATTATTGCCTTTCCGTCTCGTTCAATGAACTCATGAAAACTGAATTCGGTGCCATTGTCATACGTGATGGTGTGACGCTTACGCTTTGGCAAGCGCCTAAGCCTGGCTGTTGTCTTGTCCCGCACTTCGTGCGGCGACTTACCAGTAATCTTGTCGGCTAATACATACCCACTCTTGCGCTCAACGTGTACTAGGACGGTGCCACTGGCTCGCTTGCCTTCCATGGTATCTTCCTTCCCAGTCTCCCAGACGAGAGCGTTCATCAACGACAGGTGATCGGTAATCAATCCAGCGTTTCTTGAGTCTTTCCCGCTGTTTTGCCCGTTTTAGTGTACCGCGACGCTTGCGGTACTTGATTGCCTTAAAACGTAGATACGGCTTTAGTTCCGGGTGATTGTAGACATACTGGTAAATGGTTTCGTGACAGATTACGGCAGCGGGGTCCAGAAGTTTGTATCTACCAGCAATTTGTTCCGGTGACCAGTGCTGTTTGAGACGCCTGCGGACATATCTCTCCAGTCGCCGATCATACTCAATACGACGGCAGCGCTGATTAGCAGCATATCTTTTAGCTGCTGTTTTTAGTCGTGCCGCTGTGGCGTAGTATCTACCATCCGGCAGACTGTTGCGAGTCAGCTCTCGGCTGACGGTTGAAGGATGAACGCCGATTTGCTCGGCAGTAAACTTTTGCGTGTGACCAGCTCACAGAAGTACTGCTAGCTGGATACGCTGCTCTTGGGTAAGGTGCGTGTAGGGCATCTTGTTTGGTTGGTTAAGAATGAATGGACATTCCTACCGTACCAGCTTGGTGCCCTACTTTAATTGCACTTCGGGGTAGAATTCAGCAACCTGTCCTTGACTAATATAAATATTTATACTTATGTTTTATTAACGTTCTTTAAAACCGTTCCTTAACAACACAGCTGATCAGGAGCTAGAAATGTTGCGTAGAAAGCCGCCAGGAGTTAACAAAGACCCGGTAGCATTTCATGGTCAGGCCACAATTTTAGTATCGGGCAGTGAAACAGGAGGAAATAAAACCGGCGCCTTGCTTTGCTTTGGCAGAAACTTTAGATACGCCCACCTTATCTCTGAAGCAGAAAGATCCCCTCTGCGAGCCTTGAGCCAGAGCGGCCTAGGAAATCTAACCATAGAAGAGCTTGCTTATATACTAAAAGACCTGGGCTTCACTTTGCGCCAATGCGTAAGAATTGCTCAAGAAGAAACCCTCGAAGATCTTACGCAAATATGTACAGGAGAAAGAGAAAGGCTAGGAACAGCAGAAGAAACACCCAGAAGCACTACCTTGGCTTGTCTTAAAGATCTCTCTGAACAGCTTAGGGAAAAATTTCCAGAACACCGGCAGATTCTAGACGAGCTACACCGTCAGCTGTCGCCTCCCCCGAGCTCCGAAGAACCCAACCCCGCCCCTCTTGACTACTGTATTTAGCTTTTCACAGTCCTACCTACGGGCGGGGCTTTTTTTAATCCGTCAATAGCCTTGTTTAAAACTTTCAAAAGCTTACAATCACGGTATAAACTCATAAATAATTATTAAATTCAACATATGTCTCAAGAAATACATTCCGAACAACTGCCGGCCGGTGGGCGTAAATATTTTTTTGACGTGCGCCGCACCGAAGGAGGAAACGTTTATGTTCACATAAAAGAAAAAAAATTTGTTGAAGGCGGACGGGAAGAACATGAAATAGTAGTTTTTGAAGAACATATAGATCAATTCGCTGACACCTTGGAAAAAGTCAGGAAATACTTGAAAAATAATCCAACCCAATAATAAAAGGCCTCATAAGAGGCCAAAGAGCTAACCCCACTCGAATATCGTTGACTAGCGTAAGCCGTATAAACTCATGGTCTTTCAGGGAAGATTCAGCGGCATGTTTCGCAATTTGTTTAAAATAGAAACTCTTGGCAACGCCGGTCAAAGTTACCGAAGATGCGCTAACCTCCACTCATAAATACCATATCACGCTTCCCTTGGCTCGAATTTGCCGGTCAATAGCCGCCCAGACCTTTGTTTCAAGCTCACGCACTCCATCAACAACTTGTTCTTCTCCATCATCCGCGCCGTCTATCCCACCCATAATCTCTTCTCCTGAAAAAGAATGTTATTTATCAGGTAATAAGATCCTTCAACCCCGAAACAATCAAGAACATCCAGTACCACTCTTTCAATACCGGGTCGAAGGTGCTCGTCATTACAAATTCCGTTTAAAGTGATCACTTGGCCGCTTATTTGAACAAGAAACCGCGGCAATTGCCTGCCATACATCTGGTCAATCCTATCAATTATTGACCTTCTCATAACATCTTCCCGGCTGATCGTGACTTGTGTACACATGACCGTCTCCTTATCTGCTTGTCACACCAAATTTTAAAAACGAACAACCCAAATTATTATAAATATTCTAAATTTTTGGTCAACTAAGGACGGCGTAACCACTCCCAATATCGAGCAAGGCGCTAGTTTTAAAATTGTAAGTAAGTTACGCCGCGGGATTTGTCAGCTGGGTAATATTGTTAAGTTCTCCTGTAACCAAAATCCTTTTACTAGATGTCCAGATAGGCCAACAGGCCATAATTGTCACCGTTGGTACGGGCCTGTCGGAAACAATCGCGTTTTCCTTTTTTGGTGAAACTATGTCTTTTTTAATCACGCGGTAGGTATATCTTGCTTCTTCATAGTCAATGTGTATTAAATCTCCCTTTTTTAAATTATTTATATGCAAAAAAGTAAACCGATAATCTCCCTTCCACGGCTCTCCACTGCTGTGAGCGGAAATAAACACATTACCTAGATTGCCCGGCTTAATTCCGTTTGGATACAAAGCAACGCCCCGGCTTAAAGTTTTGTCTATGTCTTCGTCTTTCATGGATGGGCTTAAAATTAAAGGCGCCTTTACCTCGATGGCCGGAATGGTTATCCAACTGCCTGCATCCCCGGCGCCCGCCACTTTCCCTAAAGGAGGAAAAAGCCCCCTGCTTACTTCCTTGTCTAGATCAATAAAATGCTCTTCTCGATCTTCTGCTAAAGGCAAACGCGGACTGGCACCCGGCTTATTCTTATTCGTCCAAGCAATTACAACTGGGCCGTACATAACAGCCATAATTATTAAAAAGAGTACCGCCAATGTAATACCCGAAGCGATCACAGCTCCTAAATTTATTTTTCTTTTCGACATATTAATACTTAAATCATATTTATTAACATAATAATAAAACACCGTCAACCCTAAGCGAAAAATAAAATTGCAACAAAATAAAACCCGCTTCTAAAAGAGCGGGTTTTATTACAATAATTTTTAACTTATACGTCTTGAGACTTCACGGTTGCTCTTTTGTTTCCTTTCGCCCTGCCAGCGGCATCTGTTAACAATCCTTTGACTTTCGCGTTTAGAGTATTAACCAGCTCCCCAGACATCTTTACTCCTTGATCCTTCAAGAAATTCCTTACTTTGCTGGCTACCACTAAAACCTCTCCAGTTTCACCTTCCATATTCAACACCTCCTTCTCTAAAAATACTATAAATTATCCACATCCGCCTGATTGTACCATTTTAAGGCTATATTCTTCAATTGAGGTCATTTTATATTAACAAAATAATTTCCAAACTATATGAGTAAGGTTGCTATCGCCAACAGTATAACCAACGATGCTTGAGCTATCATGCGTGGTCTTTGAACACGAACACGAATCAAAATAGATAGAATTAAAAGGATTAGCAGCACTAAAACCATCAATGTAATTAGCCTTACCCTGGCCCCCTCAAGCAATTTAGGTGATTTCATATAAGCTATATTCCTCTCCACATAAAAAGCTGGTCCTAGAGCTACATTAGTAACTGTAATTTTGTTACCTGCTAAATCGCTAAAAGAGAAATTAATATTATCGCTTTCAATTGGGAAAGCAACCCACTGAGCATTATCATAACTAAACTCGTTCTTTCCCGTGGAAACAGCAATGGTTTTGAAATCCCCCGCAGGCATTCTTAGGGCCGCCTCCGGGCCGTCTGTTTTAGGAGAAAGCAAAAACACAAAATCTTTTTCAGTTACCTCATCAATGCTTGTATCTTTCACAAGCTCAATAGTTGAAAAACCACTCTTGTTATTAGCCTTATCAACAGCGTAAGCCTTTATAAAAATATCCCCGTCTTCAATTTCAGCTAAATCTATTTTTGCTACCCCCTCTCCAACTGCCGATAACAAAACCCTCTGATCAGCTTTTTCATTTATTAAAAACTGCACAGAGGAGCCTCCTTCTCCTTTTATTTGTAGATGAGCAGAGTTCCTAACAATTTTTCCACCACCCACAATGTTGATAATTGGAGGACTTGGTGGAACTTCGTCAATAACCTCAATCGGTTGTTGAGCTTCTTCCTGTGGTTCAGACGACTCCTCCGGCAACTGATCTTGCGATCCTCTTGTTTCTCCCATAGGCAGGCCAAACATTTGCACTACCACCGTTGACGTTCCTCCTTGAAACCCCCCGGTTGCCACCGCTACGCCAATCTCCGTATATGAAGGATGAACAATATTCGCCTTATGAGTTGGACTGGCCATCCAGGCTGATACCACATTTTCAGTTTCTACGAAATCAATAGCCAGATTCTCTCCCGCTACTTCATATTTATAACCCTCTCTTCCCATCCAAAACCACGGTGTCACCCCCGAGGGAGAAATATGGGCAAAATAATCTTCACTTAACATGTCCCGGGCTTTATTTTCAGCAGCTCTGGTTAACTGGTCATTAACAATCAATTCATTAAGACCTGTTTCCACCCTTTCCACATTGGTCAACTGAACTATACGGGCGTTGGTAATAGTGGACAGTTCCGCGGGCAAAGGCAGTATAGAAGCGAATCCGGCCGTTACAACTTTAGCCAAAACCAAAAATAAGGCGATAACTGAAAGAGGCTTTCTTTTTAAAACTCGAGGCTCAAAATTATTATCCGGATGGGGGATAATACATACTTTTGCGCCATGCATGTATTGAGCTGCTATTCCCATAACTTATTAATAAATTATGAATCAATAGTCATGAATTATGAAATTATTTCCCTAATTACAGTTCCATCGGGACAAATTACGAGTTGCGGATTATCCCCAAGGGATTCCTTGGGAACGAGTTACGAACTTCCTTGATTATTGATTACCGATTGGATATTCTCCAAGCATGAACATAGTTATTATGGCTGGTGGGGGAGGGTCTCGCCTTTGGCCCCTTTCCCGAATTAACAATCCCAAACAGTTTCTTGATCTTGGCTCGGGCAAAACACTCATAGAGCATTGTTACGAAAGGGCCCTTTCTTTAGGCCAACCAGCCGACATTTTTGTAGCCACTATAGAAGCATACAAAGATAGAATCCAAAAATTATTACCCTCCTTACCACCAGAAAATATTTTCATCGAACCGGCCAAAAGAGACACCGGACCCGCCTTTGCCGCCACCGCCATAAACCTCAAAAATCTGAACCGCGATGAACTCCCCACAATCTTTATGTGGTCCGACCACGTTTTTACCAACGAACCTGAATTTGTTGGTGATCTCAAAAAAATTCCCACGCTTATTACTCAAAATCCAAGGTCCATAATAATTATGGGTCACTCGGCTAACTTCCCTGAAACCGGCCTAGGCTACATCGAAACGGGAGAAAAACTTTCCGGCTATCAAGACGTTTTTAACGTTGTTTCTTTTAAAGAAAAGCCCGACCTTGATACTGCTAAAAAGTACGCCACCGCCGATAACTACTATTGGAATATGGGCTATGTGAGCTTGCGCCCTAAATTCTTGCTTGAACAACTTAACAAATACTCCCCGTCCATCATGGAATCAATGAACGCTTATGCTATTGCTCTGAATAACAAAGAAAAAAGCAAAGCCGCTGAAATTTACTCAAACCTGTCCAAAATTTCCGTGGACTACATGTTGCTTGAAAAAGCACCTAGCATAATCGTTGTTACCGGCGACTACGGTTGGAGCGACATCGGCAACTGGGGAGCCGTGCAAGATATTTTTGGCATCAAAGGAGATCACACCTCCCAAGGGCATCATATACACGTCAGCTCAAAAAATAATTATATTTACAATACCACCGAAAAAACTATTTCCGTAATCGGTTTAAAAAATACAATTGTGGTAGTCACCAAAGACGCTGTTTTAGTTACCTCCAAAGACGAGTGTCACAAAGTAAAAGACGTTGTTCAAAACTTGGAAAAAAACGAGAAGCATGAGTTTTTATAACAGCTCATGGCCTTCGTCACCATAACTAACCCCCGAAAATTTTGGACCCTAATTACAGCGGCTGCACTATTTTTGATAGTCGTTATATTTATTACCAGCCAATTTGTTTGGGACAACTCAAAGTCCATGCGCTCGGGAGAGCTGAAAATTACCGAGGGACTATCCGCCACAGCTATTTGGCAAAAAGCAGTGGACAGAGGCTTTTCCACCAGCACTCTTCCTTGGCGCTATCATGCTTGGCGGCTTGATGCTGGAGAAAACATCAAAACAGGCGTCTATAATATCGAAAAAGGAGAGAAGATAAAAGAAATTATCAACCGCCTCATTTCCGGTGATTCCGCTTCTGACGAGCTGTCCATTACTTTTCCGGAAGGCTTTACTCTTGCCCAGATCGCCAAGCGCGTCGCCGCCCGCGGCATCGTTAATAAAAATGATTTTATAACCGCCGCTCAACCCCAAAACTTTGTTAATGAATTTGCTTTTCTGTCAAATGTTCCACCGTCCCGCGATCTGGAAGGTTATTTATTCCCTGACACCTACCGGTTTTTAAAAGATGAAAATCCGCACGACGTAATTAGTCGCTTCTTAATAAATTTCGACAACAAATTCACCCCTGACTTAATTCAAGAAGCCAGAAACAGTAACCGCACCTTAGATGAAATAATAATTATGGCCAGCATTATTGAAAGGGAGGTAACCAAAAACGAAGATATGGGACTTGTTTCCGGGATACTTTGGAAAAGATACGATGATGGCGTTGGTCTAGCGGCTGACGCTACCATCCGCTACGCGTTGGATAAATGGGACAAACCGCTCACGTATGAAGATCTACAAACAGATTCTCCTTACAACACCAGAAAATATCGAGGATTACCCCCGACGCCCATTTGTAATCCTGGACTCCGGGCTATTATAGCCGCTGTTCGCCTCACCGAATCAGATTATTATTACTATCTATCCACTCCCGAAGGCGAAACTATCTTCTCCAAAACCAACGCTGAACACAACACCAACAAAGCTAAATATTTGTATTAACACAAACTATAAAAACGTACTGCTACACATGAAAGTAGTCCCCCAAAAACAAGCAAAAGAAAATAAAAACAGAGCAACTCTTGCATCGCACTCGAATACCCAATAGACGTAAATAACATAAACAGCGCTGTGGTAATAATAAACGGCCGATATCCCGAAAGAAGGCAAGGCCATTAACACGGCTTGTAAAGAAATGGGCTATGTAATTGAAGGTTCAGGCAGGGTTTTTATTGAAGACATGCTGATTAACCCAAATAAGGACGACTTAATATTTATTGAACCTAAAGAAAAGTATTACTCTCAATGGCAATATTCCCAAAACCCTTATGAATTTTCCTTGTATCAGCTGAACGGGTAATAAGTAGACAAAATGTAAGCTCCAGCCGATAAAGTCTCACTTGCGGGTGACGTGGCGGGAGGACCCGGTCCGAGGAGCAACGAGCACGTTGGCAGACGATGCGAATGCGGGCCGCAGGACTGGAAGGGCACCCGCCGTGGTAGAACCCGCTAGTGATAATCAGCCAACCAACTTGCGGAATTTTACTAAATAATATATAACAATAAAGTCATCCGAAGACGTGCGGCCGGGCAAAACCCATAAGCTCCGTACCAGGATATACAAAAGGCCTGTTGAGCCATGTATCCGCGGATGACCGCGGTTTTTTAATTCCCAATTTCTATTTTCTTAATTTCTAACCCATGTCTCTTACCCGCCAACAAAAAGAAAAAACCATATCTAAAGTCCAGGAAGACATTAAATCTTCTGGTTCCGCTGTTCTTCTTTCTTTTAACAAACTAACAGTCGAGGATATTAATAATTTTCGTGACAACCTTGCCTCAAAAAGAGGCGCCATGCGGGTTATTCCCAAACGCTTACTAAAGATTGCTTTAGAAAACTTAAAACTCAATTTCAACCCCAGTGAACACGAGGGTCAAATTGCTACTATCTGGGGCGAAGATGAAGTCACTCCCGCCAAAACCACTCACGAATTTTCCAAAGGCAAAGACGACGTCCAACTACTAGCCGGAGTATTAAATGGTAATCTCTTATCCGGGGAAGAAGTAACCTCGCTAGCCAAACTACCTTCATTAGAAGAACTACAAAGAAAACTCGTCGGTGTCTTATCTGGCCCTGCCTGTGGCTTTGTCTCAGTCTTGTCTGGAGCGCAAAGCCACACAGTTCAGGTATTGCGTGCTATTAGCGAGCAGAAACAAACCTCATAATCAATTTTATTTTTTATCCACTTAATATAAATTCCATGACTAAAGAAAAAGCCAAAGAAGAAAAAAACAAAGACAAAAAGGCAGATGTTCCTGCCAAGTTCAAAGACTTGGTTAAACAGATTGAAGAAATGTCTGTTTTGGAACTTTCTGAACTCGTTAAAGTTCTCGAAGATAAATTTGGAGTTTCCGCTGCTGCGCCCGTAGCCGCGGCGGCTGTTCCTGATGCTGCCGAGGGCGGCGCCGCGCCGGAAGAAGAAAAAACCGACTTTAACATTGAATTAGCCAATGCCGGCAGCCAAAAAATTGCTGTTATTAAAGCTGTCCGCGGCCTTACTGAACTAAGTCTGCAGGAAGCCAAAGAACTTGTTGAAAAAGCTCCTTCCATAATTAAAGAAAGCGTGCCCAAAGAAGAAGCCGAAGAGATGAAAAAAACACTCGAAGAAGCTGGCGCCAAAGTGGAGCTAAAATAATCGGATTTTTGCTAGCCCTAAAAACCGTCTCTTTTTTGGAGGCGGTTTTAGTTTAACTGAAACATCTTAAACTTCAGGCATCGAAACAAAACATAACAGCATACCTTGTTCATGTTATATTAAAAACATGCTCACAAGCTACGTAAATTGGCAATTTGTTTTAGGACCAAAATGGCTGTTGAGACTCTTCCTAAATATTCAAAGAGTACTGTTTCGTCTTTTCTCTGTTCACTACATGATAAAAACTCTTTTTTTTCACTGGCATAGAGACGCGGTCAAATATCAAGGAGGAACACTTAGTAAATACATGATGATTTTTGCTTGGAATTCAATCTCGCGCTGTATTGGTTTCGTGGTCCGGTCCATTGTCTTAGTTGCCTGGATAGGAACAGAGCTGGTGTATATACCCCTGGCCGCTATCGTTTTTATTATTTTCATTCTTTGGCCAATTATAGTTCTGCTTTTTATATCTTTCAGCCTTTCTTTGATTATTATTTGATCCTTAATTACCTTCTTTGTGAAATACGTATATAATCCTCAAAATCGGCTTCACGATGTTAGAGAATACAAAACTCTTGCTTCTCCAATTGTGCTGACCTTGTTTTTATCTTCTCTTTCTTTGGGACTTATTTGTTGGTCTATTCTTCTTTTTATCCACACCTCCACCACCTTGTTACTACTAACAGCGTTTTCTACCACCATTTCTCTAATAACCCTTACCGCGCTTGTTTTTGCCAGCACTTACTACCCCTTCCAAAAACCAAAAATCACTGTTCAGCAAGTAAAAAAAATAAAAACAACTGACCGCCCCATAAATATTGCCGAAGCCGCTTCTTTCTCGATGGTAGAAACCATGGGAAATATAAACACTAAGAAAAAAAACGATTTCAGTCGATTTATCAAAGCGCTTTGCCTGTCGCCCCACTTAAAACACTTTATGGTCAGACTGGAAATAGAACCAAACAATTGCTCAAAACACATTATCAGATTATTAACCCCTAATCTACACTGGGATGATTTCATTAAAGGCTCGCTTGATCTTGCCGACGAACTCAACCATCCGTATTTAGAACCGGAGCATGCTCTTGGCTTCCTTCTTCTTCAACCAGCTATTCAGCCCTACTTACGTTCGCATAATTTATTAGAAGAGGACCTTAAGTTTGTCCTCTGGTGGGGAGCGGAGAAGCGCCAACGAGACTTATTCCGCCAACGCTGGTGGGATAAAGACAGACTCTTGGCTTTTACGGGAATTGGTATGTCCTGGGCTTCCGGATATACCCCCTTGGTTGATCGCCTGGCTCATTTGCCTAAAGGCAGTTATTGGGACGATGTTATTTACGGTCACGAAAAGAAAGTTACCGACCTTATAAATACCCTGGCTCGTCAAAGACAAAGCAACGTTTTACTGGTTGGCGACCCCGGTGTAGGTCGTCTGGGAATTATCAGAAATCTATCGAAGAAAATAATAAACAGCATGGCCCACCCAGCTCTTAACGGGGAACGGGTTATTTACATCAATGTCGCCGAGCTGGTCGCCCACAGCAAAACAGGATCAGGGCAATTAGCCATCTTGTCTCAGACATTGCGGGAGATGGAAGAAGCCGGAAACATAATCGCCGTTTTAGACGGTTTAAGCGCTATTTTGGGTGAATCGGGTGAGCAAAGAATTAATTTAACTGATATTCTTCTGCCTTTTTTATCTTCCCAGACTGTTCGCGTGGTTGTCATGATTACTTCCGAGCAATATCACCTCCGCCTAAAATCAAACCAGGAGCTAATGCAGTATTTCGAAGTCGTTCTGGTTCCCAGCCTATCGGAAGCGGGAACCATGAAACGGCTAGCTCTTACCGCTCCGGCTATCGAAAGAAACAGCCGACTAAAGATACCCTATAAAACAATCAAGACCGTGGTTAAAGACACATCATCCATTTTACCCCTTATTCCCTTTCCTGAACGCGCCTTTGACTTTTTGGAAGAAGCTATTGTTCTCGCTCAATCAAACAACTATAAAACAGTGCAACCAGGACATGTTCATGCCGTAATATCTAAAAAAATTGGCATTGATCTTGGTGTCCTAAGAGCTGGAGAAAAACAAAAACTTTTGGATCTGGAAAAACTAATCCACCGTCGCCTCGTTAATCAGGAAGACGCAGTTAAAACCCTTTCACGCGCCATGATCAGGGCCCGTACCCAAATCAGGGGAGGGGATCGCCCGATTGGCGCTTTTCTCTTTTTAGGACCAACGGGAGTAGGAAAAACCGAGACAGCTAAATCTCTAGCCAGCGTATATTTTGGGTCAGAAGACCATATGCTTCGCCTGGACATGTCCGAGTTTCAGGAGAGTGACAGCGTCTCCCGCTTAATCGGCAGCGCTTCACGTCCAGTTGGACGGCTTACCTCTCTTATTTCCGAACATCCCTTTACCGTTCTTCTTCTTGACGAGTTTGAAAAAGCCGATCCGCAAGTTCATCAACTTTTTCTTCAAGTCTTTGACGAAGGGCGCTTGTCAGACGCGGCCGGTCGAGTATATTCATTTGTTCATACAATAATCATTGCCACCAGCAACGCTGGAGCGGAGCTTATTCGTCAAGCCTCAAAAAACGGGACCATGCCGGCAGATTTTAACGACAAGTTAAAAGAATACATTCTTCAGAACAACATTTTTCGCCCGGAACTATTAAATCGTTTTGACAGCGTAGTTACTTATTCAGCGCTTACCAGGGAACACATCAAACAGATTGCTAAACTAATGCTCGAGTCTCTTAACAAGCGCCTCGATGCTGAACATGGTATTACTGTGGCCATCGATGAACAACTGGTAAACTACCTGGTTAAAATCGGCTACAACCCTGAATTTGGAGCCCGGCCCATGAACCGGGCTATCCAGGATTCAGTCGAATATATTGTCTCGCAAATGATTCTTAAAAACCAGGTAAGACCTGGCCAAAAAATAAACCTAAAAGCCGAAGTTCTGCAAAACTACAAACAATAACAACTAATTACTTGTTACTTCAGCCAAGGGTATTTTTACAACCCTTGTCCCGTCTAAAACATAAATATTTTCTTCACTTGGATCAATGGCTATGTCCACCGGCGATATTTCTTCACCCAAATATATCTGGCGATTTAAATTACCCACGGTATCAAAAATAATCACTCTCTTTAAAGGAGGATCAAACACGTAAATGTGATTAATATCTTCATTTATGTATATCCGTGCCACCGTGGACAACAAAGGCTCCACCTGTGCCAAACCGAAATCAACCGGCTCACCCTTTAATAATTTATTTATATTACCGTTTGAATGCATAGTGTATATATAACCATCAACACCTATATCGGTTATGCTGTCAACTGGAAAATCGCTGTTTATAATCCAAGGATTTCCTCCACTATAACCGCGCAAAGTTTTACTATACCCGTATATATTTAATGCCGATCTATCATACAGATAAAGCCTGTTTCCATATATAGAGAGACCTTTTATATCCGGTTCCCCTGAAGGGAATGTTATTTCCTGCTTCTGCAAAAGCCCTGTTAGCGTATCAAAAACAACAATTCCCGGAGTATCAGTAAGCAAAATTAAAGACTTGTCATCCTCATGAGCCGCCCCTCCTTCAAAATAGCCAATATCTTGGGTTATTTCGTTTGCCACTGAAGCCTTACCGTCCGCGCCCATTTTAACAATTACATTGTTGTCTGGATCAAAGCTGTATAGCTCTCCGTTAAGATAGTAAATTCTCGATGGGTAGCCTTTGCTTATAACTTCACCGAAGTCTCCCACAACATCAATAGAACCCGCAGACAACCTCATTACTTGGTTAAGTCTGTCTTGCAAAGCGGTTACATCAGCTTTTAGTTTCTGTCTTTGCTCTTCATACAAACCGGTATTTCTCAAATCCTTAATTATTCCTTCCGCTTCAGCAATCAATTTGCTGGCATGATCACGATTATCATAAATCAGCGCGGTATCCGCTGCTTCCTTTTTTGTCCGGGCCTCGTGCAGTAGCTCGCTTGCCTTTTCAAACGCGATGTCTTCAGTTCTTTTCTTTTGCAATAACAACAAGCTCGTGCTTAAAGCCACGGCCAACACCAAAGCCAAAACAGCAAACCAGCGGCTGCTGGAAGGCATACCCTTTATTGTTTTTATAATGCCTCTGCCAATTTTCTTTGGTAAAGAAGAAAACTTCTTAATAGGCTTTTGAGCAGTCTTTAAATCAGAACTGCTCTTTAAAGATCTGGCCGGGGCAAAGCCATCAACATTATCATAACTAGAGACACCTTTCTTTTGTCGCCGGCGATATATATTTTTTTGAGTCAAAGATTTCATGTTTTCCCCGGCAAACAGTGATGCTTTATAAATCATTCGCCCCCCTTCTCGAGAACCCCTTTTCATGTAAGGCCATGCTATTGTAACTAGTTTCGACCACAACCACGCCAAAGAAATCCACAATAATCGTAAAATATACCTGAAGGTAGAATAATGTATTCTCAATGGCCTTCTTAGCTTCAGCTTAGATGCTGGGGAGACCGGAGACCGGCTACTGGCAGACTCTTCCTTGTCTGGCCGCCGCTCCGTTTGCACATATTTGGGAATGACAGAAGCTACCAGCATAGAAAGCGGCGTACCCATACCCCTGTCCTGATATAATTGCTTCATTTTTAAAGTCACGGCGGACGCGGCATGATCAGCCACCAGTCTGGGCAAATCCGCGCTCCTTATTAGTTTTCTCAATTGGGAGCTTCCAAAGATAAGAACATCCCTAGTACTGACAATACCACTCGCTACCTGATTAAAAGTTCGCAACGGGTCTATTATAGGTAATCGGGATAGACCCTCCGAAACTTCATTCATCCTTGATTGTCTGATTAGCAAAACCGCCCCCTCTCCGGCCGTACTCACGTGAAGTGATTTTTTCGATAAAACCCCGACAGCCATACTAAAAGAACCCATCCACTCACGCACCCCTTGTTCAACAGCGTCATAAAGAACCAGATTAACCTGATGTAAAGCCGCTTCGAAGCTCGACAAAATACCGCGCGAAGGATCTCGGTAATATTCATTTTGGAGAGCCTGAACTATGGTATCAATTAATTCTTTTCCAACCCCGTCTCGTTCTTCGGCTTCGGCCGCCACAAATAATCTACCCAGATTTTCTTCACGCTTAGTTGGCTCAAAAATATAAGTGTCACCAACATATTTAGTTTTCTCAAAAAGAATTAGCTCATCTACGTCTAAGCGCATGATTTCTTCGTCTCTTGAGAATGCCATATAAACCGTAGTATAATCCCCATTCCGATAAATAATAAAGACACTTTTTGCCCTATCTGTTATTTTGTTTCTTTGTCGCCATATTCCACCCTTCATCCCACGATTTTTCGCCAAACACGCCTTATTCAGTATCAGCTCCCAAAATATAGTTCATAGCAATAACCTTTTCATTTTACGCCGCCTACATTACACTCTTAATTACTTATGAACAGCAAAAATTTCCCCATTGAAAAAGTTTTTGGCTCACGCACCAGAGTAAAAATAATTACTCTGTTTACCACCGGAATATCAAGACCTTACTACGTTCGTGAAATTGCGCGCACAATTAATGAACGTCTAAACGCCGTCCGCAGGGAGCTGGAAATTCTCCAAAAAATTGGCATGCTTAACAGCTATGACAGTAAAAGGCGCAAATTCTACACCCTTGATCAGGACTTTATTCTAGTTACAGAACTTACTTCAATAATGCAAAAGGCTGGCCCGGAAGTTGATGACGGGCTGTTTAAAAATATTGAGCGCCTGGGAGACGTGAGATACGCCTGCGCCAGCGGCGTTTTTACGGGAGCTCCCGAAGCTTCCACCGATCTTTTGATTATTGGCAACGTTGAAGAAAAAAAGCTGGAAGCCTTTGTTAAAAGAATAGAATCTAAAATTGGTCAAGAAGTATCTTATACTCCTATCACGGAAAATGAATACCAATACCGCCGCAATTTTAACGACATGTTTCTCAAAAACGTTTTTTCTAATCCTCACAAAGTCATTGTTAACAAGTTGAAGGAACCCATTCCTACCGAACTCTCAACTAGACAAAGATCATCTGTTATCCTATAAGGAGCTTATTACATATTAATTTGGGGCGGTTAGCTCAGCGGCAGAGCACTGCATTCACATTGCAGGGGTCATTGGTTCAAATCCAATACCGCCCACTTTAATGGATGATTAAGTAAAGGCAACTATCATGATTCTGCCATCATTATTAATAAAATAATGATTTACGACATTGACAATGCCCAGACCAAATCCGGCACCCCCCTTATTCTTTTCTGGTCCAGAATAGCCTTCTTTCTATATTTTTTCTTTGTTTTTGGATCCGCTCTGACTGGCAAGTTCGCTACTGCCAACATACATATTGCTTGGCTTTTTTACCTGGCGCTAATTTATCTAGCCTCAGAATTTTTGTATGATGTTTTCAAGAAACGAAACATCGACCTCACTTTTGCTTGGCCACTCCTGTTTGCGGTTTACTGTTTTCATTTAGTATTAACTCTTTCAGGCGGCCGAAACCAACTGCCTATGCTTAATAGGGCGGAACACTTTGCCAGCTTTGTACTCATCTGTTACATAGTCTGGATTTTCTTCCTTAAATATCTTCCTCAAAAAGTCTGGCGCAATCACCCTTATTACACAGCTCTGCTGGTTCTTTCGGTAACCTCAACCCTTGGAGTGGGTAATGAATTAGTCGAGCTCATTTATGATTTTTTACTAGGCACATCATTGGTTGACAATCAATACGACACCTCTCTCGATCTCCTTATGAATACTTTGGGTGCTGGCACTTTTCTAAGCGTTCGCCTAATAGTTGGAACTATATACGAACATGATTAAAAAAATAGCCCGCAAAAAATCATTTTCTCAGCGCGAATCTTTAAAATTATCAAACGATTCTCCGCGGACTAAAATCCGTGGCTTATACTTCTGGAGTAAAATAATTTTAAAAAAATTATTATTAATTGCCCTTTTATTTATAACCCTTATTCTGGGAATCGCCGTTGGCGTTTACTATCACAACGAAATATTAGTGTGGTGGCGCGCTGCTATTAGCTCTCTTAATAATAATCACGAGCCCGTTGTTAAAGCACCTCCTGCAATATCTGACCAAATTCCCGTCATTACACTGCCTAATTTTGATTTAACCCTGCCCCTTGTTTACAGTGACACTTTGGAAGAAAAAATCATTCAAGAGCATCTAAAAAACGGAGCCGTTGTTTTGCCCTTGGGCACTACTTTCGGGGAGCCTGGCAACGTAGTTATTACCTCTCACAGCAGTGGAACAACAGCCTTCGGCCCTTATCGTTTCGCTTTTGCTAAGCTGGGCGAACTGAGCGAACAAGATCAATTTCAAATAAAAACCTCCACTGCCACTTATACCTACAGAGTCTATGAAAAAGAAACAGTTTGGCCTCACCAGGTCGACCGTTTACCTAAAGATGAAAAATCAACAGTCACCCTAGTCACTTGCTGGCCCCCTTGGACCAACCTCCAACGGCTCCTGGTTCACTCTGAACTGGAAAGCGTCGAGTATCACATATAAATGAGGACTTGATCTTGCCTCGCCTGCCGCAATTTTATCTCGAAGGTATCCCTTGGGAGAGCAGGATTGTGGAAAAATTCTCCTTTTTTGTATTGCTCCGTGTCAAATGATGTAGTATTGTGGTCATAGGTGGAAAAAAGTGGGGAAAAGTGGAAGATTAAAGTGGAAAAGCACGAACTAAAGGGGGGCATACCCCTTTTTTGTACCCAACCGAAAGCACCTTAGCTCCTTTCCAACCTATATAACTGCGGGAGCTTAGTCTAAAAGAGACTTTGATTATCTAACCATGTTTATAGGAGAACACTTTCATTCAATCGACGATAAAGGCAGAGTAAGCGTCCCCTCCAAGTACCGCCAGAATTTATCTGATGGAGTAGTCATTACCCGCGGTCTGGACAAATGTCTGTTTGCTTATCCCCGAGACGAATGGGAAAAAATCGCCCGGCGCTTATCTCAACTGCCGTTAAGTCAAAAGAAAAGCCGCGCCTTTACCAGACTAATGTTGGCCGGGGCCTGGGATTCAGAAATTGATTCCCAAGGGCGGGTTATTATCCCGGAATATCTTCGTCAGTATGCCGGACTAAAAAAACATATTACTTTAGCCGGCCTTTATAACCGCATTGAGATTTGGGATGAAGATAATTGGCAGGCTTATAAGCAAACCACCGAAGCTGCCAGTGAAGAAATAGCTGAAGGCATGTCTGAACTGGGTATCTAATGCAAGTAGATAAAAAACCTGTTCATATCCCGGTTCTTCTCAAAGAAATCATTGATCTTTTTCAACCTAAAAATGGCGACCGACTCTTAGACTGCACTCTGGGAGGCGGGGGACACGCGAAAGCCTTTTTGGAAGCTAGTGACCCAGATAGCACTGTGGTTGGTCTTGACGCTGATCCTAAAGTGCTAGACCAGGCCAAAACAAATCTTAGTTCCTATCATCATCGAGTCACTTACATATGCGCCAACTTTGCCAACCTTAAGGATTCATTAACAGGGGGAGGAATTCTTAAAGGGGAACAAAGCACATTCAAAAATCCTCCGGGTAGAATCAACAAAGGATTCACCCATATATTATTTGACCTGGGTATTGGCAGTCACCAAATAGCGGATAAGACCAGAGGTTTTTCTTTTCAGGGCGAAACTTCTCTTAGCATGCGCTATGGTCTATCACCTCAGCTTCCTGACTCCGAACTACCAGAAATCAACCGTCTGACCAAAGGCATTAATCGCTATCCGGAGGTCTATGACCTTATTAATGGTCTGAAAATTAATCAGCTGGCCAAAGTTATTAGACACTACGGAGAAGAAAAGCATGCTCTTCTCATAGCTCGAAGCATTAAATCCGCTCAACGCCAAATACAAACCCCGGCAGACCTGGCTAATGTTATTAGTAAAGCCTATCCGAAAAATAAAAGGTCTTACACTCGGCCCAGAATCCATCCAGCCACTAGAACCTTTATGGCGTTTCGACTCGCGGTAAATCGCGAATTAGAATGCCTAACCGCCGCTCTTCCTCAAGCCCTGTCAGTTCTTGAACCGGGCGGGATATTAGCGGTTATCAGCTTCCACAGCCTGGAAGACAGGATAACCAAACACTATTTTAAAAAAGCATCCCGCGACAACTCTGATCTTATTATTCTTACTAAAAAACCGATCAGGCCCAGCCCCGATGAGATCAAGGCCAATCCCAGATCTCGTTCAGCCAAACTTAGAGTCATCCAGGCAAACAATTCAGTAAACCCACCCTAAGAAATAAAAACATAATCAAAACAAACACATGACGAAAAATATCAAACAGAACGTAGTTCCCAGAAACCACGCCAATAACTTAAACAAGCAATCCTGTCGAACTTGGCGCTCTCTAAAAACTAAAGTTAGAAACAATAAATGGGAAAGCGGATTCATCAATTCACATACTGCCACCGCTATCTTGGGAGTGATTACTATCTTTTCACTAGCCGCTTTAAGCTTTCTTTACCTAGGACAGGTATTGGGTACTGCCTCTGAAGGATCCGACATACAACGTTTGGAAAATGAAATTATAGAACTACGAGACCGACAGCGCGAGCTAGAACTTAAAGGAGCCAGACTGCGCTCAATCAACACTATAGAAAAAGATATTCAGAATTTAAATTTGGTAAAAACAGACAAAGTATCTTACCTAATCCCTCATCTGGATCGCGTAGCCGCCTTGACCGACTAAGACCTGTCATAACAGACTTTAAAATAGCTTTACAAGCTAAGCGTTTAATATTTAATTAATGTTTAATTCCGAGCAAAGAATATTATCCCTGATTTTCATACTCCTTATTGCTTTTGGGGGACTAGGCGCTCGCTTGGTTAATCTGCAAATTTATAACCACGACTATTACGAAGCCGTAGCCGCCAGCCAACGTCAGCACGCTTCGGAAATTGCTCCCCGACGGGGAACCATTTATATGCGTGAAAACAGAAACGAAGATCTTTTTCCTGTAGCCGTTGACAATAAGGCCTGGATAGCCTTTGCCGTTCCCCGCGAGATTGAAGATCCCGCTTATGTGGCCAAAGAGTTAGCTCCCGCACTTTATGCTTACCAAACCCGCCAAAGCGAAAAAATTGAAAAGATTATGAAAGAAACGGGGCAAATTACAAACAAAAATACAGATCTAAATAATCAACCAGACAACCCTCCAGATAAAGAAAAAGAAATATCAATTTTGGAAGATAAGCTTTACAACAAATTTAACCAAAAAACCGACCCCTACGAACCGTTTCTTCGTTTTTATGAAAAACTGGACGAAGAATTTAAGAGATTTCTTGAAGAACGCCAATTGCCCGGCATAGTTATTCAAGAATCTTTTGCTCGTGTCTATCCAGAAAATACGCTGGCCGCGCATCTAATCGGTTATACCGGACTTGAAGATTCCCAAAAGGTAGGCCGCTATGGAATAGAGGAGCATTTCGAAGAAACCTTAGCCGGCGATCTTGGTTTCTTATCATCAGAGCGCGATGCTTCGGGCAACATTATTGGAGTTGGCGCCAATAACTTTCAGGCTGCTCGGGACGGTTCCGACATTGTTCTCACCATAAACCGCGTTGTTCAGAACATTATAGAAAAAACCTTAAAAGAAGGTGTAGAAAAGTACCAGGCGGAAAGAGGCAGCATTATAGTTATGGAGCCCTCTTCTGGAGCTGTTTTAGGTATGGCTACTTATCCAACTTATGATCCCAATTATTATTACGGTGTCCGCCACGCCTCTGTTCAGCTTAACCCCGTAGTTTCCGAAATATTCGAACCCGGATCAATTCTCAAACCCATCATCATGGCTACCGCCATAGAAGAAGGAAAAGTCACCCCCAACACAACCTTTAACGACACAGGACCAGTAAGAGTAGATAAATACACCATAAACACTTTTGATGGTAAACATCACGGCATCCAAACCATGACTCAAATTCTTGAACAATCAAACAACGTCGGCATGGTTTGGGTGGGACAACAACTAGGAGCCGAACTAATGTATGATTTTTTGAGAAGATTTGGCCTAGGAGAAAAAACGGGCATTGAACTGGGCGGAGAAACACAAAGCACTCTTATTCCCCCAGACGAATGGAATGTGGCTACTGTCGCTACTGTTTCTTTTGGTCAGGGAGTAGCCCCTACTCCTCTTCAGGTCTTGAACGCTATTAACGTGCTGGCTAACGACGGGAGCTTGATGCGTCCCTACTTAGTCTCAAGCATTAGGCATAGTGACGGCACGGAAGAAAAAATTGAACCCCAAAAAATTCGTCGCGTAATCACCTCAACTACCGCCAATGAATTAACTGCCATGATGGTCAGCGTAATCGAAAAGGGAGTCGCCGGGCTGGCTAAAGTGCCAGGCTATTATCTGGCTGGTAAAACCGGTACCGCCCAGGTGCCGGACGAGAAAGGTAAATATTCGCCTGACAAAAAAATAATTTCTTTTGTCGGGTACGGACCGTCTGATCAACCTCGTTTTTCAATACTTATCAAGCTTGATAATCCCGCCGGCCTTTCTTTTGCTTCCGGAACTGCCGCTCCCATGTTCAGTGAAATCGCCGAAAAGCTCCTTAATTATTTCCAAGTTCCTCCTGACTACGATCCCTCAAAGTCCTCAACAACTCCTTTTCAACCCGACCAAGACGAAAACAGAGGAGTATAACGATATAAGCACTGGCACATATCTGTGCTAAAATACAATAAAACACCACATTATGAAATCAGACTATATGAATAAGCGGATGACGCGTCGGGAAAGTTCCTCCCGCAATGGAATTCCAAAAAACTTATCGCCAAAGGGAATGAAAGCTGGAGCTGAAGTAGGTGATGAAAGAATCTGTCACCTTAATGTAATTTGATTTCATAATATTGCCTCCGTATGTTTAAAAAACTGGGTAAATCAATTCTTTGGCAAAGAACCTGTGACTATCTTCGTCGCTATCAACCCACTCTAATCGGCGTAACCGGCAGCACCGGAAAAACCATGACCAAAGAAGCTATTGCTTTGGCTATTAGCGACGACTTCCGTTTAAGGATTTCCCCCCAAAGCTACAACACTCCCATTGGAGTTGCTTTATCTATATTGGGTGTTAAGCGCCAATCTACCGCCGCCGGCTGGATAAGACTTTTAGCCGGCAGCAAGATAAGAGAAATAATGAACGAAGAACCAAACATTATCGTCCTCGAGCTGGGCGCTGACCAGCCCGGCGACATAGATTTCTTTTCTCGTAAAATGTCTTTTAATATTGGTGTTGTCACCAATGTCCGCTCTACTCATCTGCGCCTCTTTGTCACCAAGGATATGGTTGCCCATGAAAAAATGTCCCTGGTTGCCGGACTGCCGGAAGAAGGCTTTGCTATCCTAAACGCCAACGATTCATTAGTGGCTGAAATGAAAGATCACACCAAGGCAAAAACCATTTTCTTTGGCGAATCCGACCAGGCAAATGTTCGCCTAAGAAGAATCAACCGTCTAAAAAACTACGGCCTTGCCGGCGAACTATTAATTCAAGGAAAAATCTATGAGCTCAACCTTCCCCATATTATAGCCAAATATCATGTCCCGAATATTTTAGCTTCTTTAGCCGTCGCCCTCGCTCTTGAAATCGATATAAAATCAGCCGTTAACAGGCTTCACCAGCTAAAACCTCCTCCTGGTAGAATGCACCTATTATCCGGCGCAAACCAGTCTTTAATTATTGATGATTCGTACAACGCTTCACCGGAAAGCGCAATCCTAGCTCTTCAAACCTTATCAGAAATATCTGCCTACAATCATTCTAAAAAACGCCGTCGCATTGCTGTTCTGGGCGACATGCTAGACCTGGGCGGACAGTCAATTGCTTGGCATAAAAAAATCGGCGAACACGCCGCCACCAACACTTCTGTTCTTATAACCGTCGGCGAAGCTATGCGCGCCGCCGGCGCCGCCGCTTTAAAAAAGGACAACACCACCGACGTTCACCATTTTAATTCCAGCCGAGATGTTGGCAAATGGCTTCGCGATTTCCTGCATGAAAGGGACATAGTATTAGTTAAAGGTTCCCGTAACATGCAAATGGAAAAGGTAACCAAAAGACTGCTAGCCAATCCCAAGCAAGATATCAGCCAGTTAATCCAAAGTGATTAGCTTCAAAACTATTGCTAATGTCAAAAAAATCCGATATTTTCATTATCACGGCCTCTTCGTCTAGTGGACTAGGACATCAGGTTCTCATCCTGGAAACAGGGGTTCGATTCCCCTAGAGGCTACTAAACGGGATTTGTTGTTACCATAATCCCGAATTGTTTCTAAACATACC
>CAYMOF010000010.1:33909-36989 GCA_964392095.1 uncultured Candidatus Saccharibacteria bacterium | reverse complement strand
ACTGCCAAGCAGTGCCTAGTTTAGTTTTTTCTGCAAAATTCCCTCGAACTGCGCGAGGGTTTCTTTTTTTATCTGGGAAAATATTTGCTCAATTGAAACTCTGTCTTGATTTCGATCGACAACACTGAAATGAGGTTCTTCAGCCGCAACTACCACTAGCAATGTCTCCGGCCAGTACCTTCTGATCTGTCCGATGCCGTGGGTAATGTTTGTGCCACGGCTTTTGGCTGATACAAACTTCACTTTTACCAGAGCAACATTCTCACCTTTCTTATCCAGCACAACGAATGGGGGTGCAGTCATAATCTGACCGGCGGATTGAGATTTAAGAAGCAGCCGCGTATCTTCCCGGCTTATACCATTCAGTAAGCCCTCCCGGGCAATGCGAACTACCCTGTATCCGCTTCCTTCAAGTAGCAACTCAGTAAGGCTCTCAGCGATCCGGCTTTTAATGAGGGAGTCTGGGTTGATTGGTTTTGGGGACATATGGGTTGCACGATACTTACTTTTCTTGGCGGTGGGAGAGGGATTCGAACCCCCGAGACCCTTTCAGGCCTAATCGCTTTCAAGGCGATCCCGTTCAACCAGACTCCGGCATCCCACCAAAACACTTTCCTCCACTTGACAAACATATTAAAAACAAATATATTTTACAAGTTGATTTTGTTCTTTTTCTTGTCCTGCTAACAATATTCGGGAGCTTCCAATGGACACCATCATGATAGTAGCCAACACACAAGAAGCCGAAAAAGCCATGATGGCACGCGACAGTCTTGATGCCATTATCATACGAGAAACTCCAACCCCAGACCTATTTCCTGTTTTTCTACGCTGGGACACACACGCCAGAATAGCTAAAAACCTCCCTCAATGGAGAAGAGCAGGAAAATTTAAAAGGCCCAGAGTTACCTTTCATTGCTTTCTGGTCAAAGCCAACAGCCTCCAAGAAATACTAGATGCGCTGGAATCAAACCTGCAATACACCCACGCTCCTGTTTACTCGGCGCCCTGACCCTCTCCAGGGTCTCTTTTTTTGTCCGCTTTAAAAAATGAGTGCGGCTGCCACATAGCAGACCACGAATTTTAGAAAACGGGCAACCAATCCGTAGCTTTAGCGAAGGATGGTCTAGCCTTGCAAGATCGTAAAAATGTATAACCCTTCCTTAACCCAAAAGGCAAAGAAGAATAAAATTTTTGACTTTCTCCTTTTAGGTTTTAAGTTTTTATTACGCCCAGTAACAATATTTCTTTAACCCGCCCCCGGCGGGTTAAATCTCAGCGGCTTCAGCCACTGCATGAAATAGTTTTTACTGGGCTACACCTCCGCCACTCTCACAATGCTGTCATACCCTTTCTTTTTTCTCTTTAAACCCGAAACCACCACCAGCTTGTCCCCTTTCTTCCAAACAAAATCTTTCTTTATTGCTTTTAAAGATTTCTCCAAATAGCTTTCCGGATTTTCATAACCTTGCTCCATAAACGGAGCTACTCCCCAACTCAACATTAGCCGATTTTGTGTTCTTGGATTATCCGTAGCCGCTAAAATAGGCACCTCGGGTCGAAAGCGGGATACCGCCAAAGCCGAGTACCCTGACCTGGTCGTAACAATAATTGCTTTGGCATCCACGTGCCTGGCCAACTCCACCGCTACCGCCGCCACCGCAAATGGAACCTTTTGTCCTTTCGCGTCTCTATGTGGCTGTAAATTTTTTAAAGGAAACTCTTCTGTTTTTTCAATAATATTAGCCAGCTCCATTACCACCCGCACCGGATATCTGCCCATCGCCGTTTCTTCCGACAACATCACCGCGTCCGTATGATCAATCACCGAATTAGCCACATCAGAAACCTCCGCTCTCGTAGGTTTCTTTTTATTAATCATTGAATACAACATTTGAGTCGCTGTTATCACCGGCTTGCCAGCCACTACACACTTAGCTATCAATTCTTTTTGTTTTACTGGAACGGCCGCCACCGATGTCTCAATACCCAAATCCCCCCGTGCTATCATAATCGCGTCTGCCTCTTTCAAAATCTCATCAAAATTATCCAGCGCCTCTTGCTTCTCAATTTTAGCTACTACCGCCGGTTCTTCCGTATCCTCCGGCAAACTTTTATGAATACGCTCCTTTAAACTAAGCACATCATCAGCCTGGCGCACAAAAGAAAGAGCCACATAATCCACATTATGCTTCAGCCCCATAGCCAAATCCCGCTCATCTTTTTCTGTAAAAGCTTCCGCCGACAAATATGCCGACGGCACAGAAATACTGTGATAAGAATGCACCCTCCCTCCCATTAAAACTTTAGCCTCGATAGCTCTCTCCGTCGTACCCATGACCTCAACCTCTGCCTCCCCCCCGCTCAACAAAATCCTATCGCCTCTTTTCACCTCCAACGCCAAACGATCATAAACGACGGGAATTTCTCTTTTACCAGCACTTTTTACTCCCACCCTGAAAGTAACTATAGCCCCTTCCCCTAACTCAACTCCGTTTTCGGGCAATTCTCCTACCCTGATCTTAGGCCCTTGCAAATCCTGCAATATCGCCAGCGGCCTCCCTTCCGCTTTAGCCGCCTCTCTAGCTTTCTCAATAAGTTCAATGTTGACATCAATATCTCCATAAGAAAAATTAACCCGTGCTACATCCATGCCGGCTCTCACCATCTCCCGCAACACCGACTCGGCCGCGCAAGCAGGACCTAAAGAACACACAATCTTCGTGTTTTTAAAACTCTCCATCTCTCCATTGTACCAAAAAAATAACCCGGCGGGTTAAGCCCAAATAGGATCGCTCCCACTCCACTATATTTTAAACTTATCAGCGAGGTTGCCAATAACCGGAATCTTCCATTTCTTTCCTATCAACGCCTGCACCAGCCCAATCGCGTTCGCAATCAAAAGCACTAAAAACAAAATATTTGCCGGAGCCCTCATCCATTGCGCCGCCACCACCGCTAATATTAAACCTATCAAAATCACTAACCCCTGCTTCGCATGCCAAACCACGTAAGGATCGTTACGCCTTACCAACAATGGTATCAAAACCAAAAAAGCCACATACGACAACGCCGCCATA
>CAYMOF010000010.1:0-33899 GCA_964392095.1 uncultured Candidatus Saccharibacteria bacterium | reverse complement strand
CTCCTCCACATCAAGCACCTGGTCTTGATTATTAGGATTTCGCTGTTCTTTTGCCATTAGGAATTTGATTGGGATTTTTGATTTCGAATTTCAGATTTCCATAACCGCTAATCATTATTATAACAGAAATATATAAAACAAGCCCCTGTTGTTAAACAGGAGCTTGTTGTCAATTAAAGCCGCGAGTCGCTATGGGCTTTACATCATTCCCATACCACCGCCCGGCATACCTTCTGGCATCCCACCGCCTCCGCCCTTGTCCTTTTCTTCCGGAATATCGGTAATCATGGCTTCGGTGGTCAACATAATAGACACTATGGAAGCGGCATTCTGTAAAGCTGAACGGGTAACCATCTTAGGATCCACAATACCGGCCTCAAACATATCCACGTAAGCGTGCTTTTGAGCGTCATAGCCCACTCCAAAGCCCTGCTTCCTTATTTCCTCCACCACAACCGATCCTTCCCGACCGGCATTAATAGCAATCTGCCGCACCGGCTCTTCCAGAGCTCTCGTTACCAGTCGCATACCGGTAACAAAATCTCTCTGAACTTCTTCAGCGCCTTTTTCTTCCTTTTTCTTTATCTCTTCAGACAATTTCCCTGTAGCCGTCAACAGCGCCAAGCCTCCACCGGGTACAATACCTTCTTCCACGGCCGCCTTAGTAGCAGATACCGCGTCTTCTACCCGATGCTGTTTCTCTTTTTGCTCCGTTTCGGTACCAGCACCAACCCGGATAACTGCTACTCCGGAAGCCAGCTTAGCCAGGCGCTCCTGCAGTTTCTCTCTATCAAAGTCGGAAGTTTCTGTCTCGACAGCCTGCTTAATTTGAGCTACACGAGCATCAATATCTTCCTGCTTGCCCTTGCCGCCGACAATAGTGGTCTCATCTTTATCAGCCACTACCCGGTCGGCCTGACCCAACATCGAAACATCAGCATTTTCCAACTTCAACCCAACTTCCTCGGAAATCACCTGCCCGCCTACCAGCACTGCCATATCCTGCAACATCTCCTTGCGCCGATCTCCAAAACCGGGCGCTTTTACTGCCAAAGTGCTGAAAGTTCCTCTTATCTTGTTAACCACTAAAGTAGCCAGGGCTTCGCCTTCAACGTCTTCAGCGATAATCACCAGCTCTTTCTTGCCAGACTGCATCAACTTTTCCAAAAGAGGCAATATATCAGACACCGCCGAAATCTTCTTGTCTGTTATTAACACATACGGATCTTTTAATTCGGCTGTCATTTTCTCCGTATTGGTCACCATGTAGGGACTGATGTAGCCTTTATCAAACTGCATCCCCTCTACCACTTCTGACTCCAGCCCCAAAGTCTGCGATTCTTCCACGGTTATCACGCCGTCCTTGGTGACTTTTTCCATCACCTCGGCAATCAAATTACCCACTTCTTCGTCCTGTGCTGAAATGGTCGCCACCTGAGCAATATTTTCTTTTCCGGACACATCCCTTTTTTGCTCATCCAAAGAATCCACCGCGACTTTCGTGGCTTTTTCAATACCCTTCCTTAATACCATCGGGTTGGCCCCAGCCGCCAGGTTTTTCAATCCCTCCTTAAACATGCTTTGAGCCAACAAAGTAGCTGTGGTCGTTCCATCCCCAGCCACGTCATTAGTTTTTTCAGCTACCTCTTTAACCAATTCTGCTCCCACGTTTTCATACTTATCAGGTAACTCTACCTCTTTTGCTATCGTGACACCGTCGTTGGTAATCACCGGCGCGCCAAAACCTTTATCAAGAACCACGTTTCGGCCGCGTGGGCCCAGCGTCACCTTTACGGTATCAGCCAATTGATCAACCCCTCTGCGCAAATGCTCGCGGGCTGACTCGTCAAATGAAATTTGCTTAGCCATAATTTTTAGAATTTAGAATTAAGAATGAAGAATTATATATATTTCAAATTTATGATTTCTTGTTTGTTTCGGATTTAGAAACTAAGAATTCCTAATCTATTTTACTCCTTCACTATTCCAAGTATCTTATCCTCTTCGATCACCAGAAACTCTTCGTCTTTTATTTCCACCTCATCCGGAGCATATTTAGTGAATAAGACCTTGTCTCCCACTTTCACGCTCACAGGAGCTGTTTCCCCGTTATCCAGACGCTTGCCTGGACCAACAGCCACCACTTCCCCCTGCATCGGCTTTTCTTTATCGACCGTGTCGGGCAAAACGATTCCCGACTCTGTTACCTCTTCTCCCTCCAGAGGCTTGATGACCACCTTATCATACAACGGTTCAATTTTCATATATGTTAATAAATTAATTATTAAAAATCTTTTGAACTTTCATTTATACAACAAGCCTACCAACAAAGCAAACTTGAAGTGACCACGAAAGCTCAACTAGCACTCTAACACCAGGACTGCTAAATTGCAACAGTAGATTTCAACACCCCCTACAACAACCTCTCCTGCCCTGGCTCTTGCGCAAAAGCCGTTAACACCAGTCTTTCTTTAGAATCAGGATGAAAGGCTAACTCCGTATCAGAAACAAAAATCCTGCCTGGCTGGCCCGGCCTGCCGCCTCTGCTATGCCGCTCAATCATTTTTTCTTGCCAGCTTCTTGCGCCTCTTTCCATCACTTCCCCCACCGGTTCCGAAAATACCCCTTCCAGTACCTTCTTTATCCACTTAAAAACAGTCGGGGTTCTTACCAACCATCTGGATTCAATATTCTGCCCGCTCGGCATCATTAAAAATCTCCGTATCCAATAGCCATTCTCCTCCCACCAATCTTGATATACATCCAGTCCCACAACCGGCCTAAGCCGCGTGTAAAGAACTGCCGTGTATAAAGTTCTTATCTCTTTAGCCATCACCAAATTATCATCGGTAATAAAATGATTCAGGCAAATTTTGTCAGGCGCCTCCTGGTCCCAATATTTTCGACGACAACCCAGAAGCTGAACAGTCATCAGTAATAAAATCCTGGCTGTCCAAATCCGGCCCGATTTGACTATCACCAGCAAATCCAAATCGCTTTCCGGTCGTGTGTTATCCAAAGACAAAGACCCTGTTACCCCAATCATTTTTACGAAGGGCGCCCATCCCATCCACCAAACCGCTCTTCTAACAATCTTCCACTTTTGTTGAGCTATAGCGTGCCTTCTTAATCTGTTACTGACCCATTTCTTTTTATCGCTTTCTTTGGTTCCCATTGAGTTTTTCATCCCCCAATAACCCCACTGGTAAGACAACCTCTCTCTTAACCAGTTCGAATTTTCCAGCACCTCTCTTATCTCCCTCAAAGAAAAAATATGACTGCCGCGCCACCTTACCCCGCTTCCACCACCGCTTACAATCAACACCCGCCAAATCTGCACCGCCGTCACCGGCATCTCAAAAATATCGAAATATCTTACTGTATTAAAAACCACCCTCTCCAAATAACTCTTATCAGAATCCGTTATTCCCCCATTAACCATCACTGAATTTTACTCTCGTCACTCTCAATAAAGCAACAATTACAGGCCTTGGCCATAAAAAACCTATCAGCACCAATCAACTGATGAGCTTCAAACAGAACAAATCAAACAGTTTTGACTTTTGCCTTTTCAAGTTTTGAATTTTATTTAGGCGTCCAAATCATATCCCCGCTCGTCCGATTTCATCCCTTCCACCTCGCCTTCTTCCTTCAATCCATAAACCCTCATAATCTCCTGGCCAAAGCGATTAGTTCTGGAATCTATCAACTCAATCTCGGGATACATCTCCTCGTATCTCTTCGTGTCAAAAATAGTCGATTGCGTAAAAATTATTATCTCGCCCGGCTTAAGCGCCGTCAGATGACTGTCCTCCGGATCAAGCTGTGTCCACTTGTGATCCGCTTCGTCGGAGTGATCCTCGTCTCCAACCGTGTGGTCATGAGCTGAACTTATCAGCTTCCAGCCCCTGTGTTTAACAGAATGGGTCAAAAAATGAACCGTCTGCAAAGAAAACTTATCCAAAACTAAATAAGGTCTCGAACCTGCTCCGCTTTCTAATTTTTCCAAAGTTTCAGATTCTGAATTTGTTTCGGGTTTCTCTACGTTTAGGATTTCGTATTTCTCATTTATATATTTCGATACTTCCGTCAAATCCGCCCGATAAGCATAGTGAGCCTGGGAGTCATTCCTGCTCACAAAAAAATACAGGGCCCCGTCATAAACCGCCGTAAGCAGTAAAATACCTGCCGCCAGCCCGTAAAAAACATCCCTTATGATGCCACTTCTATATCTTTTTTGAAACCAGTGAATAGCCACCGCGCCAGCTGTTCCTGCCAGCATAAAAATAGGTACAACCATGCCCACCGAACGCAAAGCATGAGGTACTCCTTCTATTGTTGTAACTACCGGCAAGACCATACCAAACAACAGTAATAATAAATACGGAAATACCATGCTCAAATGAATCTCCTTTCCCTGACATATTTTTTTAAACAAAAAACCCGATTCCATAAACGCCCAAGCCAAACCCAACAACCCCAACACCCCCACTAATGGATTCAATAAAGGATAACCGGACACATTATGACGCCAGTTAAGATCGCCTTCCCCGTAAAAGAAAGACATTGTCGTTTCCCTCATCGAATACCAGATCGTCAGCCACAGGCTTCCGTCCCCGTATTCTTCCTGCAAATCCTCATTAAAAACCGAAACCTGTCCTGCCCGCCCCACAAAATCAGCTGGATTCTTAACAAAATACCAGCCCAGAGGAGCTAGCACGATCAAACCGGCCACCACCGCCCATAAAACATGCCAACCATATCTCCTAAAATGAGGCATCTTAACTTCGCCTTTACTTTTAAAAGTCTCCATTAAATCGCTTATCAATAATAACAAAAAGACGCCTCCCACCACCCCAATCATCACCCGATAAGCAATGTAGGTATAAAAACCGCTGGCAAACGCCGCCCCCGCCAGCACCGCAAACAGATACGACACAACCTTTCTCTGCCAATTGACTCCTGATTCTTGATTACCGATTCCTTTTTCACTAACAAATCGAATCGCGTACCCGGCAAAAGCCGTAAACGCCGCCACAAAAAGAGGTATCAATATCGCCCTAAAGCCCGTTCTAGACAACGTTACGTGCCAATGATTTGTAGCCAATAAAAACGCCGCCAAAAACCCAGCCTGCCTGCCAAACCAAACCCTGGTCGCGAAATAAACACCCAAAACAGTTAACACCCCTACCATCGCTGAAACCGCATGTATTTGCCAAAAGCCCACCCCAAATATCTTTACAGAAAACGCCAGCAAATAGAAAAACAGACCCTCGCGCCCATTCCCTCTTGGATAAAAGGGGCGCCAGTCCCCTTTTAAAATTAACAGCGCGTCCTCTCCGTTAGCCGCCTCGTCGGGAAAAAGACCCGGCGGAAAATTATTTATATCCAAAAACCTAAAACTGGCCGCCAAAGCAGCCACTCCCAAAACCGCCATAACTGACAAAATTATCTTCCTATCCACCCCTCTATTGTAGCACCTTTTAAAATCTCTTCGGGACTAATTATCCCTATGAGACACCTTCGGGATGAATCACCTTCTTCAAATATCTCCCGGTAATACTTCTTTTAATCTTAGCCACTTCCACCGGCGTACCCACGGCCACCACTTCTCCTCCCGCATCTCCGCCATCCGGACCCAAATCAATAATATGGTCAGCGCTTTTAACCACATCAATATTGTGTTCAATAACCAACACCGTATTTCCCTTATCAACTAATTTCTGCAACACACTAAGTAATCTCCTCACATCATCAAAATGTAAACCCGTAGTCGGTTCGTCCAATATATACAAAGTTTTACCTGTCGCCCGTCGCGACAATTCCGTGGACAGTTTAACCCGCTGGGCCTCTCCTCCCGACAACGTAGTCGCCGGTTGTCCCAAATGTACGTACCCCAAGCCCACATCACTTAACGTCTGCAACTTATCCCTCACCGCGGGAATAGCTTCAAAAAAAACCAGCGCCTGCTCTACCGTCATGTCCAGCACATCAGAAATGTTCACTCCCCTATATTCCACTTCCAGCGCTTCGCTGTTATAACGTCTCCCCTTACACTCATCGCACTCCACATAAACGTCCGGCAAAAAATGCATTTCTATCTTTAACATCCCGTCCCCCTGACATTTCTCACACCGCCCTCCTTTTACGTTAAAAGAAAACCTCCCCGCCTTATATCCCCTCACTCTGGCTTCTTCCGTAGAAGCAAACAATTCCCTTATAGGCGTAAACAGCCCCGAATAAGTAGCCGGATTACTGCGCGGTGTCCGCCCAATAGGAGACTGGTCAATAGTAATCACTTTGTCTAAATTTTCTAACCCTTTTATCTCTTTATGGTCTCCCGGCTTTGTTCTGGCCCGGTGAAAATGACGAGCTAAAGTCTTCGACAATACATCATTAATTAATGATGACTTGCCCGACCCAGAAACCCCCGTCACACACACAAAAACTCCCAGGGGAATATCAACTGTTACGTTTCTCAAATTATGTTCCTTTGCCCCAACAACGGTTATCTTCTTACCGTTACCTCCCCGATAAGCCTGCGGCTCTTCTATGCTCAACCTCCCTGACAAATACTTTCCTGTTAATGTGGCTCTTTTTTCTAACTGCTTGGAAGTACCCTGAAAAACAACCTTGCCGCCGTGCTTACCCGCTCCCGGCCCAATATCCACCACCTGGTCAGCCGTTCTGATCATCTCTTCGTCATGCTCTACAACCACAACCGTATTCCCTATATCTCTCAAACTGCATAAAGTTTTAATCAATCTCTTGTTATCACGCTGATGAAGACCGATAGTCGGCTCGTCCAGAATATACAAGACCCCCACCAAACCAGACCCTATCTGCGTAGCCAGCCTAATCCTTTGCGCTTCTCCCCCCGCTAAAGTGCTAGCCCGCCTGTCCAGAGTCAAATAAGCCAACCCCACATCCTGCAAAAAAGCTAGCCTGTTTATAATCTCTTTTAATATCTGTTTAGCAATCTTCTGTTTTTGCTCATCAAAAGAATTATTCTTGCCTTTTTGCAAGTCTTTAAAAAAGTTCAAAGCCTCATCCACCGGCAAGGTTACCACTTCATAAACATTTTTATCCCCCACTGTTACCGCCAGCGGAGCCGGCTTCAACCGCTTACCCTCACATTTCGGACAGTCCTTTTCCACCATATATTGCTCTATTTCCCCCCTCACCGCCTCAGAGTCTGTCTCCTTATAGCGTCTCATCAACTGAGACACTATACCCTCATACGTTGTCTGCCACTCCCCCCTACTGGTCCTGACCGTAACCAGCTCGTCTCCTCCATACAAAACAAAATCAACGTCCTTTTTTGATAATCCGGTCACCGGCACATCCATAGAAAAACCTTTTAGCTTAGCCGCCGCCCTAAGCAGTCTATCATACCATCTATTACGCCCCGACTTACTCCAAGGCTTAACTGCCCCCTCCGCCAAACTTAATTTCTTATTAGGAATAACTAAATCCGGATCCACTTCCTGTTGTGTGCCCAGCCCCGTACAGTCAGAACAAGCTCCGTGTGGAGAATTAAAAGAAAAATCTCTCGGCTCTAACGACGCCACGTTCATGTTACATTTCGGACACGTAAATTGTTCAGAGAATAACTGCTCGTTATTATTCTCTTCATCAACTACCGCCGCTAAACCTTCGCCCAGTCTGACCGCTGTCTCTAAAGAATCGGTCAGCCTGGGCTTGTCCGGCTTTTCTTCCAGCCAGTACCGGTCAACCACAATCTCCACCGAATGTCTCTTCTGTCTATCTAATTGTAATCCAGCCGCTTCTTCTACCGAATAAACAGTGCCGTCCACCCTTACCCGCGCATAGCCGGCAGACATCGCATCCCTTATCACCTGCTTATGTTCCCCTTTTCTGTCTTTTATAACCGGCGCCAATATCAAATACTGTCTGTCAACCGGCAAACCAAGCACCTGCTCGGCCATCTGCTTTATCGTCTGTTTTTCAATCACCCCTCTGCATTCAGGACAATGAGGTGTCCCCACTCGAGAATACAAAAGTCTTAAATAATCATAAATTTCCGTTACTGTACCCACCGTTGAACGCGGATTATGAGAAGCCGTTCTTTGATCAATCGAAATAGCCGGCGGCAAACCGTCAATTCTGTCCACGTCCGGCTTATCCATTAAGCCCAAAAACTGGCGCGCGTACGCCGACAAAGACTCCACATATCGCCGCTGACCCTCTGCGTACAAAGTATCAAAAGCTAAAGAGGATTTTCCCGACCCGGACAAGCCGGTCAGCACCACTAGCTTGTTTCGGAGAATTTTTAAACTAACGTTTTTTAAATTATGAACGCTCGCCCCTTTAATATTTATATGTGCAACATCACCAGGCATGATAAATGACCAGTGTAAATAAAAATCAGCCATCAAGCAAGAGTTAGCTAAAGGCTCCCTTTTACAAACACATTGCAATATCACTTACCCTAATCACGTAATATTTTAATCAGAACTTTATACCTACCAACAAACCCTAAAAGAATAAACTTAGCAAAAACAAAAATCCCTTCCGCCAAAACGAAAGGGATAAAGAACAATTTCATCAAATCAGGACAACCCGCTAGCGTCAGCTAACAGAAGACTGTTGGTACACAAGTAGGGTTAATAAATCCAGCTCATCTCCATCTCCATTTGCGCTACTTATTCTCATTAACACCCTTTTCTGCCCCTTTGGCGCCCTAATTTCCACTCTTAGGCCACTACACTCACTCACAGCCTTCTTAAGCTTCTCCAGGGCTTCTCCTAAAAGTTCCGTCTCTCCTTGAAAACCTTGAGCAACTCTCCTAACCACAGCCGGCGCCGTTGTAGGCACATGGCCATCACTAAAAGCAACAACTTGGTCTCCAGGCTCATCTTCAGAAATCGCCCAGCGCATCTTCTGCGCCATGTCAACAAACGCACTGTCACCACGAGCCGCCACGAAACTCCTAAACGCTGCTTGCTGATTAGGCATATCCGTCTCCTTTACCTAAAACTAACTGGATTTTTATCAATTTAATTTACAAAGAACAAACAACCGCCCCTTCGGGCGGTCTAATACAGTTCAAATATCTACCCCGCGAAGGGCTGGAAGTCGCACCTTACTACTTTAAGTAGCCGGTTGCGGAAGTGTTAGTGACGGACCAGTTCCCGTATTTCATCTTTGATGAAATTCACACTCACTCTTGATACGCTATTCAATTGTGGTTGTGAGTATAATACAATTTTCTTCAACAACAAACATCACTTTTTAACATGTCCTCTTCTCAGCCGATAAATCAGTCCATAACCCCAAATAGTGACAAATGATCGACAAAACATGATATATTAAAATCACCAAGCCTATATATACTTCACGTTATGACTGACAACTCACCCATTACCCTTTCGGTTTTCTTTCCCGCCTACCATGACGAAGGTAACATCACTCCCGTCGTTAATCAGGCAATAAATGTATTAGAAAGTCTAAACCTCAAAACTTACGAGATAATAATTATCGAAGACGGCAGTCCCGACAAAACCGCCGAAGCAGCAGACCGTCTAGCCCAAAGATACGACAACGTATCGGTAATACACCACTCCCAAAACCTTGGCTACGGCGTTTCTTTAGTCGATGGCTTCAAAGCCTCCCGCTACGACTACGTATTCTATTCCGACGGTGATAATCAGTATGACCTCAAAGAACTGAAAAAATTCATCGCGCTCCTTCCGTACAGCGATATGGTCATCGGCTTCCGCCGCTATAAACAGTACTCCCTTACCCGCCGCTTCCTTTCCTTTAGTTACAACATTGTTATGCGAAAACTGTTCGGTATTCACTACTCCGACCTGGACTGCGCCTTCAAGCTCATTCCCGCCAGCCTCCTGAAACGTATTAATTTAACCTCCAACCACGGCCTTATTGACGCAGAGCTTCTAATCAAAGCTCACCTGCTTAATTACTCTCTCACTGAAGTAGGCGTCTGCCACCTGCCTCGACCGTCCGGCTTATCCACCGCCGCTTCTTTATCCGTCATTACCAACTCTCTAAAAGAGATATACCGATTCTGGCGCGCCTATAAGAAAAATCCAGCCTCCCTAATAAATCCGCCCAATCCGCTACGCCAGCCTTCTAAACCAAAAATCAGTCCCTCTCCCGGAGTCAGTATAACCCGCGACAATCAACCTATAACCAAAAAGGCTGCACCCGCCGTCCGAAAATAAAATCATCACACTTAATCTCTCTAAACAAATGACCTTAAGCAGGTCATTTGTTTACAATCTCGCTCTGGTATTTCTTCAAACTATGTAGTAGCTATAATAAGATGACTTTTATAACCACCAGACTTCTATCAACGCTTCTTTTCTTGCTGGTAATACTTTTTCCCGGCAGTAAGGCCGCTCCTTTCTCCAACCTGCCCCTCACCGACTTTGAGTTCATAGCCGCCTACATAATCATCACCCTCATCTGGACAACACCCTGGACTCGCCTGCTTGCCACGCGCAGAATCGTGCCAATATCATTCGCTTTCCTTATACTCTTACAAGTCATCGGACACAGTTACCTGCCCTACGGATGGTCTGTGTGTTTAAGACGGGAAGTCGCTACATCCAGCCTTTCCACTCCTTGTGAGCCAACCGCCCAATTTCGCCACGGCGAACCCAGTTATATATTTCCTCATCTCGGATTCAGAGATAATACCTTTCCCCTCCACTTCATGAATGATATCTCTTCCCTAGGATTTTATAGACCAGGTGAACCAGACCGACAGACACTTCCCTACTCTTTTTCAGCCCGCGCCCTCTTCTCACCAGAAAAAGACACCTCTCTGACAATAAACACATCAATACCTGACACCCATGTCTCAATAGACGGACAGACTACCCCTCTCCCTGTCAACCAAACCACTTCCTATATCCTCCCGTCTGATGAAACCACCCAAGTCACTATCTCTTACACAACCAATCGAAATCCGAACGAACACTTTAATGTTGCCACCTCCACCCATCCCGTCCCGCCCAACCCAAACAAAGGCATCCCTTCCAACAATCTTATATTATTATTCCGTCTTGCTTCGGGATTTTTCTGGCTCATAATAGGCATTGCTCTAATAAAACCCGCTTATCGACTATTCACGTCCCTATCGCTGTCCAGCCAATCTGCTATCTTGCTTTTCTCTCTAGCCGCCATTCTCTTTTCCCGCATCGAAATTCTCCCTTATTTCTTCTATACTCTTTTGGTCTTGGCCCTCACCTGGTTCGTAATAATCAAAAAACCCAAAAAAGACACTTTCCGCCCCTTCTGGTTGATTATCCTGCTTGTCTTTACGGTCATATTTATTAACCACTTCACTAGCTATCAAACAGCGGTCGTCTGGACCGGCGGCAGCGACAAACTGACCCATGTCGGCCTATCTCGCATCATTTACACCGCCCAGAACCTTGATGAGTTTATAGGAGACAGCGCGTTCTATGCCCAGCCGCTACACCGCTATACCTTTGGTCTTCTGCAAATGGCCGTAGGAGAATCTCCCTGGGGACCTTTCACGATTCAAACTCTTATTATGGCCGCTTCCCTGTCCTGGCTGCTGATCTTGATATCCCGCCATTTTAGCCTGCCCGGCGGCCTTTTCTACTCCGCCCTTCTGCTAATGATCTCATCTTTCGAAATTACCTCGCCTTTCTATCTCTCTCGCATTCCCTTTCAGCAAGGGCTGTCCACACCTATTTTTCTGTCTCTTTTTGCTTGGCTGATTTATTTAATTTATCACGCCCCTCTTCGGCACAACACCGCTATCCACTTTGTCCTCGGTCTTGTTTTCAGCCTGGTCTCCATGACCCGCCTTGACCTTCTGCCAGCCGCAGCCGGGCTCATTCCCTATTTCATAATTCTGGCCCTTCGTCTCCACCCCCGCCGGAAAATCATCCGTCCGCTAGCAGCCTTCACCATTGCCTTCCTTGTTTTTCCAAGCTTAATTGTCCTGATAAATTTTCTGGCCACGGGAGAATATCGTCTTTCTCCCACCTCCGCGTCATCTAATCAACTGCCTGTTTTCTACGACATCGTCCCTCGCGGCCCCTCTTCCCTTACTGCCTTCGATGTTATTAAAACCATTGTCAAAAACTATGCGGGACATTATTGGGAATTAATTACAATCCTTATCAAAAACGTTCAGGAAAGCTTTGCCGGACCGGTCGTCACCCGCTACTTAATATGGTGGAGCTCGCCCCTGCTGGCCATTATCGCCCTGCTAAAATCCCGCGGACTTAGCAGGTTAACCCTTATAACCACTGGAATCATCGTTTCTTCCATGATAATCCCCGGTTCCTTTTTTATAATTCACGCCCAAGGCCCCGAAATGCACGTGCACTATGATATCCTGTTAATTTTCATTATTTCTATCAGCTTCAGCGTCGTTTGGGGCAATCAAGAACAAACAAACCCTCGAAATCCAGCCGATATTATATACACACAACCCGTCAACCCCCTTCAACCCACCCCTTCAACGATGGACAATGGAAAAAACCCTCCCCACCCCACCAGAGAAGATCTCGCCCATGCTGCCCGCCACACCCTATATAAAAAAGGTTCACCCATAAGACGTACCCTGCAATGGATGCGTGTCTATGCCTGTCCTTTTGAAGTGTTGATTAAACACATACCGCCAAACTCCTCTGTACTCGATGTCGGATGCGGCGCCGGTCTGTGGCTTGGTCTGCTGGCCCACTTCAATGTTATCTCATCCGGTGTGGGACGAGACCCCAGCCAGCCCGCCATCAATCTTGCCCGGACCATGTCGCGCCAGCTCTCACCTGACATTTTCTCCCAATTGACATTCATCTGCTCGCCTGCGGAAAAAGCCCCTCCCGCCAACACTTATGATGCCGTCTCCATGATTGACGTCCTGCACCATGTCAATCCGGCCACCCAAAAAATAGCTTTATTAAACGCCGCCCGGGCCGTTAAGCCCGGCGGCCTTCTGGTCTTCAAAGACATCAGCAACCAAGCCGGTTTCTACACATTCATGAACTGGCTTCATGACCTTATATTCTCCCGCCAGTTCATTCGCTACCAACCCTTCCCCGAAGTTGAATCCTGGCTTAAATCCTTAGGTTTCGAAAAAATAACTGACCAGCCATGCCGCCGCATCTGGTATCCCCACCGCCTGCAGGTCTATCGCCGCGTCACCCAAATCCTATGAAGTACTACGAATAAACCCCTATCATTACCCGCATCTTCCATAGTCATTTCGACTGAAACAATTCCAAAGATACCGGTAAGATCACTATCTCACCCCTTTCACCCACCTTCCCCCATCAAGAAGCAGAAAAGCCTGATGTTATAAATATTCCACTCTCTTATCTTTATACTCTTGATTCTTGATCCTGGATTTTTGATTCTTAATTCATGCCCACTGTTTTTCAACAACTTCAAACTCTGCCTGCCAAATCCGGAGTCTATCTTTTTAAAGACACCGCCGGCAACTGTCTGTATGTCGGCAAAGCCACTAATCTGCGCACCCGCATCCGCAGTTATTTCCATCACTCCTTCCTCCCCACCCCCCACAACCTACAACCTCACAAAACCCTTGATCCTGCTAAACATAAAATGGTGTCGAAAATAGCCTCAATAGACACCATTATCTGCGACAACGAAACCGAGGCCTTAATCCTTGAAGCCAACCTCATCAACAAACACCAGCCTACCTACAACGTTATTCTGCGAGATGATAAATTCTACTTGTTTATAAAAATCACCACCGGAGAAAAATTCCCCCGCGTTTACCCTGTCCGCCGCCTGGACAAAAAAAGCGGCAACCGCTATTTCGGACCATACTCATCTGCCCACTCCGTCCGCGCCACTCTTCGTCTTCTTCAAAGGCTATTTCCCCACCGCACCGAAAAAGACAGTCCTCTCCACACAGTCTTTCCTCATCCTCTTTTTAACTCACAAAAACCAAAAACTGCCCACTGTCCACTACCAACTAATCACTACAAAAACAATATCCAAAACATCATCCGCTTCCTCCAAGGTCAACGCCGTGAAATAGAAAAAACTCTTAAAAAAGGCATGAAAGCGGCCGCGCAACAAAAACAATATGAAAAAGCGGCTCTCTACCGCGACCAGCTTCAGGCTATACAAAAACTGGATAGTCGCCAAAAAGTTTTTCTTAGTCGTCCGGAATCATTCGACACGGTCAGCCTAGCCCGCGGCAAAAACACCAGCGCCGCCAATGTTTTTTCGATACGTCACGGAAAACTTCTCAACAAAAACACCTTTATACTAAAACACCGACCCCACCCTCCCCGTACCGACATACTCCGACAATTCCTCCTCCAATACTACAACGTCTCTCAAAACATACCCTCCTTAATACTCTTACCCTTTTCAATAACCGACCAAGATACTATCATCAACTGGTTAAACAAGAACACTAATAGTGAACATGGTAGAAAAAGAAAAACCAAACTTATTATTCCTCAACGCGGACGCAAAAAACAGCTAATCAAACTAGGAGAAAAAAACGCCAAACAACTCCTCGCCTCCGAAAACCTCGAACGCATAACCAAGCTAAACCACAAAAAGGCCCTTAAAAACCTAGCTGACACCCTGAACATTTCCGCCCACTTAAAACGTATTGAAACCTATGACATCTCTAACCTGCAAGGTCGCTTATCCACCGGCTCCATGGTTGTCTTCACCGACGGTCACCCTGATAAGGCTCAATACCGAAAATTCCGCATTAAATTAATCCCTACGCCCAATGATTACCTAATGCTCGAAGAAGTTCTCACCCGCCGCCTCCGCCATCTTAAAGAAAGTGTCAGGGATCCTAAAAAAAGACTCCCGGCATCTTATAATCCTCCTAATCTAATCATCATCGACGGTGGCAAAGGACAGCTTTCCACTACCAAAAAAGTTCTTGATAAGCTTAATCTAGACATTCCAATCGCCGCCCTAGCTAAAAAAGAAGAAACCTTATTTGCCCCCATGTACACATCAGGTGTGTATAAAGGAGCCAAGAAAGTCTTTCTTCCCCTCAATTCTCCCGCCCTAATTCTTCTCCAGCAAATGCGCGATGAGGCTCATCGTTTCACTATCTCTTATCACCAGCTCCTACGCCGCCATAAACAAAACCAGTCTGTCCTTGATGAAATTCCGGGAATCGGCCCCAAAACTAAAAAAAAGCTTATATCTCACTTCGGTTCGCTACAAAAAATCCGCGCCGCTTCAGACCAAAAATTAATCAAACTAATCGGCTCCGCCAAAACCAAAAAATTAAGAGATTTTCTATAAAAACCAAGTAATATATATATAATATAGTCAAGTCTTGATTTTGCTCGTCTTTTACCCTACCGTAATAATTTGAATCTATGATTTGGCTAAACATCATTCTCGTCATCCTCGGCATAGCTCTTATCGTTTCCATTCTCTTACAAAGCCGATCTGCCGGCATGTCAGGAGCCTTTGGCGGCGGAGCCGAAGGATTTCATGTCCGCCGCGGCGGTGAAAAAACAATCTTTAGAATTACTATCACCCTTTCAGCCTTGTTCATACTAACCGCCCTGGCTCACCTTTTTATAAAATAGCACCGTTGAACCGCCTCCAACTAAAAATCAGCTAGCATGACAAGCTTCCAACCAACCTCCCCCCAAAAAGAGGGCTCTTCTATTATATTCACAGCTAAACAACGCCTGCCTCTTATCGTGGCCGCCAGCCTCTTTCTTGTCGGCGGATTTTTCTTACTTAACCGAGCAGACACCCAAGCCCGCGACACTATTCGCAAACACCACTTGGAAGACTTGGAAAAATCTCTCTACTTCGCTCGAAACATTCACGGCACCTATCCCCCTTATGACGAACCCACTTGGTGCGGCTTTCTTAATGACTCCAACAGCAAAGCCCGTATCCAAATAGAAAAAGTCCTTCGCGCCCAACACGAAAAATACGCCAATCCCGACAAACCCTTTCCTCACGACCCTTTATCGAGTCAAGAGTTCCCTATAGCCCCTGCTATAGCCCCTGCCATAGACGGGACGACAGAGGACCAGCCTGCTCTCCGTCAAGAGCAAGATTTTGCGGGGTACTTCTACTGGAAACGCAATCCCGCCACTTTCGAGCTGTACTCAATACTGGAAACAAACCCTACCCGGGATCGCTCCACGGCGGGTTGTCCCAATCTTCCCGAAAACCAACCTGAAACAACCTTTGATTACGGCATTACCTCTATATGGAGAGAAAACATCTAACAATCCAAAAAATAAAAAAATACCTTCCGGACTGGGCTAAAAACATCATAGTTTCAATGACTAAGACGGAAAAAACCCTGCTGTTGTCCCTGCTCGCCGTCGCCCTTATCTCTCTTACCCTAACCATAACCTCTTACATAAACAGAAACACCGTCTATATTCCTCAACCGGGCGGCACTTACCACGAAGCAGCTGTTGGTCAGCCTCGCTATATCAATCCTATTCTGGCCAGCGCCAACGATCTGGATGCCGACATTGCCAATCTTATCTACTCCGGTCTGTTCTACTTTAATGAAGATTTAGAGCTAAATCCTAACCTAGCCACCGATTATGAAATTTCGGAAGATCAAAAACAATACACTGTTAAACTACGTGAAGGAGTTTCTTGGCACGACGGCCAGCCCTTCACCGCCAATGACATAATCTTTACTATCCGCAGTATCCAAACCCCCGATTACGGCTCCCCCCTTCTCAACACTTTCCAAAGCGTAAATGTCGAAAAAATAGATGACTTCACCGTTCGTTTTACTCTCCCCCAGCCTTACGCTCCTTTCCTTACCACTCTCACAGTAGGCATAGTACCAGAACACGTCTGGTCCGCCATTGAACCGAAAAACGCCTCCTTGGCCGAACAAATGCTTAAGCCGGTCGGCACCGGTCCCTACAAATTCTCTGAACTAACCAATCGCCGCAAAACCGGAGACATTACCGAATACAAGTTAGTTAAATATAAAGACTACCATCTGGACAAGCCTTTCATAGATGAAATAATTTTTACTTTCTACACGTCGCACGAAGAAGCCGCCAACGCCTTGCTAACCAGTAAAGCCAATGGTGTCGGCTTCCTCCCCCTGCAACTAATAGACAACTTCCAAGACAAAAAAAACATAAACATCCATCGCCTCTTGCTTCCTCAATACTTCGCCATCTTTTTTAATCAGCAAAAAAATGAGGCTTTGAACGAAGCCGGCGTAAGGTCAGCTCTGGCCTTGGCCATAGACCGGGAAGCCTTAGTCAGCAAAGCTTTAATGTCCCAGGGAGAAGCTCTGCACTTACCCATACCTCCCGGCATAATCAATTACGACGGCGACTTCACCCCGCCTCCTCCGCAAATAAAATCAGCTCAGCAGAATCTCTCTGAAAGCGGCTGGAAAGACACCAATGAAGACGGCATCCGGGAAAAAAACGGCAAAAAACTCTATATAAAACTAACCACCACCGACTGGCCGGAATACATTGCCACCGCCGAACTCATCAAAGAGCAATGGTCTGAAATCGGCGTAGAAGTCGAGCTTGAACATTTAGGCGCCGGCATCATCCAGCAAACAGCGGTCCAACCTCGTAATTATGAAGCTTTACTCTTCGGAGAAATACTGCCTGCCGATCCCGACCCCTATCCTTTCTGGCATTCTACCCAAACCAGAAGCTCCGGCCTAAACCTGGCCCTGCTAAGAAATGACAAAGTTGACAAGCTCCTAGAAGAAGCCCGACAAATAACAGACATCGACAAACGCCGCGAAAAATATCAGTCCTTTCAAGACAAAATTCTGGAATTAACCCCGGCTATAATTCTTTACCGCCCCCACTATCTTTTTGCAACCAAAAAAGTATACGGTGTTGACGCCCACTACGCCGAACTTCCCTCTAGTCGCTTCAATAATATTTCCCAATGGCACGTCAACCGCAAAAGAGTTTGGCAGAACTAATATAAAATTCCCAATGACCACTTCCCAATCCTCATTCAATAACCAACACCCAATTACCAATTATTAGACATTGGGATTTGGGGACTTGAATGGACATTGGTCATTGGACATTCTAAAATTTTATATATGAGAGATATCATCTTAAACCAACACCACCAAATAACCCATTCCCTCGAAGTCAACAAAAATGTGCGCGCCGACGCAAATGTCGATAGTATCATCCTGGCTGGCTTAGGCGGCAGTGGCCACCCAGGCGATCTTTTAAACGCTCTTGGCTTAACTACTAAACCCCTCTACGTCCACCGCAATTACGAGCTGCCCACCGACTACCTAAACCACATGGGACTAAAAAACCCTTTAATCATTATCAGCTCTTACTCCGGCAACACCGAAGAAGCAATCTCCTCTTATCAAGCTGCTAAAAAGGCTGGCCTACCCATTATGGTCAGCACTTCCGGCGGCCAGCTTCTTTCTATGGCTCAAAAAGACGACCACCCTGTCGCCACTATAGATTTCCCCGGCATGCAGCCCCGCCACACTCTTTTTGCCGCCTTTACCGGCATCTATACCGTTCTTAAAAACAACGACCTGGCCGAAAATATAGATGATGATTTACTTAAAACCGCCTCTTTCCTGGAAAAAGAAACACCCGCCCTAAAACAACCCGCCCGCGAACTCGCTGCCAACATCAAGAACAAAATCCCTGTTATCATTTCCTCGGATCAGCTCGGCTTTGCCGCCAAAAACTTCAAGATTCAAACCAATGAAAACGCCAAATATCCCGCCTTTTGGAACACTTTCCCGGAATTAAACCACAACGAACTGGTTGGTTTTAGCAAGCTTAAAGAAACCCAAAACCCCAACAACTTCTTCGCCCTGTTTTTACGAAACGAAAACGATCATCCGCGAGTAAAATTACGCATGGACGCTACCGCGGAACTTTATGACCAATGGGGAGTGGTCATCGAAGACCTTGCCGTCAAAGGCCAAACTTTAATTGCCAAAATATTTTACGCCGTCATCTTCGGCCTCTGGACCACTTATCATTTAGCCACCTCCTATGACATCGACCCAGTCCCCGTCGAAGGAGTGGAAGACTTCAAAAAAAGATTAAAATAACCAATTTCCTGTGCACGCCTCTCTTATGCACACCCGGTGTTTACAAAGCCAACAATAAAACAGCCCTCGACCACACGGTAAGAACACCCCAAAAATCTAAAAAGCCTTAACTGTTGTATTTTGTCAATTTTACGCTATACTGCTAACTGTGCGCCCAAAACAGGGCCTTGATCGTTGTCAACTGAATATCGATTCCCTCTTTCTCTACCACAAGGAGAACACCATGGTTACTCAAGTCAGCGAAAAGAGTCCAGCAATTAGCAACGTCGCCGGCAGAATTACTGTTACCTGCCCTCACTGCCACGCCAAGATCTTTGCCTCAGCTAACGCTATCAGGGGCCGATGTCCCAAATGCAACCAGACGATTAACCTGGTCAGCCCACCCGAAATGCGCGCCAAACCAGCATCCCTAGGCCTCGAGGCAGCTATGGCCCCCTTGGCCAAATCAGCAGCCAAATCTTCTCGAAACAGCCGAAGACCCAATCGCCAGACTGTCCCTTGGCTTCTCATTACTATTACTCTTCTTATTCCCCTGGCAGTGGTCATCTTTCTTGCTTTTCTTCTCTCCTTGCCAAGCCCGTCCGCTTCAGACAAGGACAGCCAAGACATCGCCTCCGTGACTCAGCCAGTCCCAAACTACTCCCGCCCAACCAAAGACAGCACTTCCCCCGCTAGTCCCGTAAATCCTGCCCCCACAAACCAAGATTCTTCTCACCAAACAGAACAAAGCACTCTCAAACCCAGTAAACCCAGTCGAGCGACAAACTCTTTCCCCGCAACCAAAAGCTACTCTCACCCTGCCAAGCAAGCCGCATCTACCCCAAAACCAGCAACCAACACCGTCACTCCAAGCTCCACTACTCTCAAACCCTTTGGTCCTCTAGAGTGGAACGACAGCTTAGGAGAAGTGCTAAAAAAGATCCAGGCCATTGATGGCCTGGAAGAAATCACTTTCTCTAGACTCTACAACGAATTTGGCGATAAGTTCAACCATCAAAAATTCACACCGGAGAAAATTAATCAAAACTTTCTCCCGTGTATCTGTGGACCCCTGCCCAGGACCAGACCTAACCTCAGAGCAAAAAAAACAAAAAGTCCCCTAACAGCTTACACCATTCCTCGGTCAGACAAACAGGTAAGGGTAATGGATGACCAGCGTTTTTCATCTCTCTTATCCAGTCCCTCTCTCACAATTTACGCTTACCCTGTTGTCATCCATGACGGCGTCTTCCGCCTCTCTGTAAATTTTTTCTCCGGCAGATCCATGGCTTTCTGCGAACCCACCCGTTGCCTGGATCAAGCCAAGGAGATCTACGGTCCGGATGCTGATTTCTACTTCCCTCTAGCACTTCAAAAGGTTTGTCTTACCCTTGTTGAGAAGACATCTTCTCCAGGCTTTAGCTCAAAAGATGCCGAGCGAATCATAGGCCAAATCACAGCAGAACTGGAACAAAAATATCCCGACATCAGCCCACAAAGAACCCCCTACGTAGATCTCTGCAGAAGTAGAGGGGACCTGTCTTATTTTCCCAGAAACGACCAATACAAACTAGAAATCGTAACCTGGTCTGACAACAATCACCAAATAACAACCGGCGCCAAGCTGGAATTTCCTAAAACAGCCAGGACTGGAATAACTCATCCCGATCCTGTCGTTTTCTACGAGAACCTGACTCCTATAGAATGGAATAAAAAACTAACCGCCTATCTTGGAGAAAAGAGGAGCCAGAAACAAAGAGAAAAATTCGCCAACACAGCCGACCATAAAGATCAGCTATAACACAAAAACAAATTCGCCCACTGCCCTTTACTCTCGCACCAACATGGAACATCCATGTTGGTCTTTTTTAATTAAATCCATAGACAACTTGCCTTAAATTCAGGTAAATTAATAACTGTCCGGAGTTTGAAAATTGTAAATTGATTACTAAAATTGCTTATCCGGGGACGTGGCGGAATCGGTAGACGCGCAGCGTTCAGGACGCTGTGGAGTATCTCCATGAGAGTTCGAGTCTCTCCGTCCCCACCCTACCCCAAAAGTGCTATAATAAACATATGCACTCCCTATTCTACCCCCTCTATTTATCCAGGAGTGACTTCAGCTTCTTTATCCTTATTGGATTTTTCGTCCTGCTAATTTTTCTCATTAAATTGCACTGGCGGGTCAAACGACTAGAGTCCATTATTTCCTCCCAAAAAGCCACAAGCCCGTCACCCAAACCAACTGTCACAACTACCCCCACCACACACCCAACATCCACCCCCTCCGCTATTCCCGCTAAAATAAAGAAGAAGCCCCTCTCTTCTTCACCCCATCAAATCAAACAGTCCTTCATAAAACCGCTCACCGATTGGCTTAAAGATGACTGGCTTCTTAAATTGGGCGCCTTGCTTATCATCCTTGGCTTTGTCTGGCTAACCACCTACGCCTTCATGCATAACTGGATAGGTCCAATGGGCCGCATCACTCTTGGCATTGTCTCAGGCGCTCTCATAATGATCTTAGGCAGATGGCGCATAACAAAATATACTAACCAAGGCGGCGTGTTCATGGTTCTGGGTTCCACCACTATTATTTTAACTATCTGGGCCGCCCGGGAAATATACGGCTTTTTTAACCCTATAAGCGCCCTCGCCATCATGTTTTTCAGTGCCTTGCTCATCTCTTGGGCCAGCGTGGTTTATAAAAAAATGCCCATCGCTCTGTGCGGCCTTGTTCTTGCCAGCATCTCCCCTCTCCTTACCGCCACCCCCACCCCAGACTACATAATTCTCTTTTCATACCTTTTACTCATTACCGCCGGCGTAGTTTGGATTGTTACCCTCACCGGCTGGTCATGGCTTCCGCTAACTTCCCTAATCATAATGTCTTATTACAGCCTGCCCCATTGGTTTCAGTCCGTCCGCTCAGAAAAAGAAATACTGCTCCTTTTTTCTTTCGCCTTCTCCGGCATTATCTTTCTCACCAACACAGTCGGTCTCATTAAAAAACCAAATATTAAAACACGGGTTGACCTGATAACCTCCGTCGGCAACGGGCTCTTCCTGTTAATCTGGGTCACTCAAGTTGCACAAAAAGAATGGCAGAGTCTCCTCATCACCTGCTGGGTAGTCATCTTTGCCTCGGGAGCATATATCTTTTATAAAATCAGTTTACGAAAAGAACCTTTTTATGTTTATGCCAGCGTGAGCACCGCCCTACTCGCCGCCGCGACAGCGATAGAGCTGGAAGGAGCGACACTCACTATCGCCCTTACCATTGAAGCTACGTTATTCGTACTCCTTTCATATATCCTCACCTGTGATCGCACCGTCAGTAAGCGCTCCTCCTTACTAATGTCTTTACCTGCCCTCCTCACCCTTCAAAGCATTGCGTCTTATACCTGGCGCACCAGCGCATTGAATAAAGATTTTGTGGTTTTAGCCCTCTTCTCAGCTGCTCTTTTCGGCCTAGGCTACTTTTTCTCATCCACCAATAAAAACAAGTTAGCAGAAGAAAACAAATTGCCCCACATGTTATATATCCTCGCTTCAATTTACGCCTATATACTATTATGGCTGTCTCTGCACGCCGAACTCAACCGCGACACCGCCACCACCATAGCCTTAATTGCCTATACCATCGTTGGCCTTATTGCTTATTTCTACGGTCAAATCAAGTCCCAAAAGACCATCTACATCTATGGCGGTATCATGCTGGGAATTATCGTCGGACGCCTCTTGCTTATAGACATATGGGACATGCCATTATCCTGGAGAATAGTTGCCTTCTTCATGATCGGCACACTCTTAGCCAGTACAGCCTTTATAGGACGCAAATACCATAATAAAATATTTTCATGAACATCTTTGCCGCCACAACCTTCACCGCCTTTCTAGCCGCTAATCTAACCATCAACACACCCGCACCCCCCACAAACCCCTACCTCTCACCAGTTACTACCTCCACACCAAAAACCACTTCACAGACTCCCGTGCCTACCCTGCCCCGATCAGCTTTTGAAACCCCTCTTTCTTCAACTAAAATATCACAGGCCATCAGCGCTTTTCGACAATATACTAATGTGAAGTCACCAGAAATATCAGTCCCCACCATAGTGTCCACCCCTTTCAACTACAACTTTAGCCATAACTATTTAGCTGTCTTTGATTACACAAACAGCGTTTTTGAACCTCACTACTTTAAAAGCCAAACCTACAGTCGAAAAGAACCATTAACCATAAGTAGCAACTGCTCATCTGGTAACTCAATATCAATGCTGGACAAAAATTCACAAACATACTCTGAATGGACCCTTCCTACTTCACCACCAGAAAACAAGCTGGCCCGAGCACAAATAGACTTAACCAGCAAAAATCAAGAATCCTTCCAGTCTTCAGTTCTCTCTCTTCACTTTGATAAGAATATTATACGCCCCGAAGAAATCCAAATTCAAACCGACATAAACACTCCAAACACAAAAACACTGGTCGCCCGACGACCTCTGTCAGAAAACGTTGTTCGCTTCCCGCTAACATCATCTAAGTGGTGGCGCATTACCCTATGGCATTCCCAGCCTTTGCGCATAAATGAAATTAACCTTATTGAACAAAACCCCAGCAAGAATACACTCAATGAACTTCGCTGGCTAGCCCAACCCGACCATTCTTATCGTATTTACTTTAATGCGGACCGAAACCCGGGTATTTTCACCAAAGAGTCCGGCAACCTAGCCAGCGCCCAAGACGTAACAACTGTTCAACTAGAAAGCCCTGTAAGCAATCCTAATTATGTGGTTTCCGATAGAGACGGTGATGGAGTTCCCGACACAAACGACAACTGTCCCTCCACGCCCAACCAGGACCAAGCCGACATAAACAAAAACAACATCGGTGACGCCTGCGATGATTTCGACAAAGACGGAATTATAAACACCCAAGACAACTGTCCCAATAATCCCAACCGCAACCAGAAAGACACTGACGGTGACGGCATCGGTGACGCCTGCGATCAGGAAGAAAACCGTCTCACAGAAAAGCATCCCTGGGTACCCTGGGCTGGCATGGGCTTCGCGGGAATAGTATTAATTACCCTTTTTATTCTCACCCTAGGCCCCTTGCGCCAACAAAAAAATCTTAAAAAATCAGCCGAAACACCTCCGACGCCACCCCTTAACAACACAACCCCAGAACACCCCGTTTACCCAAATACAAACTCTTCCGACGCCAAAACAGAAAATTCCGCCACTAAAAATAAGAAATAAACCAAGCAAAAGCCCTTATGCCACACAACAATAATATCACTGAACCAAATCCTCCAAATCAGACAATCGAACCTCCCAACATCCTACCACCCCAAAAACCAAATCGACACAAAAAGTTAATCATTATTGGAACTATATCTTTTTTGATCCTAATCGCCTTAGGAAGCGGACTTTTTCTTGCTGTCAAATTACAAAAATCACCCCCGGAAACACAAATCACTGACCATCAAAATTCCCCAGAAAACACCAACCTAAGCAATAATATCAATGGAAACCTGGCAGTAACAATTAACTATTCCACATCACCTAACTTTACAATTACCCTAGAAAAACTCGCTAGAACCCAATCCGAACCTAATATTGACCAATACGTTTCATCCACCGACACTCCCTATTCAACTATCACCCTAGAAACAAAATCTGGTCAAAAACAATCATACGACTTCTCCCTCACTACAGAAAACACTTCCCGATTAATCACTCTTACATTACCCACAGCTCAAGCCGATCCACCCAACATAGTCTATCTCACTAATAAAGACGAAGATTTTCTCGATGTACGTTATTTTTCTTTTGACCAATTACTAGATACTGCAAATACCGAATTTGACCAGTATCAATCACCGCTAGGCTTCCAGGTAAACTACCCCAAAGGCTGGCAAATAGAAAAAGAAAGTTCCGAATCATCCTCCCTAAGACCGGTAGTATTGCTTCCACCGGGCACCGCCTCCGGAGAAATATTTCAAGACAACCAGATTAACACCACAGCTTTCAATGAACAAGCTATATTAATAGAAACATTCTCAACACCAACTGATTCAGATTACAAACCAGATCTAAAAGAACTTCAGAATATTCCACCGTCCTTTAATATTCCACAGCTCATTTACAACCCCAAATTTAACCCCGAAGAAGAAACTAAAGAAGAAGTCATTGAAAACAAAATTATTACGCATGATGGAGAAGAGGCTCTTTACTCTGTTTACAAAGACACTGCAAATAACTTTAAAGTTGTTAGTTTGAGAAAAATAGAAACATACAGCTTACAAAAAACACCTTACTTATCAACTGTGTCCCTAAAATACCTGGCCAAACAAAATGTTTTTTCTCAAAATCTTGCCAACCAGATCATTTCTTCCTTCCATGAACAAACAGCTGAACAGAGTTTTTCTCAAAATCCGGTTACCAAATTTATAGCTAAATACGGAGACGCTAAACCTCAATATTTGCCTGGCATAATACAAAACATAGGTGGGTTTGGCGGCCTTGCCACCCGCATGGTCCCAAAGTCAGGCGGCCTTTGGGACTCCTATGGACATGACAAAGGGCTCACTACTCCCGAGATTATGGTTTTCCGCTTCCCTCCTTCCCACAAAGACACTCTTCAATCAATAATCGACGAAGCGGCTCCTGACGAGATTAAAGAAACCCTCATTGGTGAATATCCTGGATGGATTATATACGACTCAGACTACCCAGAATTTATCACTGATGGACCAACTATTATAAATATTATTTGGGACACCCCCCAATTCCGCATGAATATTAGATCGTCAGAAGATATCACATCTACAGAAGAACTAATCAAAATCGCCGAATCAATGAAATACGAGCCACCCCAAACACTCCACGAACAGATAACTAAACAAACAAGGTCACTCAATGAACAACAATTCCAAAACAACTATGCTACGAATTACACCATTCAAGAAAAAGAAGCAATCAATGAATTTATTTCTAAATACGGCGACGCAAAACCTAAATACCTTCCTGGTGGATTAGAACTACCTTCTGGACCCACAGGACGTTCAGTCCAAGAAAAAAGCGGTTCCATAATCATGTGGGACTACTACAACAACGAACAATCACTACTGCAAAAATATAGTGACAATCATCCCGATAATTTAGACCAGCAAAAAATGTACTTCCGAATCGAGAAATACCCTTCAGTTTACAAAAATGAGCTTCAGCCCATAATCGACAGCGCCGACCCAGACAAAATTCAAAAAACAACTATTCAGGGATATCCTGCGTGGCTTATCAGGCACACAAATGAAATTTCCCACATTATCTGGGACACTCCTCAATTTCGAATGTGCATCTCCCGAATCCAAAATATCCCCACAAACGAACTCATTAAAATCGCTGAATCAATAGAATACTACCCACTGACAACACAGAAAAAATAGTTAAGCTTTTTGTCTTTTAAAAACCTCTACAAACAAAACGCACCCTTAGGTTAAGTTAACAGCGGAATTGGCAGACGCGCGGCGCTCAGAACGCTGTGAGCATCAGCTCATGAGAGTCCGAGTCTCTCCGTGTCCCCACCCAGCAATAAAACAAGTTTAAAAGGTGGTTAGAACTTCTCTAATCCAAACCACCAAAGACGAATTTTTTTAAACCATGAATGAGCTCTAAAAATGTAAAAAATTACAAAAAAATTTGACAAACCCAGGCAACCTGATACAATGAAATCATTACGAAATGGTTGTGGACGAGAGTTTTCGCTCCTCAAGCTTTATTGCCACAGATTCTCGCCCTCAACGATTCAACACAAAATTACTGATTTGAGCAAACTTGAATAATTTTTCGTGTTTGGAAAAACCCAAGCACTACCGCTTTAGAACAACCTAAAATTCATGAACTTTCTTACCCCTTTAATATCTTCGTTTTCACCATTAGCGCTATTTTCTAATTTGCTTTCCCCAAAGAAATCCCAAAGGGGCAATTTTCTCTATTTTTCTTATTTATTTCCATTTTCTATTTTCTAACTCATGACTCAATCAAAAAATAGCTCCGACAAAAACCGATTATCTTCTCCCCCGGTTCCTCCCCCTGTGCGCCCGGCCACAGTAAAAGGAACACGTAAACAATTAACTCACTTAGAAACAAAACCATCTTCTCAAACCCCAACAGCCCAGCGCCCTGGACGAACTCCTTATAGCCCAAACAACAAAAAAAACAGAGGTAGAAACAAAGCCGGTGGAAATAAAAACAACCGCCGCCGTTCTCCCGGCACCCCTTTCGGCCCTACTCGTCTTAATCACGACATGCCGAAAATCGACCAGCCTCCCAGAAATCCGGACGCCATGCACATTATCCCTCTCGGCGGCCTAGAGGAAATCGGCCGTAACTGCACTGCCATTGAATACAAAAACGATATCGTCATCATTGACCTCGGTCTCATGTTCCCCAACGAAAACATGTACGGTATCGATTATATCATCCCCGATACCTCTCCCTTGTTCGGCAAAGAGAAAAACATTAAAGGCATCATCATCACCCACGCCCATTATGACCATTTCGGCGCTGTCCCTCATCTTCTTCCTAAACTAGGTAATCCTCCCGTCTTCGGTTCGGAATTTACCATGCGCCTGGTTCAAAAGCGCCAAGCCGATTTTCCCCAATACGCCAAGCCCAAAGTGAATATCATCCCCCCTAAAAAGAAATTTAAGCTGGGCTCTCTGGAAATAGAAACATTCCATGTTAACCACTCGGTCCCCAATGCTTTCGGGGTTGTGGTCCGTTCCCCCGCCGGATCTATCGCTTTCACCGGTGACTTCAAATTCGACACTCACCCAGTCAACGACAAGCCGGCCGATGAAAAACACATTCAAGAATTGGGAGAAAAGGGCATAACAGTCCTTTATACAGACTCCACCGGCGCCGAAAAAGAAGGGCATTCCTTATCTGAATCAATCATTGAAACCAATTTAGACAAAGTTATTGCTAGCCACCCCAACCAGCGCATCATCGCCGCCACCTTCTCATCCATGATAGACCGCCTCCAACAGCTCATTACCGTAGCGGAAAAACATGGACGCAAAGTGGCTATCGACGGCTTCTCGATGAAAACTAACGTCGAAATAGCCCAAGAGATAGGTTTTATTAAAGTTAAAAAAGGCACTCTAATAACCCCTGAACAAAGCAACAACCTGCCGCCGGGGAAAGTTCTTGTCCTCTGTACTGGCTCTCAAGGAGAAGACAATGCTGTCTTGGTCCGCATCATAAATAAGGAACACCGCTCCCTCGAACTTCAAGCCGGTGACGTCGTCATTTTCTCATCATCGGTCATTCCCGGCAACGAAGCCTCCGTACAAATGGTCAAAGATGAAATCTACAAACAGGGCGCGGAAGCCTATCACTACAAGATGATGGATATTCACTCTGGCGGCCATGGCAGACGTGATGACCTTCAACACATGATAGACCTCACCCGACCGGACTATCTGGTCCCTGCCCACGGACATTTCAGCATGCGCGCTGAACACGCCAAAATGGCCGTCGAAAACGGCTTTTCCCGCAAAAACGTCCTCCTTCCCGCCAATGGAGAGGTCATAAGCATTGCTGACAGTAAAGCTAAAATATCCGGCGAAAAATACGAGATCAAACACGTTATGGTTGATGGTCTTGGCGTCGGCGATGTAGGCAATATTGTTCTAAGAGACCGGCAAGTTCTGGCCTCTGACGGCATGGTCGTTGTTATCGCCATTATCGATGGCAATAACGGACAAGTTGTCGGCGAACCAGATCTCATCTCACGCGGCTTCATCTACATGAAAGAACAAAAACAGCTAATTCACGAAACTCGTAAAAAAGTAAAAGACGTCATCAGTAAACAAACCAGCCGCCAAGACAATGCCGAGCCCAACTGGTCCCACCTGAAAGCCAACCTGCGCGACTCCATCGGCCAGTTTCTCTTCCAAAAAACCGAACGCCGGCCTATGGTCCTACCAGTTATTGTAGAAGTCTAAAACTAGTCACTAGTCTTTAGCCAGTAGTCTATAGGCACCAGCACAACCAGCCCTACTACCCCTCTCCGATAGCATTCAAAATAAACCAGTGTTAACATTAAATCATGAACACTAGCTATCCAAATTCCAAATGAGACGCGCTGCTGTCCCAAAACCATCTAACCAAACAAACCAACAACTAATGACTATTAACTAAAGACTAATGACTAAAACTGTTTTTTCCGCTATCCAGCCTTCCGGCACCGTTCATATTGGCAACTACTTAGGCGCTATTAAAAACTGGATCAATCTTCAGAATGACAACGAAACATTTTTTTGTATCGTTGACCAGCATGCCATAACCGTGCCCTATGAACCTGATAAAATGCCCGAAAAGATAATAGACGCCTTCGCCGCCTATCTGACCTGTGGTCTCAATCCGGAAAAAAACACCATCTTCGTTCAATCCCACGTCCCCGCCCACACCGAACTGGCTTGGCTTCTCGGCACGATAACCCCCTACGGAGAACTCACCAGAATGACTCAATTCAAAGACAAATCAGCCAAACACCAGCAAGACACCACCTTGGGACTCTTTGCCTACCCTGTCCTCATGGCCGCCGACATCCTTCTCTATCAAACCACCACCGTCCCTGTCGGCGAGGACCAGCTTCAACACATTGAACTAGCCCGCTCTATCGCCCACCGTTTCAATAATCGGTTTGGTGAGATTTTCACTGTCCCCAAAGCCCAAGTAAACAAAAACACCCAACGCATCATGTCCTTAACAGACCCCGCCAAAAAAATGAGTAAAAGCGATTCAACCAAAAGCTACATAGCCCTCACTGACCAACCTGAAGACATCAAGAAAAAAGTTATGAGCGCCGTTACGGAAACAGAATTTAATATAAATTCCCAATCACCAGCCATAAAAAACCTTATCACTATCTACCAATCATTTGGCGAAGAAAACACAGGCACCATCGCCAAAAAATTCTCTGGTCAGGGTTACAAAGAATTTAAAGAATCCCTTGCCGAGCTCCTAATAAACAAACTTGCTCCCATACGCGAAAAATATAAAGAATTACGCCAAGATGACGACCAGTTGCGCCTCATGCTGGCCAAGGGCGCCCAAAAGGCCACAGAAACAGCCAATCAGACCCTAGCTCAAGTTAAACAAATAATGGGACTAGTTTAAATTCCTCTATCTTCTCCTCTTAAAAAGAAATTTAAAACCATATCCTAGAGTAAGTTGGAATTGCGCATAAAAAAACACCCTTGCGAGTTAAAAAGTAAGTACGAAAAAAGGCTCAAGAAAGAAGAGCAAGAATAATTAGAGAAAAGAAGAAGGTGTGAGCCTATAGAAGGTACAAGTTGTTTATCAAAGGTGCAGTTTATTTTTATTATCTACATCTTACCGCAACTAAACACCCTGTCAAGACTTTTTTCACGGACTTTTACACCTCCGCACCATTAAACCAAAAAACCAAAATTTAGTCAGTTAAAACTTGGTCATTCCTGTATAATTCCCTCAATTTCCTTCCTTTTATTCTCCAACAACTCCTTCGTGTCCGCCTCCATATTCAGCCTTAACAGAGGCTCTGTATTACTCGGCCTCATATTCGCCCACCAATCAGGATAAATTACCGAAACTCCGTCCAATTCCATAATTTCAGCGTCCGCATACTTTCTCCTCACTCTTTCCATCGCTCCTTTTTTGTCTTCTACTTCAAAGTTTATTTCCGGTGTCTTCACGTATTTACTCAATGAAGACACCAGCTCCGAAAACTTCCGATTGCTTGATTTTAGCATCCCGATAATATGCGCCATGGCCAAAAGGCCCGATTCCGCGTAATAAGGCGTGAAATAAAAATGGCCCGAAAGCTCTCCGGCAAACACCGCCCCTTCTCTTCTCATCATCGCTTTAATATTAGAATGACCGACTTTAGTCATTAGGGCCTCGCCGCCAGCCTCCGTGATAACTTCCTTAGTCACCCTTGAAGACCGCAGATCACACAAAATTTTACTTCCCGGCTTCTCGCCAAGCACCTCTTTCGCTATTAAAACCGTAGTAAAATCACCGGGCACAGCCACCCCTTCATCTGTTACAAAAAACACTCTGTCTCCATCACCATCAAAAGCCGCCCCAAAGTCCGCTCCACTATCCAAAACCGCTTTCTTTAAATCCTGAAGATTCTCTTCCTTCAACGGATCAGCTTCGTGGTTAGGAAATGACCCGTCCATCTCCCAATAAAGCGCTACCGCCTCTCCACCCACACGCTCAAAAAAACCGCCCAACAGCATCCCTGCCATCCCGTTACCCGCATCAACAACAATTTTAAGACCCGAAGCATCATATCCGTCGCAAACCATATCCAAATAAGCTCCTTTTAAATCCGTTTTCTCTACACTTCCTGTCTTTTCTATCCCGCCCCACTCTCTTTTCTGTACTAAATCCCTTATCTCCATAAGTCCGGTATCACCCCCAATCGGCTTCGCCTTCTCCCTGGTCATCTTTATTCCATTGTACTTACCCGGGTTATGAGAAGCTGTCACCATCAAACCTCCATCCGCTTTCAATTCATGAACACTATAATAGAACAAAGGGCTGGTCGCTAAACCAATTTTTACCACATTAATTCCTCCCTCTGTTAAGCCTCGCACAAGCTCTCCCTCTATTCCCTCACCTGTCTTTCTCATATCACGCGCTACGACTACTTTTTTAGCACCGGTAAATGCCGCGTAGGCCCGTCCAATGTGATATCCCTCTTCAGCATCAAACTCATCCGGCACCACCCCTCTAATATCATAAGACCTATAAATATTTGGATTAAACATGGAATAATTATGACATAACCACAATCATTTCACCACATTAACCATTTCCACTTCGTAGGTGGAAATGGTTAGGACTTTCATCCGGCTTTTAGACAAACTGCGCAGGAAGCTGTTCAATTTCTAAAAAATTGTATCTTGTCTCACGGCAACCTGACTCTTTTATTAAATTAAATAAAAAAAGCCTTCGCTCGTGCATAAACACAAACGAAAGCAAGCAAGAAAGAACATGTTATACCATCCCCCAGTCACACCAGCTGCCTAAGCAACCTGGTACTGCTGGGCAAACTGGTGAAGAAAAATCACCAACCACTCCTTGAAACGCTCCAAAGCACCGTCAGCAATCCACTCGTTCGGCACGTGAGCACCCCCACCACGACCCAGACCACCAAACAGGAAGGGAATTCCCAACCCCCTGGCGATCTCGCCGCCCTCAGGACACGAGCCCCACAGGCACAAAGACACCGACCGTTCTACTCCAAAGGTCCCGTAGGAACGTTGCAGCACCCTAACAAACGGATCATTGGGAGCCGCTCCCCGGAACCCTCGGCCCGTACCGGCCACGAACTCGACACTCTCAACAACAACTCCGGAGTCCGAAAAAGGTGCCGAGCTCCTTATATCCTTCTCAACCTCCGCTTCAATATCAGGCACAGACAAACCCACGTCTGGAGACAGGCGGTATTCCAAATCCACCCACGTCCTGGTAGGCAAAGTTCCCTCGCTTTTTTGAGAATTCCAAGACAACACGTTGATGTGAGATCGCAGATGATCAAGGATCAGCCGCTCAACATGGGGATCCCTCAACTCACCGACCCCGAGACCCAAACGGCCAGCAAGATCCTCCAAGGAAACCTGATCAGCAAATCGTCTAGCCAAGTCCTCATCCTGCTTAGTCGGATCATCACCATACAAAGCCTCATTATAAAAGAGACCTTGACTGTGAGATTGAATAACTTCCAGAAAGTCAACCAAGCCAGCAAAAAGATTAGATGGCTCCCGCACACACTCCATTCCCGAATGACTGGGCGTACGTTTTTCCCTGAAAGTAACGCGGGCAACAGCCACACCTTTGGCACCAAGATAGATGTCAAAGTCTTCGGCGCACAGCGGCATAAAAGCCGCCTGGCATCGAGCAAACAGTTTCCTCTGCTCAGCCAACACCTCGGCGACCGAGTCAACCCGCACTTCTTCCTCAAAGTCGATAAGAATGACCACGTTGCACGGCAGAAGACTCCATGTGGCCAACATCTTGACGGTCTCGATCATGCCCGCCAGACCACTCTTGGAGTTGAACACTCCCCGGCCCAACCAGCGCTTCTCACCGTCGACTTTGACCATCTCCAGCTTGAGCGGATCTTCCGACAGCCACTCCTCCGGATCCCCCAGCGGCCTGGTATCAGCCATACCATACAGCAGAATCGTCGGCGCCAACTCCGGGTTCCGGGAAGCCGGCACTTGCGCCACCACCACCGGGTAGGTACGCGTCTCAAAAACCTGAAAAGTGACACCAGTAATTCTATTCAGACTTTCGCGTACCACAGCCACCATCCTAGCAATACCAAAAGGTATCTCTTGAACGGCTCCACCAACACTCACACTCTTCTGCTTCACAAAACGACGCAGAAGACCCATGCCCCGTCTTCGGATCCCAGCGCAAATCAAATCCCAATTGTCCACCGAAACTACATCATCAGGAACACTTGTCATCTCTCCACCCTTTCTGAAAAAGAAGGTTATCACAGTTCTTGCAGAACTTCTGCAATTGTCAAAATACAGATCAAAACAAGCCAAAACAGACCCATTCCAACTCAATATTCTATATTAAAAAGTCAAATATGTCAAACAATAGTCTTGTCTAACAGGCCAATCGCATGAAGAAACGAACTCCCAAGCGCTGTAGCCGCAAATCAGGCAAAATTATCGTGTTAATTCATAAAAATAAACACGATGAAACAAACACCCGCCGGCTCCGACACCGTTCCATTTCGGGTGCTTACTAAGGCACCTGCTTTTGTTTGTTAAGCT
>CAYMOF010000009.1:0-39713 GCA_964392095.1 uncultured Candidatus Saccharibacteria bacterium | reverse complement strand
CAAGACAATCGGCATTGACCACGGCTCCCCTCCCGGCAGCCTCATTTTTTCTATCACGCTTTTCACCTGCTCTTTAGTCATAAATCCCGAAACCGGCTTGTACAAACCGTCCACGATGTTTGCCGCTTCCTGTAACTCTATCTCATTTACCTTCAATCTATGCATGATAATTACCTCCTCTTATAAACAATGCTAACAAAATTATTAGCTTTAGCATAAATACTGTTTTATCTTCCTTAAAGCCATATCATGAACCAGCCCATTAGAAATCACGTAGCCATTTTTAAGCCTCGCCCCTCTTGTACCAAAAACCAATCTATTTCCCCAGCAATCCGTAACAGTCCCCCCCGCCTCTTCTACCAGCAACGCCGCCGCCCCTATATCCCACTGGCGCGCTTTGTCGCTTGTATTTATATAGACATCCGCTTCTCCCTTAGCGATCATAGCTCCTTTTAACCCAGCTGATCCCCTATGCTTAATTTTCTTCACGCCCAAAAAACTCTCTTTATTCCACATCTCCTCTGGATGATTTCTGCTGTTTACTACCGTCACGCCATTCCACTTTTCCACCCTCGATACTTGTAAAGATATCTCTGTTTTGCCTTTATTCAGCACGGCCCCTTTTCCCCTTTCGGCAAAAAAATACTCATCATTAACAGGCCAATATATTGCCGCCATAACTAGCTCTCCCGCTTTTATTAAAGCTACCATCACAGAAAACTCCCCTGTTTTCTGAATAAAATCACGAGTGCCGTCCAGAGGATCAACCAACCACAAAAAACTTTTTTTGTTTTTCAGATCCGGCTCTTTAGACTCTTCGCTAACTATCGGCCACCCGTAAAAACTCAATCTCTCACATATAATCTTGTTAGCCGCCATGTCCGCGCCTGTTACGGGACTGTTGTCCTTTTTTGTTGAAACCAAAAAACCCTTTTTATATATCCTCATAACCTCTCCCCCGGCTTCTCTGGTTATGTCTTGTAATTCCTTACGGTCAATCATTTCTTCAAAGACGGATAAAGATCTTTCAAGAATCTACTTATCCCCGCTCTCGCCTGCCTTCTTTCCAGCCATTCCTCAATTCTACTTATGGCTTCTTTTATATCAACAGTACATTGTCCGCAATCCTCTATTTTCCACACATTTTCCAGTCCAGTCTTTTTTAAAACCCTTCTCTCCGCGCTGGTAAAAAGCTGCTCTACCATCTTTTCCCCTTTTCTTTTTCCAATAAACCGAACCGCGACATCTGCGTCGGGTATAAGATTTTTACTTCTTATCAGACATCTGGCTACATCATACATGCTAATCAAATCTCCCATATTTAAAACATAAACCGAACCTGTCCCCTTTTCTGTCGCGCTCATTAAAACCAACTGCGCGGCCTCCCTAATTGACATAAAGAATCTCTTCATCCGCTTATCCGTAACCGTTACATATCCATGATCTCTAATTTGTCTCTGAAATAAAGGCAAAACTGAACCTTGGGAATTAACCACGTTGCCAAATCTAACAACAGAAAAATCTATTTTTTGTTTATGCTCATTTTGTTTAAATCTAATATAGCATTCAGCCAATTTCTTCGTTGCTCCCATGACGCTCTCGGGATTAACAACCTTGTCAGTAGATATCTGCACAAATCTGGCAACCTTATTTTCAGAAGCCGCCTCAACAACATTTCTGGTCCCTAACACATTAACACGAGCCGCCTCTTCCGGGTTGCTCTCCATCAAAAAAACATGCTTATAGGCTGCCGCGTGAATAGCCAGATCCGGCTTAAACCTGCCCATCACATAATTCAGTTTGTTTTTGTTCAAAATATCACCTATGACTACTTCATACCTCTTCTTACTCACCTTTAATTCATCTAATTCCTGAATCAGTTCAAAACATAGATGTTCAGACCTGTCATAGGCAATTACTTTCTTTACGTCTAAATCAAGTAATTGCCTAACTATTTCGGATCCTATGGAACCAGCGCCCCCCGTTACCATAACCGTCTTTTTCTGATAATAATTACTTAAGAAAGAAATTTTCTTCTTAAGAGGCTTTCTGCCTAGAAAATCTTCCGGCTCCACTGTTTTCACATCGCCATATTTAACTACCTCGTCTTTCAAAACAATTTCCCTCCGCGGAACCATCCTTATAGGTATCCTGTTATCAAGACTACTCAACAAAATCCTCCTTATTTCGCCGCCTTCTGCGGAAGGAATAGCAATAATTATTTCTTCTACCTTGTTTTTGTCACAAATTCCGACTAGGTCGCCAACAGAGCCCAAAACCACTTCTTTATTCTTTGCCCGATCATCAACAAACCCAACAACCGTCCTCTCCGAATAGTTTCTTTCAATATCTTTTTTGAGAAGCTGTCCCGCTACACCAGCTCCAATAATTAGAATTCTTTTTCCAGGCCTCGCTTTCATCCTCGTATGTTATTATGAATAAACTACATGCGCCATAGAGTTTTCCCGCAAAATAACACTATTATTATTTAGAAATCCTTTACTGTTTTCCTTTCTCATGAGAACCTTAGCTCTTTGCCCGCTTCTAGTCCTTATTGGTACCCTGTCTTTATGCCTGTTCTTCGCCTTCCAATACCCACTGCAAACAACTTTTCCCGTAGGAGGTGACGCACCCCATTATATAAAACTGGCTCAAAGCACTCTTCAAGCCTACCACCTTTCCCCATCCGCTGTTTTACTCTCTTTCTCTAAATCCATTTATCCTCTCTCTCATGCCATTTTTTTACTGTCATCTTTTTTGCCTGTCAGCTGGCCGGAAAGGTTCACTCTTTGGATGTCTCTAGGGCATATTGCTTCCGCTTTGGGCCTGGGTCTGTTTTTATTCAGACTCTCCGGGTGGCGTTCCGCCGCCACAGCTATAGCTGCCTGGTCCTTAACCACCACGGTAATAAACACCCACTTCGAAGACGCTACCTTTGCCCAGCTCTGGAGCCTCGTTTTTATTTTCCTGTTTTTTGAAAGATTAACTGCTCAATCATCGCTAGGAACAATCACGTTCTTTTTCCTTACATGGGCTTCTCACCCCTTTAGCGGAATCATTCTTTTAACATCAATCATTTCTGCTTCGCCGTTCCTTTTCCTGTTAAGAAAAAAAACTTCCGCTAAAAACCGTCGTTTAATAACAACGTTTTTTATCCTCGCCCTTATTTCCATCCTTTTTCTTTTTTTTGTGCTTCAAGACAAGCAAGACGCTATCAAGCACCTCATCTCCAGTTCTAATGGGCTTCTCCTAACCAATCTTATACGCTCGCCTTTTGGCCCCTTCTTAATTATTTCTCCGCTAGGAACATTCTTCCTCCTTAAGAAAAAATGGTCGCGCTACGCCCCGGTCATTTTTGTTTTTTTTGCGTTCGCTTTAATCTCAATTTTCATTAGCTTTAGCCACTACCTGAATCTCGGCATGCTGAATCACCGTTTTCAGACCTACTTTATTTCGTCAATTGTCATTATGGCCAGCTTAGCCCTACCCGAATTAACCAAAATAACTTTTAAATCCGCTTTCTCTAGCGCTTTATTTCTCATAATCCTTTTTGCTTTACTCTCAACTATGTCCTGGAAAAACAATGATTCTATATTCCACCGCTATGAATCACCTTCTCTGTATCAGAGAATTCATCCCCAAGAACTCGAAGCGATTACCTGGATGAAAAAAAACCTGCCGCCCCAAAGCACCATCATCACCAGCGCATCCAGCCGTCACCCGGAGTGGATACCCGTACTTACGCCTCTCAACTGGCTGTCAATTAGTTCCAGCGACAATCACTTTAATTCTATCTACGAAAATTATTCATATTATCGCTACGAAAGGCTAAACCCCTCCAGCCAATCAAAGAGTTATTTCGCTTTTTTTACCTTCGTCGATCAAGTCCATGAAACAGCTCTAAAATACCCGGAATTGTTTCCTGTTGTTTATAAAAACGATGCTGTTACCATCGTTAAATCGCCTTAGCCTTAAATGATTTATACCTCTATGCCCCTTTCCACAACCATAATTATTCACAGTCTGCGCCGATTAGGCTCATGGTTAATTATCGCGGGAGCAGTCTCCTCCCTTTACCACGAAGCGCCCTGGTTTATAATTTGGTCGCTGTCAGCAACCGGAGGAATTGTTTTCTTAACCAGCTACTTTCATAAATATCTAGCCACTATCATGGTGCTCCTGCTAATATACTCAATCGCCACCACTCCCTTTTTAGTTAATCTATCTACACCAGACAATATCCATAAAGCTATTGCCTTAACGGCTATAATTTCTATTGTTCTTCTCATGATCATGACAATTTTGACTTGGTTATGCTATTTTAATAATAGCCGCAAGCACTCGAATAATCACCTGTCAAAACTATAGCCCAACAAAAAACAAATGTAATAAAAATTATTTTATCTCACCAACCAAGTTTTTATATTTAATATGAGCAAAACACTATCTACAATGACGAGCCGTCTTTTAGCGAATCGCTCTTTAAACCAAGCCCTGGCCTAAAAAATAAGCCTCACCCTCAAAAAAATATGAAAAACATTCTTATAACCGGAGGAGCGGGATTTATTGGTTTTCATGTTGCCAAAAAATTACTCGATCGTGGTGAAAAAATAACTATTATCGACGACTTTAATGACCGTTACGACCCTCGCCTAAAAGAGGCACGCGCCGAAATACTCCTTCAAGAAGCCAATCCTCCAAAAATCATCCGCGGCGATATAGTCAACACCTCCCTGGTCGAAAAAACCTTTTCAGATGAAAACCTCAACCAGGTTCTTCACTTAGCCGCGTGGGCCGCTGTTCCCATGAGCATTGAACGTCCCCATATTTACACCTCCGCCAACGTCGACGGCACCGTAAATATCCTCGAAGCCGCCCGCAAAAATAATATCGAAAACATTGTTTTCGCTTCCAGCTCCTCCGTTTATGGAGGCATAAAAAAAATGCCCTTTCATGAAACCGACGATGTCTCGCGGCCAATATCACCCTACGCAGCCACCAAAGCGGCCGGCGAAATCATGTGCGCCACCTGGCACCATCTCTATAAAACCCCCATAACTTGCTTGAGATTTTTCACTGTTTATGGCCCCTGGGGAAGACCTGAAATGGCTATATTTAAATTTGCCAGAGCGGTAATTTTAAATGAACAACTGGAAATGAGAGGACATAATACAAAACGAGACTTCACTTACATAGACGATATAGTTTCAGGAATCATAGCCTCCTTAGATAAGCCTAAGGGATTTTGCATTTATAACCTGGGCAATCACGATGCCGTTCCTCTTCCTCGCCTCATCAAAGCCATTGAAAAAACCTTTAATAAAAAAGCCCTTATCAAGGAAGTTCCTCTTCCCACCTGCGACTTACCGGCCACTCTAGCAGATATTACTAAAGCCCAACAAGACCTTGACTACAATCCTCAAATCTCTATAGAGAAAGGAGTAAAAAAGTTTTCCGACTGGTATCTCAATTGGTACGTACCCAGATTTATATAAACAGAAAGGGTACTGCCCCTACCAAAAAAAGAACCAACAATAATTTCAATACATAAAGCGCTAATTCAATCGGCTCATCCTCCCAAAACTCAATCTGCTTGTCCCAGCGCCTAATCCTCTCGTCTATTCGCATCGCCACATCGCCCTCTTTCTCATTTTCCGATATCCTATAATTACCACCAGCATAAGCACCATCTTCTGGATCGGTAAATATCCTTGGCACGTTATCTTTATCTTCATGCCCAATCTCTACTGCGCTAAACCTTATCTCCGCATCTCCCTCCAAAAGCCTCGGTGGCCTTACCGGCAAAGCCGCCTCTTCCACTTCACCAGGATTCTTCGGCTCATAACGCCACCTTTCCAACAGCTTCCCTTTCCTCAACATATCTATTTGCAATTTATAGCCCTCTACAGGAAAATAAACCGGAAAACTTATGTTAGTAACACTAGTCAGCTTTTCAAAATTTATTTTTTGCGTAACCACAAATTGAGAGTATATTGGAAGACCCAGCTCGGGCTCCAGAGAAGCTAAAATATTTACCGCAGTTCTTTTCTCATAACGACTCAACCAGAGCAAATGAGCAAAAATTAACCCACCGCACACAATCAAAACCAATATCCAAGCGATAATTTTTTTCATCATCTTTATTGTATATTAATTATTATGAAAATAATTAATAAATTATTTGAAGCCATAAAAAATAACTACCTGGGACTGTCAATAATGTTTCTCACTTGGCTTTTATTCTTCAGCCGGACTATCTTCTTGCGCTCCGTTTACTATCTCGATGATCTTAAAATTATTTTTTACCCCCTGGAACACGCCTACGCGCAATTTCAACAGTCTTTTTCTCTGCCCCAGTGGAGCCCTTATTTTGGCTTTGGCCACCCGCTAATTGCCTGGGGACAGCTCGGCTTTTTTACGCCTCTTCACTTCATCCTTAGGTTCTTTTACCTGCATCCTCTTACTCTCATTCAAATCTCAATAATCACTTACTTCGGCATTGGCTTGCTAGGCAGTTATTTTTTCTTCAAGCGACTTTCCTTGTCTCAAGTCGCCAGCTCAGTGGGCTCTCTTGTCTATGTCTTTACGGGCTTTCATGTCGGCCACCTAAACCACGTAAACTTTTACACTTCCACCATGCTGCTCCCCTGGCTGCTTCTAACACTAACCTTCTTCCTAAATAAACCAAACGTAAAAAGAGCCGTCACTGTAAGCCTGGTCTCCGCCGGAATAGCCTTAAGCGGCCAGCCCCAGATAGTCACTTATGTTTTTACCATCTCGTTTATATATAGCGTCATCCTATTCATCCATAAAGCAATAGACTTATCACCAAAACTTGCCTTTAATCTTTCCTTTGTCTCAAAAATCCTATCACTCTCACTTCTTTCGATAACCCTTGGGTTGCTCCTGTCATCATTCGCCACCCTTCCTTTGTTTGAATTCATCCCCCTAACCGACAGGAGTTCTTCTCTACCTCCTGAAGAACTCCTTGATTTCAGCTATCCTCCCTTTAACACCATAACCCTTATATTCCCTTACTTTTTCGGCGGTCATGAAGATTACTGGGGACCAAAAGGCTTCCAAGAACTAGCTGCTTTCACCGGTATTATTCCTCTCCTTCTAGCCACCAGCGCTCTAATAAATTGGCAAAAAAACAAAAAAGAGAGAATTTTCGCTATCATCCTTATTGTTATTGGCACTATTGGCTCCTTGGGAAAATACACACCAATATATACCTACTTAGTCACCAACCACCATATTAACAACATAAACATTCCAGGCAGATTTATTTTTTTCTTCATAACCGGCCTCTCTGTTCTCGCCGCCTGCGGATTTCATGATTTATTCTCAAGAAGCATCCCTAAATCAAAATCACAACAATCAAACTTCAGCGCGGTGCTTTTTTCTCTTATTATCACCTCCTTAATATTTGCTCCCGCTCTAGCCGAAACGCACAACAACCCCCGTTTTTATCATCAACTTCTGTCATGTCTCGACCTCTCTTTTCCTGCCACTCTGCTTTTCCTAGCCGGAATTTTTCTTTTTATTGTCACAACCCTGCTTTTTTCCAAACCCATATCTGCCTATCTCGGCCTCGGACTCGTATTATTAATGTCTGCCACTCTTGTTATGTTTAGCTGGAATTTTAATCCTTTAACCCCCGCCAAAATAGCTTATTCCACTTCTCCGTTTAGCAACCACTTAAAAGAATGGAATGAAAAAAAAGAAACACCGCCCAGATTGCTCTTCACTAAAGACTTTTTCCCTTCCGATCAGAGCCAAACACAGCAGGTGCCTTCGACCCGGACAGACCCCATCTCTCCCTTATTTACCATCCATCAACCGATAACTATCACCCGAGACAACTTCAACTGCATCAACTTTCCCACAGACATACCAGAACACCCAACCGGCACTGTTCAAATAACACTAAGCAAAAAAATCGGCTCTACCCCTTTACGCTCTAAATCAATTAATATCCAATCCCTTGAATCTAAAGACGTAACCGTCTGTTTCCGGCCTATACAAAATAGTGAAAATGGTAGTTATTTCTTATCCTTCAGCAGTTCCTATTTTACTAATCTCAGACTTTACTACAAAAAAGATCCTCGACCAGACCAACGAGCCTTCTTCGTGAGAGTTCCTAACCCCAGCCCAAACCAGCTGGAAAAGTCCCTTAAAGAAGCGCGCATTGTTTACCAGCCCAAATATTCTCCCGCTTTTGACACCGAGTCAGGCGTTATAACCCGTCATCTGCAAGCCACTCACAACACCAGTAGCGCCCTTTGGATAGGAGCATTGTCCATTAAGCCTTTCCGTGAATTTGTTGACTTATTCTTCGCTAATGACAATGAACCATACGGAGGAGACGGCCTACATGTGATAGAAAGATATCGTGATATCATTAACCTTTCCGGAATAACTCATATTAGCCAAAAAATTTCCGCCGGCTCATCCCAATTACCTACCCACAAAATGAATTTCGAACTGATAAGCAAGGCCAATATTGGCTACGAAGACGTTGTTCTCTATGAAAACAAAAATGTTTTACCAAAGGCTTTTTTAGTAAGAAACTCACAGTTCATCGCCGGCGCCGACGAAACCAGAGCCAAAATAATAAATTCTGATTTCTCAAGCGATTTAGTTGTTTATATTGATGGCAACAAGCCTCCGCCAAAAACATTCTCAAAAAATCATGAATACACAGGCAACGCTATTATTACTAAATATAAACCCAGCTCAGTGGACATCGATGTAGAAACCAACCAGGACGCCTTCCTTGTCTTGAACGACAGCTACACGCCTCAGTGGCAAACCTACCTGGACGAAAATCCAGTGGATTCATATATCGCCTATTCCGTTTTTAGAGCCGCCTATGTACCTGCGGGTAAACACACTATTTCTTTCCGCTACTTCTCGCCCGCCATTGCCCTGGCCAAAAAATTAACAACTTTTAGTCTAGTGGTATCAATTATACTTCTCTTTGCTCCTCATCTCGCAAAAAGAACCAGCTAATTAAGCATATTTAGCCCCGTTTCAACTTTTCCTTTCCTAAAGTAATTTAAATTATTCCTAGCTTGAGCGTATCCGGGATTTAACTCTAAAGCTTTTTCAAAATATTCAATCGCTTTTTTTGTATTTCCTTGCCTGGCATAGATGACGCCCAAACTGTTTAAAGAGGCCACCCTTTCCAAATCTATCTTTAAAACTTCTAAAAACTCCTCTTCTGCCTCTTCGTATCTTTCTTGCCTTACCAAAACCATCCCCAAATTTTCCCTAGCCTCAACATACCCCTTATCACTGTTCACCGCCTTTCTAAACATAGCTTCAGCGTCTTCAAGCCTTCCTTGTTCAATATATACCGCTCCTAAATTATTATAAGCATGAGTATAGTTCTCTTTTAACCCGATAGCTTCCTCTAAAATTTTTTCTGCCTCCGCCAATCTCCCTTCTCTTATATAAATCATCCCTAAATTGTTTCTCGGCTCTGCGTAACCCTCTTCAACCTCTATGGCTGACCTGAACTGCTCTTTAGCCACTTTAATATTGCCTTTTCTGACATAATGCATGCCCAAATTATTCTTTGGCCGACCCAAACCCGGTGACTTCTCCACAATATCCTCCCACAAACTAACCTCACTGCTCCACACTCTGTTGCGAGCATAGGTAGCTCCTGCTAATACCAAAAGAATCAGTAAAGCCGTTCCCACAAAACCCCTAAAGAAGTTTTTCTTTTCTCCCCATTTACTTACCAGCCACTGACTAATGCCAACCACGAACAAAACAAACCCCACCATCGGTAAATACAGCCGGTGTTCAAAGATAACGTCCTTGATAGGAAAAAAGCTGGATTCCACCGATAGAGCCAGAAAGAAGAAGAATATGCCGGCAGCGGCCATTTTCAAACCTTTAAAAAACATTATTACCGCCACGGCAAGCACAGCCAATAGAAACAGTAAAGACAGAACCGTTCTTAACTCCAGCAGCCTACTCGCTATCAGGTAGTCGTAATCAAGATTTTGGTTAATAGGTAAAAAAACCAATCTTATGTAAGTCCTAATTACGTTAAATTCAGTTAACAGGTATTCTTTTCTGGATATGTCATCTGTTTCAGCTGTGGTGGGCTTCAATACTTGGAGAGCTTCTTTCACCGTGGCTTCTTCTTCCCATTCCTTGACCACCCCTAAACCACCACCTAGTTTCTTTATGGCCCCCGAATTACGCTCATTAAAAAATTCCTCTTCGCTCCACAGACCACCAAAAATATTAGTCATATACATCGGAATAACCGCAATCATCACCAGCCAGGGTAATAACTTGGGTATCCTTCTTAAAAACCTAAACCATCTGCGACTAAAAAAAACAAACTCCAAGCCCGCTATGGCTACTGGTAAAGTTATAGCTATTTCCTTAGAGTTCATAGCCAGCCAGGTAAAAAGCAAAGACAAGCCAGCCCACCCTGCCCACCAGCGGCTCCTGGTTAAACGAAACTTAACGTAGAAAAACATTGCTCCTATGTAGAACATAGCCGCCAGCGACGCCAGTCTCTGAATAACATAGGTTACGGCTTGAGTTTGAATAGGGTGAACCGCAAACAACAACCCCGCCAGTAAAGCCAATCCCTGGTGATTATCAATAGCCGTGTTGCCTAACTGCCACACGCTTGTTTTATGGGCCGCGCGGGACAGGTAGTACACCAGCCCGAATACTCCCCAGGCGCTAATAATGTGAATAGCTATGTTTACCGCGTGGTAGCCAGGCAAGTTTAGCTGTCCGAAGCGGTAATTTAAATCAAAGGTCAAATACGGTATGGCTCTTCTGCCCAACCAATTGGACAACGACAGGTCCAGTTCTCGGCGATCCGGATTATTCACTATGGCGCCGATATCATCAAAGATAAAAGGGGATTGGAAAGTATTGGCATAGATAACCAGGCCCGTTAGCGCTATTAAAACGAGGACTAGGAGAGTGAAGAGAAACTTTTTGGTAAGCTTTCCTTTCATGCTGTGATAACCAACAACCATTAATTGCTATAAGCCTCCTACTAATTTTGTATCGTCATCGGTCACTACCTGTCCATTCTTCTCATACAATAATCTCAACGCCAAATCGCCGCCTATTTCCTTCCTCTTATATCCATCATCCCTCCTCCAAATAAACATTTTTGTGTCCCGATAATCATTATCTCTGGTATATCTCACCGTAGGAGCATTGCCTTTGAATGTATCCTTGGCTCTTATCTCTACAAACAAAGATCTAGTTTCTAGTGGTAAAGCTTCACCCATTTTCAACCTCAACCACGAATCATCCTCAATATCCTCAACTTTTCTCTCCCATTGTCCAATCAAATTTCCTCCTGGTTTATCTTTAACGCTAATTACCAAAGACCCAATTTTAGCCTCTCCCTGGTAAGTCGCCACCATAACATCCAAACCAACCCACTTTTCTTCAGCCATGTTTAATTCCTGACCAACCCTTTCCCCGGCTTCCAGTTCACCCACCACCCTTTCATACACGGGCTTTTCATAAACCCAGGCGAATTCCTTACCAGCCACGTAGGCAATAAACACCGGCCGCCTTTTCTTATAATATTCGTCTATAAAATCATTGGCCGGATGATCGGGTGCCCGACCAAACATGTTCTTATACAAGACAATATAACGAGCTTTGCCCTGCTCATGCGCGTTTATATGAGCCACCTGGGCTGTTGTATAAGCGGCCAGCTCCTCTGGATACCACGAGGCCACCACCGCCTGCGGGGCATGACCGTTCAACCATTCCCCCACCTGTTCCAGACCCTCACCCCAACCCAATTCTTGGCTTAAATCATCTGGCCAAAAAGGATTGCTGTAAGCAATTGCGTAAGGATGATAGTTGTAAGCCGTATAAGCCAAACTGCCAACTACCCCACTCACTACAACCACACCTATCAACCTTTTTAATACCCACGATCTTGCCTCAAACCGCTTCCTTTTTAAAACCAGTGTTTTTACAACTCCAAAAAGACTATCAATTACCACGAATATTCCTCCAGCCGCCATTATATCGATCACCGGGAAAACCGGCAAAATGTATCGGTCTCCCTTTTTAGCGCCCAGAGTCATCATCAGCACGAAAAAAAACACATACAATAACAACAACCACCAAAGCCTTAATGCCTGCTTATCTTCTCCGCCACGTTTTTTTAAACCATCACTAACCAGCCACCTTTTTGTCTTCGCAACCAGCCAAACCAAAAAAACCAGCCAGAAAAACTGAATCAGAGAAGACGTTCTAGTCAACAACGTAAACAGGTAAAAAGACCAATTAACCGAATATGATTCAGTCATATGATGAGGAGTAGCCACCGCCCGGCCAATATCTCTTTTAAGAAGCAGAACATTTCCCTCCGGATTCTGCACCCACAAAATAGCCGGCCACAACAAAACAAAAACCAGCCCGGCAATCATTACCCACAACACCAACTCCCGCGACCTGTCTAAAAACAACCTCTTATCAAAAAATACCCGGGGACAAAAAAAGATAAGCGCTAACACAAAATAAGGAATTAAAAATACCGCCGGAGCCTTCGTTAAAAAAGATAGCCCCCCAAAAACAGCTGACGCCGTTAACCATGTCCAGGAAAAGCCTTTCTTCATGTACAGCAACAAGCATAATGCCGAAACCAGCATAAAGTTCATAAGCAGAGCATCCACATGAACCAAGCGCGAATAACCTATCACTATTGGGTCCAAGGCTACCAACACAGCCCCCGCCAAAGAAATAGATCTTTTCTCAAAAAGTTTCTTTAACAACCAATAAACAACTGGAATAAACAAGACATTAACCAGCGCGATAGGCAGCTGGGCAAACTCAACAAAATGAATCAAATTTTCAAAACTAAACGGAACGTGCCAAAAGATCATTCGAGCTGATACAAACACGCCAGCCAGCCAAAGAGTGGTTACCCCGGGATGGGTCGTCTGTAACATATCGTTAAAACGCCAGTCTTTAAACGCCCTAATAAACTCATATGACCGGCCAATCCAATTCTTTTCGTCTGCTGTTAAAAATGTACCCAAATCTATAATCCGTGGCAGTAAAGACAACAAAACCAGCCCCCCAATTAAAAAGATCTCTATTTTATTAGCGTTAAAAAATCTTCTGATTACCATATCCTAATAGCCAAATCTTACCACCACTTTCCCAACAAAAAAAAGTCCCCAAGAGGCAGAAAGAATTGGTTATCGGATCCAACAGCCGAATCGGTAAAAATGATCCACTTGGCGGCTATGGAAACCAATCCAGTTACCTAATGGGGACAGATCGCTAATTAATGTACACTACTACGGAGGATGTCTGGACTCGCGCGGTACGCGCATGTTAGGCGCTCCTCTCTTAGATACGGAAAACTTCCGACTATTGCATTATAATTAAGTTATAATATTTGTCAACTAACATTTTTGAAATATGGTTAAAATTAATAAATATTACCTAAATATAGACAATATTTAATTTAAAAACACCTCTTTTATGAGCCTATCAAAAAAACTAAAACTGGTTCTGTTATTCACTGTTTTATTAATTACCGCCGTCGGATCATTCACGGTCTATTACTCCCAAAGCATCCTCAAAACAAATATAATCATTGCCGCTGCCGTCGGCCTAATCACCTTTGCAACCCTTTCCATCACTCCGCTTTTTTCCTCAAAAAAACAATGGATAATTATCGCCTTGGTTTTTATAGTGCTTACGCCCCTAGCTCTTAACGGCTTCATTTTTTCGAAAAACCCCCTCGGCATATCGGATTGGGATCAATATTTCACTCTTCATCACTATCTGCGCCGCACCATCACCGAATTCCATCAGTTCCCTCTCTGGAATCCTTTTATGTGCGGCGGCACTGCCGGTTTGGCTGATCCAGAATTTTCTGTCCTAACTCCAACATTTTTACTAGAAATAATCTTTGGCGTTCCCCTAGGGCTCAGACTTTCCATCATTCTCTCCACCGTTGTCGGCGGCCTAGGAATAGTCGTCTTAGCTAAAAAAATCGGCCTCTCCCCCGCCGCCTCCCTTCTCGCCGCCCTTGTCGCCTTTTTCGGATCGGTCAATATTCTCGAAATCGTGGAGGGTCACGTCAATATCTTTGCCGCCATGTGGATTCCCTGGATATTCTGGTCCTGGTACAACGCTTATAATACCGTAAATTCAAAAATCCTCAATAATACAAAAAATAATGAACGGGTGGCACGCCTTGGGGGCCCCCCGACGAGCACCCGCAACCCCGAGACTTGTCGAGGGGTGAAGCCGTCGGGCGGGAAAAAATGGCGTGACAGAACCCGTTCATTAACCAACCCCTGGCTCCTCATCTGCGCCCTCTTCCTCGCTCTTACTTTCTACCAAGGTGGCATATATTTGCTTTTCTATACAGCAGCAGCTTTCCTTGTCTTAATATCACTTTCTCGCCATCCTTTAAACGCCTTCAGAATAACTTTTTACGCCGGTCTCATTGCCCTCGGCCTAGCCGCCTTTAAACTCATCCCCGCTCTCTTTTGGCTCAAACAGTTCCCCGATCAAGCCTACGCCTCGTCAACCTACACACTTCCCTGGATACATGAAATTTTCCTTGGCAGACACCTGCACGGAGCAAAAATAATCCCCAACCAGGGCAGTGGCTGGCACGAATACGGCGCCTACCTGGGACCGCTTGCTATTGCGCTTGCCATTTTTTCTCTCATTAAAATAAAGTTCAGTCGCACTGTATTAATACTAAGCATATGTGCTCTTCTAGCCATCACTGTCTCTTCTTCGGGGCCTTTTCTTAAACCTGTCTTTGATGTTTTTCCTTTTATCCCCCGCTCCAACATCTCGCGCCTTATACTTTTCGCCGTCATCCCCATTAGCCTTCTGGCGGGAATCGGTCTAGATTTAATCGGTCTCCTGGCCCCGCGCCTAAAACCCTGGCTTCCTGCCTTAGTCAGCTTAGTCGCTTTTGACCTAATTAGCCTGGTTTTCCTTCTTTCCCAACAAGCTTTTGTCCTACCACCAGACGTTTCTCAATTAAAACCAGCTCCTCCCCCTATCGCCTTCACCACCCGTGATTTTAAAGTCCGCCACAACGAAGATGACTACAGTCGCGCCTATACAGCCGCCCTAGCCGGTTACGGCACAACCGCTCAGTGCACAGTCTTGGGCCCCTCCCCCGCTGTCACAATAATCGAAAGTGAATACGATCCTTCCGCTGTAACCATCGACTCCGATTCGGGTTCAGTCAATATTAAACACTGGTCACCTAATTATATATCAGTCGCCACCACCCTTCAGAAAAAATCTTCTTTAACCATTAACACCAATTATGCCCCGGGCTGGACCGTCAATAATAAACCGGCACAAAATATCAACAACCAAGTCGGCCTTGCCCTGCCAGCCGGTCAACACTTCCTGATTTTCAAATACCAACCCCCGGGCCTAACTTTAGGAGCAATTATCTCCTTGATAAGCCTAATAACAATTAGTGCCTATTTAGCCCTTTTCACAACAAAATGCTTCAACTGCGGACACAGGTCACCCCCCTCTTTTTCTGACAATCTGTAATCAACCCGCCATTTTTCCCGACCCCCATCACCCTGATCTATAACTATCAAATCATTATACTCACGACTTAAATATCTAAGCCTGTTCCACACATGAATATTTTCAGAATAAACCGAACCAGCCCCCCTCAAACACAAAACTAACGGGCGCTCATCCACAAAAGCGGCCGCGCTGTCTTGTCGATTCCCTAAAGAAAACGACTCAAGGCTACCCCCCATGCTTAAAAAGGGAACCCACACCCCGATTATCGTCGCCATAGTTAGCCCCATGCTTCCTAATAAAGCCAACCAATAAATCTCGCTTAAATTTTCATGAAACAACCCTCTTAAAACTGCTCCCGCGCCTGCCCCTGCCAGGACCCACATTCCCAATGCAAACATCACGAAGTAGCGCAAAGAATACCGATCAACCATGTATAATAACACTCCCAAGTTAACAACTATTCCAATCACCCAAAGAAGAACAACTGCCTTCTTTAAATCATTTTTTCTTAAAGCCACCAAAGACATAGCCAGCACGGCCACTATACAAAGAAACAAGACTGTTCCGAATACTAAATTTATAGACAACTGCCCCATTCCCCTACCAATGTAACGTGCCCCATAGGAAGATCCCGAAACAACCAAAGGCACAATAGTCCATAAATCCATAATCCTTTGATAAAAACCAGCCGCCACCTCTTCTAGGTTCCCTTGATCTTCTTTCAAAATATTAAGAACCACGAACTGCATTCCAAAACCTGCCCAAAAGCCTACCAGGGCCGGCCAATGAGAAAACAACAAAAATACTCTATCTCTCAAAATCTTCTTCACCCCTCGCCCAGCCCCCTCCTTTCCCAGAACTGTCATAGCTAAAAACCAGATTACTGCCATCGCCAACAACACCGGCAAAAACAGTATGTGGTTAGCCGCACCCAGGCCGGCCGCTAGTCCGGCTAACAACACTAAACGCATAGTATAACCACTGTCACGCCATTTTATTAACAAAAAGAGTGTCAAAAAAAAGAAAAAGGGGATCAAGGTAATTGCCCAGCCCAGCCTTTGGTACAACAAATAAACAGGCGAAAAAGAAAACATGACCAAAGCAAAAAGACCTTCCACTTCACCAAACAATCTCTTCAAAATCCACCAAGCCAGCCAAAATGTTCCTAGAGAAAAAACTAACATCAGAGCCCTTAAGGCCAAAGCAGTGTAACCAAACAAAGCCACAAAGGGAACTCTTAAATAATCTATAAAAGGCCCAATATAAGACCTTTCCCCCACAACCGTCACTGAGTCTTCTTGCAATAACTGATAAACGCTCTCACCTTCCGAGGCCTCATCGCCCAATAATCCCGGCACACGATGTAAATAAAAACTATTAGCAACGATAAAAACAAAAAAAATCACCCCCACCGCCTGCCAATATTTTAACCGTGTGCCTATCATTTATTCTTTCTACTCTTTATTACTTTTATAGAAAACAAAGCCAGCGCAACTAACACAACCACTGCCGACGCCGCGACTGGAACGATTATGCTGGGAAAAAACGCTTTCCAAGACACGCTTGCCGGCGCCCTCTCACTAGCTGAATCACCATTAGGAGAAATTGACGAACGCACCATTTTAATACCGTCTTCCTTCTTAACAAATTTAACCTCCGGCCCGCCAGTAATAAGCTGACCGGCGGCATCTACTTTTCCTACATAAGCCCGATGATCACCCGTTGCCAAGGACATACCGCTCTCAATCCTAAAACGTCCCGTGGCATCCGTCCTGTCTATCAAAATCCCCGGTTGATCAGAAAAAATAAATACCGTCACCATAGAATATTCCGGCCCCGTGCCGGTCACTACCAGCTTTTCCTGACCGCCCGAATTCTCAATCCTAACATCGGTAATCAGATAATCTTCATTCTTTAGCAAACCCTTGTAATTACCTGCCTCCACCCATGATATTTTGTCCTGCGGCGACTTTATTAAAGGATTATAACCTTTATACACCTCTAAACCGTCAATATATCCATCACCGTCGGTGTCCCTACTATTAACATTTGTCCCGATCCTCAACTCGTCGCCGTCAGTCAAACCATCACCATCAGCATCCAAAGATCCAGGCAAAGGATCCAAAGGTAAAAGGTTGTCGCTTTCGCCAACCGCTCCATCTTCGCCTTCGCTATCATCCTGATACGGCACCGTTTCATCATCCGTGTGCATTCTATGTCTTTCTATCATCCTCTGTTCAGCCGCTTCCGATACAAAGTCACTATCCTCCCAGCCAAGAGGCAAAGGACTTTCTACATACACACCGTCCCCTTCTCCGAAATCCTCATCAGCCTCTGCTAAAACAGGAACCAACAAAAACAAAAACACCACACACCCAAAGCCTACTTTTTTAACGCCTTCTCTCACTCTCTTATTATATCACTATCCAGGCCCTTTTAAACTACTCTGACAACCTGTAAGCAATGTCACCCTCCTTGATAAAATCACTATTTCTTTCTCCCGGTCGCAATTCTCGTCTCCGTATCAGCATCTTCCCCGGCTTTATGTCACGATCAACATATTTTACCGTCACCGCATCTCCGGGTACAGACTCCGGACTGCTTACGGCCACATAAAAAACTTTGTTAGCGGAATTCTCTATCGGTTCAAAACTAAATCTATGCCACTCCCGATCAATTATTTCAGCCGCGTTCACAGAAATTTTTCTCACTTCCTCCCGGCTATCCATGTCTTCATAGATACTTAAGTAAACATCTTTAGTATTGTTTCTACCGCTGAACGTAGCCATCCCCAACTCTATTGAACTCCAATTATCTTTTTCAGCCAAAACAGTCTGTCCAACTTCAACCCCTTGTGTTATCTCACCCCCGTGACCTGGATAGTAATTCAGACCGATTGTTTCAAATATCCAGACGTACGGCCTGCCCTGGATATCTATTACCTTAGCAGGCTTCTCGCCTCTAAACTCATCCCAGGCGTTACTAGCCACATCATCCGGCGCCCGGCCCAACATATTCCTGTACAAAACAACAAAGCCGACTCGCTCATCATTACGCGAACTGACACTCATAGTTTCACCGTTAAAATAAGTCCTCATAACCGACGGATACCAGGAAGCAACCATTAGCCTATCAGCCAAAGAATGATTATTAAGCCACTCCGCCGCCTCTTCCAATCCTTCACCCCAACCCTGCTGCGACAAAGGTCGAATATCGAAATATCCATTCGTGTAAGCAATACAGTGCGGTGACCACAATAACGTCTGAACAACAAACAAACCAACTACGCTTATAGCTACCACTATCCTCAATTTTTTCTTAGTTTTTCTCTGTCCCCACAAATCCATCACTATACCCCATCCCCAACCGGCTAAAAAGATTAATGCAACCAATGAAGGCAAAGCATATCTATCGGCTTTTCTGGCCACCAAAGTCACTACTAACAACTGAATGGCCACAAACAAAAACAAGGTTAATATAATATAAGCCCTGCTCTTGTAAAAACCCTTACTTGATCCCTTCTCTTTTCCTACCCAAAAACGCTTAATAAGCAACACTCCCATGCCAGTACTCAACACTAAAGTAAACAATGAAAGCCGAGACAAAACAGTCCGCAAATAAAAACTCCAGGGATTAATGGAATCGCTTGATTGCTCCAGTTCAACATGCTCGTCACTAATAATAGTAGTCACATCCCTCTGTGCGTAATCTCCTAACCCCTGCTTAACCCACAAAGCCGGCCACACCAAATAAAAAATTACCACTGCCGTCCCTAAAACAAATAAAGTATCTCTCAAAAAATCTCTTGGCCGACCTCGTTTAAACCAAAATACCCAAAAAGCCAATAAAACAATCCAGAAAATCACTAACGGCATGGCAGCAAAACCCTTCGTTGCCAACACTAATCCCCCAAACAAACCAGCCAAAAACAAATACTTCTGTTTCCCTTCTCTTGTATAGATTATCAAACTTAAAACACTGGCTAACATAAATAAAGACAACAAAACGTCTAAGTGAGTAATCTGGCTCATCCCCAACAAGTAAGGAGACAAAATAAGTATTAAAACCGCCCACCAGGCTTCTCTCTTGGAAGTCAGCTTAAAAAACAAACTAAAAATTATTCCTGATAAAACCGATGTCGCTAAAATCATAGGCAGGGTAGCTGCTTTTCGAAAATATCTTAAGTTAGAAGTATCAATATCAAAACCAAGCCTCGCTTCCTGCAAAAAAATACCTGCCCCGGAAAGCCACATAGTCGTCGCTCCCGGATGAGTGGTTAAAAAAGTACCTCCCGGGTCTCTCTGCCTGAAAAGCTCATGCCAAAAAGTAGCGCTTCTAATCATCCAATTCTCTTCATCCACCGTCATAAAATCCCCCCCGCCCGGCAATTTTACTAAAACCGCCAGCAAAACTATAAAAACAGCGGCGACAATCGGTTTTTTCAAAAACAAGAACTTTTTATTCGCTATATCCATTATTCTGCCCCAATCTTTTATAAAAAGTCAGTGTGTTACTGCCATTCTCTATTCCTTTAACCGCCTCCCAGTCTCTTTCCAAGCCCGCTTCTATTTCCGAATACTCCATTAAAAAAGAAAACCCCGTTTGCTTGTCCAGCAGAAACCACTCCGCCTCTCGATAAGCGTTCAGCATTTCGTCCGCCGAGGGCAAAAAAGTGTTGAGTCTGGATGTGTCTTTCCTGGTAAATTCATAAGCATACCAGCGCGGATGAGCTATATCTAAAGCCACCCTGTGGCCGGAAAGATAAGGCACGGCCGCGGCTCCGGTAAATATTGTTTTGTTATATGGTATGTTTCGCTTAGCCCATTCGGCCGCCTCCGCCAAAGAGTCCAACTGAAAAGTTCCCGTGTGTTCATGAACATAAGTAATGAAGATAGAGGTAAAGCTAGCCCAGGTTATAACTATTATTAGTACCAAAACCATAACTACCTGCCCGGCAACAACTATCAGCCTCAACCCTTTATGCCAATTAACCAATCCCATATTTCTTATTCTTTGCCATATACGAATAGATCCCAAGCCGGTTAACACAACCAGGGGAGGTAAAAATTCCCCCAGATAATTAGCGTGAAATTTTATCCAGTTAGCGTAAAAAAACACCAACCCTCCTACCCAAAACGGAGTCAGTAGTATTTTAAAAGTTAATCCTGCCAAGTCTTCCCTGCTGTCTTCTTGCTCACTTTTCCCATAAGGCAACACCGCCATAACAACAACCACAAAAAACATGGCCGCCCACAACCTCTCCATTCCAAAAAACATCATACTGGAGCCTTCATATTCGCTAAAGAATCTCCACGCCCAAACAAAAAGCCAAACCGGCAAAACCCAGCCCGCCTTAATAAATAAATATCTGCCGGCCGCGAACCAAAAACCTTTCCTCTTCCACGCTTGGGTAATTTTTACTAAACCTGCCGCCATAAATCTTTCCCCCAAAAAACCCCAACCCAACACCGCCAATAATATAATTGGCAAAGACTCCCTAAAAAACGGCGTCATGCCTCTAATCGAATAAGCTCTGACTTGCTCTCTTTCCTCCACGGTCATTTCAGTCACGCCGTCTTCAGCCGAATTTACTCCCAGGGCTTCCCAAAAGCCTTCCCCACCATAAACCACTCCGGCCAAAGTCAAGAAAATTCCCAACACCGCCAAAAATCCAATCCCGGATCTTATCAAATATCTCCATTTCTCTTTCAAGTTGCTAGCTTGAGTAAAAATTATTAAGAGAGGAACCAAACCTAGGGCCAAAATGCTCTTTCTCGACACCACCGCCAAAGCGATAAACATTCCTGACAATAAATACAAGCTCCCATAAAACATCGTCGGCCTAAAATTATCCCTGCTCAACAAGCCTTCTCCTCCCCGAGCTAACCACAGAAAAAAAGCCAGGCTCCCGGTCGCGATTAAAACAGCCAGGGGTTGAGTATGAACGTAAATGCTGTAAACAGACGTGACCCCCATCAATGCCCAGGCACAAGCGGCAGCCACGCCCGCCGCTTGTCCTCCTTTTGTTACTCCAGACTTTGTCAGTCCGCCCACCTCTTTGGCCAAATAATAAATCGGGAACATTGTTAAGGCGCCGGCCGCCACCGAAGACATTCTTCCGGCAAGAATACTCGTGCCGAATAAAAACTGCCAAAAGGCCACCCAAATAATTACCAATGGAGCCTTTACATAACCGTCACCACCAGCTAGCCTCCCCTGCAACAATGTTCTGGCATCGTACAAATAATTACCTTCATCATTAGTAACTGGTAAGTTAACAGCGTAAAAAATCCTTATCAAAATAGCTAAAACAAAAATAACTATAAGGATTTTACCCACCCCCAAACCGCCTAAATGACCTCTTGCCCTATTAGACCAGCTACCGTCCCTGTCCTTGGCAAAAGCGTAAATAACAACAGCCAAGAAAATTGCGGCTATGCCAAACATCCAACTATACATTCGGTAAACTTCCTTTTTTTGATCCCAGGTACTTGCAAATAAACGCGCGTATTTTTGCGTATTTGAAACAATAGCCTCACGCAAAGTCACGGTATGATATTGCTGGAAAACAAGATCAACCGTCGGTTTACCTGATCTGGCCAAAACATCTTCATTAACATCTCCACCACCAACCCCCCTTACCAGATACGCGCTTCCCAGGTGATAAGGATCCTGCGTATCTATATCGACCGTAACCGCTTTGCCGGCAGACGCCTTGGGAGAGTCCAAATAAAAAAAGTAAGTCTTTCCCAAAGAACCGGAAATCGGCTCGAAATTAAACTGGTAAAACTGATTATCCCCTAATTGGGCCGGGTTCACCGATCCTGAACGCAGATCATGTTCACTGCCAACACCTTCTCTAAGGTGAAATCTGACTAACCCTTCGTTGTCGCGACCGGAATAAGTCGCGAACATTACGCCTATCCCTGACAAATTATCACGTTCAGCTACAAAAGTTTGTCCAAAAACACTTTCCGAATCAAGCTCACCGGCATTAGCGGTATAAGTCCGCTGGCCATAATACATCTGACTAACAGTCACAAACTGCGTCGCTATCGCCAAACCGGTAACAACCAGCACAGCTATCAAAATTCCAATTTTTTCTCCTCTACTCACTTGTAATTTACAGTTTTATTAATTTCCCAAAATTATTTTCACCGCCGCTCACCAATAATACTTCCTGTATTTCTTATAATACTCCACCATGCTAGCAATCCCCTCACTCAAATTTACCTTGGGCTGCCAACCGGTGAGCTTTTCAATCTTGGTTGTATCAGCAATATAATTGCCCGTTTCATTCTTTTCATAATTTCCCGGCCACGGCACGCTTTCCTTTTTTCCTGTTCCCGTTTCTTTTAAAACCGCGTCCACCATGTCAATAAACCTCATCCTTTCATGAGTTCCAATATTATAAACCTCGCCGGACTGCCCTTTCATAGTCAGCAACAAAAAAGCTTCCACAATATCGCTAACATATAAATAATCGCGTTCCTGGTCGCCTTCCCCAAAAACCGATATAGTCTTGCCCTCCATAGCCTGCCTCACAAACCAGCCAACGATAGAGTATTTACTATGTTTCATCTGCTGACGAGGACCATAAGGATTAGGAATACGCACGCTTACCGTCCGCAGTCCGTAGGTATCGGAATAATACTGGTAATATTTCTCGCCGGCCAGTTTATGGATACCGTAAATTGACAGAGGAACAGTCGGATGATCTTCTTTAACCGGAATAGTTTTAATTTTTCCATACACCAGCCGCGAAGAAGAAAACAAAACCCGCGCTTGAGGAGCCCTTTCTCTCATCGCCTCCAAAAGCACCAAATGGCCCTTCGCGTTTATATCCAAATCCACAAACGGCTTCTCTCCAGAATCTATATAGCTTACCTGGGCCGCCAAGCTATAAATAATATCCTGGCCTTCCATCACCTTGTCCACCGTCTCTTTATCCCGTATATCCCCCTCCACAAAAACAATATCTTTATCAACTCCGCTTAAATTAAACTTGTTTCCTCCATAAAGCGGCAACATCGCGTCCAGCACTGTCACTTCCGCGCCCAAAGGCACCAGTGTCCGAACCAGATTACTGCCAATAAAACCAGCTCCGCCCGTTACCAAAACCTTCTTGCCTTGAAAGTAGTCTTCACCCTGTTTACTCATACATTAGTAATAATACATTAATTATAATCTCAATTATTATCAGTCGGCACGCCGATATTTCAAATACAAACCATTATATTCCCGCATTATATTTTTCCAGTCATAGTCCAAGGCTTTTTGCCTGCTTACTTGTCCCATCCGCGCCCTGTCGCCGCCGTTATTAACCAAACCGGCAATTTTTTTCGCCAAATCTTCCCTGTTGTCCCCCTTCACCAAAAAACCATTAGTTCCATTCTTCACCAGCTCGTTGTTACCTCCCACGTCACTGGCTATAACCGGCAAACCACAGCCCATAGCCTCGAGGATTACCGACGGCATTCCCTCTGACAAAGAAGTTAAAACAAATATATCCGCGTACTGATAAGCCTGTTCCAGTCTTTCGTAAGGAATGGTGCCCACGTATCTTATCAAATCAGACACTCCCAGTTCTTGCGCTTCTTTATCCAACAGTCCTTTCGCCTCTCCGGTTCCTACAACCTCGACCTCAAAAGGACCCTTGGCCATCTCCCTTACTCGCGGCAACGCCTTAACAACCCTCTGAAAACCTTTTCTGGGTATAAGCCGCCCGATAAAAAGTATTTTTACCTTCGCGTTCGGAGGACGATCAATCGGCTTAAAACGCTCCGTCTCTACCCCATTAGGAATAACTATAAAATCAGCCTCGGGATCAGCCTCTCTGCCCAATCTAGCCAACTCTTTTGAACAAACGGTTCTAAATTCAGCCCCTCTCCATATCGCTTTAAGCAAAGGCTTCAGCCATGGATAAATTTTTTTATAACGGGAAGGATTGGCTCCCGGGATGTCAGATCCGCCAAAATAAACCGCGTAGGGGATACCAGTCACGCCCCCCACAATCCAGGCCACCCAGCCGGCCGGCACCGCGAAATAAGCCTGAATAAAATCAACTTTATTGGTCAACACATACCAAAACGTGTAAACCAACGCCACTACACCGAAGATCACCAATTCCCATTGAGAACAATAGTCCTTATAACGCCTGACTGCCGGCACCCGAATAACCAAAGCCCCATCAATATTTTCCCTGGGCGGCAAGCCCTTATATGAAGACGTAATCAAAGTCACTTTATGTCCCGCCTCAACTAAATACTTGATCGCGTATTTCGTCACCGTTGATCCTCCGCCGCCAATAGGAGGAAATTCATTGTTTATCAACAAGAGCCTCATAAATAGTTCAGGCGCCAATATTATCTTTTAAATCCCTCTCGTGTCTTAATCGAATAAGCCTTCTTTTTAGCGTAATAGGTGTGCGCCACCACATCGGCCAAAACTCCCGTGAGAAGAAACTGAAAACCCAGCAAAACCATCATTACCGCCAAAAGCGGTGTAGAGCGATTAGCTAAACCAATTACCCTAAAAACCCACAGCCCCCCCAGTATCGCGCCTAAAATAAAACCGGCCCCAATAAAAACAGCTCCTATGGCTCCAAAAAAATGCATCGGCCGAGCCGAATACTGAATCCAGAATTTAACGATTACCAAATCCAAAAAGCCCTTTAGCTTTTTACGAATAGAATATTTTGTCTTGCCGAACTTGCGCGCGTGATGATTTACCGCCACCTCGCCCACCTTAAATCCTTTCCAAGACATAAGAGCCGTAATATACCGATGCATCTCGCCGTAAAGCTCCAAATCCTCCAAAGCTTCTTTTTTATATATCTTCAAACTACAACCATGATCATGAATTTTTTCCCCCGTCATCCATCTATGCGCCAAATTCCCGACCGCGCTGCCCAGCTTCAGCGCCCCATTGTCTTTCCTCTCCTTTCGCCACCCCGACACAACATCCAGATCATCGTCTTTCATCTTTTTAAGCATAGCCGGTATATCTTTGGGATCGTTCTGCATATCCCCATCCATAACTATTACATAGTCACCCGAAGCATTATCAAATCCGGCCGACCAGGCCGCCGTCTGACCGAAATTACGTCTAAACTTTATAATCCTGACCCTGAAATCTTCTTGGGTCAGCCCTCTTATCTCTTCATACGTGCCGTCATTACTGCCGTCATCAATAAAAATAATCTCCCAGCTTCCCCCTAAACCATCCATAACACCCCTAACCGCCTCATAAAGAGGTTTTATTGACTGCTTCTCATTGTAAGCCGGCACAATAACTGAATAATCCATAGTCCTTATTATGAACGATATTTAACATTGTCGAAAGCATTTTGTAACACATAAATCCAAATAACGCAATTTGACATACGTGAGCTTGGTGAAAAACAAGCAAAGAAACGGGTCCTGTCACGCCATTTTCCCCCGCCCGACGGCTTCACCCCGCCTACGGCGGGGTTGCAGGCGCTCGTCGGGGGACCTCCAAGGCGTGCCACCCGTTTCAAAAAAACGTTTTTCACCAAGCTCATACGTAAATCCTCACCCACCTGAAAGAAAGCACCGTACCAGACACCCTGTGAGCGGAAATCTTTGGCCTTTTCGGCTCGGTCCCTAAGCGAGCGTCAGCGAGTCGAAGGGCGAAAAGGGCAAAGACCTCGGAGACCACCGCTTAAGTGGTCGAGAATGAGTAAACTGGGGCCTGTTGAGTAAGGCGCTGGTTTCAGAGTTGTGAGTAGTTACCTTTATTTCTGTTTTCTATTTTCCATAAACCTTTCAATCACGCCCCCTACGCATCACCATCCAGGTAGAAAAAACTCCCAAGACAAGAACAATAATAAGCCATAAAGGACTTATCCCCTCTCTTAGCGTAGGAGTTACTGTTACCAGCAAACGCGGCACATCGTCCTTCAAAAAAAGTTTTTGCTCGCCCCTAAACTTACCAAAAGAGATTTTTAGAGTGTGTTCGCCAATTCCCACATCTTGGAAATAAGCCAGTCCTTGGTCGTTGGTAATCGCCTCTTTTGGTTCTGAGAAAAGGGTTAGTTGAGCCTCCTGGAGCGGGGTTCCGTCCGCCAAAGCAACTTTTACCTGTAATTCTTCGTAGCGGTGGTCTTGAAGATGTTCTGGAATTCTGGCATCGGGTGTGGGACTAGGATTTAAAACAGCAACCAGGCTTTGCTTGCTGTCGGCCCAGGCTGATTCCACTTGTTCCCGAGCAGAAACAAAAGAACCTTTTGCCAGAGCAGCAATACTCCGTCCGGCACCCGTCAACAGATCATCAATTGCGGCAATACCTGCTTTAGCAATAACAACACTGCTCCTAACAGACGAAGAAAAGAAATTACCAACACCGGCAAAAGCGCCAGTAACAGTCAATCCGAGCTTATCAAACAAAGTTGATTCTGTCGGGGTGAGCGCCTGCTTGGCGGTGGCTTCCGAAGTTTCTGCTAAGGGCTGTGTTTTTCTCTCTTCTTCATCGTCGGGCAGGGGCACAACCTCGGCTTCCTGCTCAAAATCAAGTTGCGGACCAAGCGGCGGAAGTGACACTCGCGCGGTCGGGCGATCCGACATCGATAGCTCAACAGATGTTACGGCCTGGTCACTACCGTCCTGCTCACTCGCTTCTTCCTCAATAACTCGAAACCACCCCTTCTCTTTTTGATCGGTAATGCCGTAATCAGCCCTGAGCGTGTAAGCCTTGAGGCCAGTACTGGTAAACCTAATTGTGGCTGTATATGCGGGATTATTAGGATCCTCATTTGTCGGCTTGAGTTTATACTCACTCTTGCCAATCATTAAAGTAAGAGATTTCAAACGGTCAGCGTCCACCGGCTTGGTGACAACTGTTATATCAGTATCAACCGGCACAGTAATCGTTCTGCCGCCCACCCCGTCCGATTCAGGAAAAATTTTCGATATAAAACCCAGCACCGGCACAGCATCAGGTTCAGAAATCGGATCCGGACCGCCGCTATCTTCTGTACCAACTGATTCGCCGGAGTCACTGCTATCGTCATCAGATGATCTGGCGCTTTGGGGGCGCCAGTCGGTTGACACTTTATAATCAGTCGCTCCGCAGGTATCAGTGGTCGCACAGTTAAACACTATCCAGCCGATGTTCTCACCCCAGGCGTATCCGGAAAACACACCGCCTGTGCTTATCGTGACGCCTCCATTATCAGGATCAAAATTTATCCAGCCGACATTCTCGCCCCAGGCGTAACCGGACAAGTTACCCTCCCCGTCATTGGCTACCTTATAATCAACCGTCCCGCAAGAACTATCATTAGAACAATTCAAAGAAATCCAGCCGACGTTCTCGCCCCAGGCGTAACCGGACAAAGCCGTATCTATTACAGCCACGCTTCCTTCAGACGACCCAAAATCAATCCAGCCCGCATTTTCACTCCACGCGTATTTGTTTGTACTATCAATAGTGCCGCTTGTCTCCGACGCCAAAGCAACCAAAAACCCACCCAAAAACATCACCAGTGCCGCCCAGTAAACAAATAATATTCTTCTCCACGACATGTTATTAGCATATAACAAACAATCCTTGTGACCAACCCATCGCACGAGAGAGAGAGAGAGAGAGAGAGAGTAAATACGCCCATCCTTTCAACTGGCGAAAACTCTACCGCGCCTACATAGACTGCCGTCGCCACAAACGCAGTACCTTTCACGCGGCCGCGTTTGAAATTAAATTTGAATCCGAACTCCTGCGACTCGAAAATGAATTACAAACAAAAACATACCGGCCGGGACGGTCTATATGCTTCGCCGTAACCGAGCCGGTTTTACGGGAAATATTTGCGGCCGCTTTTCGTGACAGAGTTGTCCACCATCTGCTATATAATCACCTGGAGCCGATATTTGAACCAAAATTTATTTACCACTCCTACGCTTGCCGTCCGAGCAAAGGCATTCATAAATCAATATCTGATCTAAAAAATCATATACGACAAGCAACTAGCAATCGTCAGGTAGATTCCTGGGTCATGCACCTCGATATCCGTGGATTTTTTATGAGAATTGACAAACACATTTTATTCCGATTGCTTTGTGCGAAAGTCAGCAACCCAGATATTCGCTGGCTGGCGCAGGTAATAATTTTTCATGATCCGGTTAGCAATCATGTTGTTAAAGGCAACCGATCCTTATTGCATCAAGTTCCGCCTCACAAGTCATTATTTCATACTCCGCCGGACAAGGGTCTGCCCATCGGCAATCTAACTTCACAATTCTTCGCCAACGTCTACCTTGACCAACTTGACCAGTTTGTTAAACACACCCTTAAATGCCGATGGTATATGCGTTACGTCGATGACTTCATCATATTGTCACCAAATCTTAAACAACTACGACACTGGAAAAAAGAAATTCAATTTTTCCTGGCCCAAAAACTAAAACTGGGACTGAATCCTCAAAAAGAGCGGCACCATCCCGTTTCCGACGGAATTCACTGGCTGGGATACGTCGTTAAACAAGAATATACCCTGGTTCAACGCCACGTTGTCCATGCGCTCAAAAACAAATTATTCCGCTTCAATCAGCACTTAACTAAGCATGCCATAAAAACAATCGCTCCAGATGGACAATATTCATTACCCTTCACCCCCTCTCTTCCACCCGCGTCGGAGCTGAAAAAAATGCTGGCCACTATCCACTCATACTACGGTTATTTTAAACACGCGGACACTTTTCGACTACGCCTTAATCTTTGGCAAAACCATTTCGGCCTTCTACAACAGTACATCGAACCAGCCAATAAAAACATTCTCTCATTTCGACTTCGACCCACCTACATTAAAAACATTAAAGAGAGTCGGAGAGCTTGAAATATTTTCAGGCTCTCGAACACGTAAATGATTCCATTCCCGAGCGGACGCACCGCACGTATTTGCTATTACTCTTCCCATTGTTGTTAGTGTTGCCGTTAGACAGGTTAGTGTACCAGGCGTTCGACGTATTGTTCGATTTCGTAGTGGCTGACCAGTAATTGCGATTGACGCCCGAAGGTAAATGCTTCGCTACATGAATTTCTCCGGCCGCCGATCCACACCATAGTGCAGTACAGCCGCCTGCAGACAATAAGCCGAACTTAACCAGCTTGAGCGAAGCCGCAATGGATAAAAGCCCGCTCCCGACACCCGCGAGTGCCGAAATTCCGACTCTCTTTAATGCTTCGATGGTTATTCCTTTTGAAAAGAACGAACAGCCCACGCATGCCATCCTGTAATCTGCTTCGACACTTCTTCCATAGACCGATTCAAGTACTCATACCGCTTCAAACCAAGAATTTTCAGGTCGGAGGATAGTCGTATATGGATGCGAAGTTGTTCAACTGTAAGCCTGGCCCGCTCCAGAATCTCTCTCTTATCTTCAGTATGGTTGGCAGCGACAATCTGAGTCATCAGATCAAGGGCCAGCTCCTTAAGCCGCTGCCCAAGGGTGTACTTATGCTCACGAGGAAATTGTTCACAAGCCCTATAAATGTCCATATTCAATCGGTATGCCAGCTGGAAAATTGGCAGATGATTATATCTTCCCACAAACAACAAATTATAAAATAACCCAAATGATCAAATTATCAAAACATCTTAACTTGCCGAGCGGACGCACCGCACGTAACCGCTATAACTCTTCCCACCGTAGTAAGTGAGGCCGGTAGACAGGTTAGTGTACCAGGCGCCCGACGTATAGTACGATAACGTAGTGGCTGACCAGTAATCGCGAGAGACGCCCGAAGCTTCCAGATTACCGTAACTGCCGTCTATATACGCTTGCATCAACTGCTTTTGATGTGGTAAAGACCAGCCATCCTCGCCGTGCGACCCCGCCGAACACAGTTCCGAAGCCGTCTGCGAATTATTATTGCCGCCGGAATTATCCCAGGTGTAGGTAGCCGGCGAAGAATCGGAAAACGACGCACAGCCTGAACCATTGCACGGCAGGCTCCAAACCAGCCCCGTGCTGTCGTCTTTGGCATCCGCTGAAGCCAAGCCGGTACCGCAATAGCTGTTACCCGCGTCGCAATCCGTCCAGCCGCCTGAATAGGTATCCACCGGAGGAGTTCCGCAAACACTGCCCCCAGCGTCCCAGTTACAATCATCCACTCCCCCGTCAGCTTGAGAACCGCCAGGAAACGATCCGCCTGTATCCGAACCGCTGAAAAGATCAACCAGCGCCGTTCCGGCACCGGTTGCCGTGCCCAACACATAGGACTGGTCTTCATCACCGTACGTATACCCGGAGGACGCACTGCCTGCCACGCCGAAAATAGTGTTTCCGCTTACTATGTTAGCCGCTGTAAGATCGGCGTCCAGCGCCGCCACCTCCGCGTCGGTCGCCGACACCCGATCATCGCTGTCATAGAATCCTAATGGCGCTGTCAGGTAGTTCACCCCGCCGCTGGCCGCTTGGGCCGTGGAAGCATTATCGCCTTCCCGATCGGTCATCGAACCGGCCACGGCCTGCCCGTCCACCCAGGCCGTCTTCCCCAAAAGCAGATCAGCGGCAGTCGCGTCGCCGCTATCCGTCATGCAAAACCGGTTTGTTCCGTTGCCGTCTCCATCATAAGCGTCAGCTACCATATTAGCCGTCCCGTCGAACGTGCTGGTATCGCAGGCTAAATTAAGCGTGCCGGTATCCAGCGACCAGTCGCCCGTCAGATGAGCGGTTCTACCGTTGAATAAATCGCCAACAGCGGCTGTCCCGCCGTCCGGCGTAAGCGTGCCATCAACGCCCAGATATGAAGTACCCAATTTAACCGTATTAGCGGCAATCGTGGGAATTGCGTCATATATCTGAGCAAGCGTGTACAAACTGCCGGCTGGATCAGCCGCTGGAGTAAAATCATGATCGCCCTCAGTGGCCGTGACGTTAGTGGTCAAACGAGTGTAAATGTCCCCCAGCGTGTAAAACGTCGCCGCCGGACTGCCCGATGGCGACAAGCTACCGGCCCTAACCACACCCGCGACCCCCAAAACAATTACAACCACTCCCAACCAAACCGGCCCCAACCTGCTCGTTATCCACTCCAAAAACAGTTCAGAAAATGAAAGCAGACCGCAAAATATAGCTTTAAACTTCCGCCGGATCATATATTAACAGTATAAACGATAAAATTCATACATTAAACCCTTCATTCTCCAATAGAATTCCACCCAGAATCTGCCTGTCCGGCCAGACAGATAAACAAAACCCCCGCAGACAACACCGCTTGGAGATAAAACTATCTCTTTTCTATTTTCTTTATTTCTATCTTCCCACCCAGTAACAACTAATTCATACGGCGGATTTATCTGTTGGCTTTCCCGCCCTCGCGGGATGAATTATTACTGAGCCTCTTCCGCCAACTCCAGCAAATATTCTCCGTAACCGCTTTTCGTAAGCTTTTCTCCCAACCTCCTTATCTGTTCTCTATCAATATAGCCCATCCGATAAGCCGCTTCCTCAATACAGCCGATCTTCAAACCTTGACGTTCCTCGATTATCTGCACAAAGTTGCCCGCCGCCAATAAAGTATCGTGTGTTCCTGTATCCAGCCAAGCCGTCCCTCTACTCAACTGCTTGACCTTCAATTTTCCTTCGGACAAATAAGTCTTATTCACATCGGTAATCTCCAATTCCCCGCGCGCTGAAGGTCTTAAATTTTTGGCTATTTCCACCACCCCCGCGTCATAAAAATACAGCCCCGGCACCGCGAAAGACGACTTTGGTTTTTCCGGCTTTTCCTCAATAGAATTCACTTTGCCCTCACTATCAAACTCCACCACCCCGTACCTCTCCGGATCAGACACATGGTAGGCAAACACCATCGCCCCCTCTCCTTCTTCCACATCATGAACAGCTTCTCTTAACGTCTCGCCCATATCACTGCCATAAAAAATATTGTCTCCCAAAATCAGAGCCGAGGCTTCATCGCCCACAAAATCCGCTCCTAATACAAACGCTTGCGCTAACCCTTCCGGCTTGGCCTGTTCTACATAATCAAACTTCATCCCCAGCTCACGGCCATCACCCAGCAACGTTTTATATTGAGGCAAATCATGCGGCGTCGAGATCAACAAAATTTCCCGTATCCCGGCCAGCATCAATGTGGACAGCGGATAATAAATCATCGGCTTATCATAAACCGGCATTAACTGCTTGCTCACCGGAATCGTCAACGGATGAAGCCTTGTTCCCGATCCTCCGGCTAAAATTATTCCTTTCATAAGCTTAATCCTCCTCTCCCAAATGCTTGTGCGGTTCCAAATAATTTTTTATGTAATCGCTCACCGCTTCTTCCAGTTCCGTAAAACTATTTTTGTACCCGGCCTCTCGTAACTTGCTAATATCAGCCTGGGTGTAGTCCTGATACTGGCTGCTTAATTCATCAGGAATGTCAATATACTTAATATTTGGCTCCCTGCCTACCGACGCGAACATGGCCTTAGCCAAATCGTTCCAGCTCCTCGCCTGACCCGTCCCTATATTATAAACCCCGGCCGCTTCCTTCTGATCAAGGAAAAACAAAGTCGCCTCAACCGCGTCTTTAACATAAATAAAATCCCTCATCTGCCCACCGTCCTCGTACTCGCTATTATTGGATTTAAATAATTCAATCACTCCTTCGTCTCTTACCCTTTCGAATTTTTTCGCCACTACGCTTCTCATTACCTCTTTATGGTATTCATCGGGACCAAAAACGTTAAAATACCTTAGCCCTACCACCTCGTTAAGATAGCCCGCGTCCCTGGCCCAAATATCCACGTCCAGTTTTGACTTTCCGTACAAATTCAAAGGCGCCAGCTCATTAAAAATTTCATGGTCGTCCTTATATCCCCTGCTGCCATCCCCGTAAACAGCTCCGCTTGATATATACACGCACCGCACTTTTTTATCCACGCACCACCTGATAATTTCCTGCGAGAAATTAACATTCACGTCCGCGAACTTCTGCCAATCTTTCTCGGTTGTAGAAGTTATAGCCCCCAAATGAAATACTGCCTCAACCCGGCCATCATAACGGCCCTCCTTTAGCTCTTCCCTGAAATCATGCCCGCTCACAATATTTTCATAATCTAAAGAAGCCAGGTTATGTTCTTTCTCCTGATGATCAATTTTGTCCACAATTAAAATTTCTTCTTTTTCTCTCTTGTTTAGAGCCCACACCAAAGCGCTCCCTATAAACCCAGCTCCGCCTGTAACTACAATCATAAGCTTTCCTTCTTTTCTATCTTACTAATTATACTTGTCGTTGAATAACCGTCTTGCCGGCTCACCGCAAACCCCCGCGTACCCAGCCTCTCCATTACCGGCCACTCAATCCACTCTCTTGGCTCGCCATATTCCGCTCCATTCACATGAATGTCTGGAACCACCATCTCCAGTAAAACGTTCTGTACTTCCTTATAAGACGCCTCCACTATCAACACGTAATCAACATACACCAACGAAGCCACTAAAGCTACTCTGTCCGACTCGTTCACCAAAGGGCGGCTTTCTCCCTTACCCTCCCTGACCGACTTGTCGGAATTCACCCCCACAAACAAAAAATCTCCTTGTTTTTTAGCCTCGCTTAGAAGAAAAATGTGTCCCGCGTGTAATATATCAAAGCTTCCGTTTACCGTTACCAGTGTCTTGTTTTTATTTCTTAAGTCACGCGCTTTCCCGACCGCTTCGTCAACCGTCAAAATCTTGCTCTTTATGAAATCATTTTCTGCTCCCATAGCTTTATTATAGTCCCTGCTAAACGCTTTCCCTAATTATTTCAGCCGCTTCCAAAAGAGAATTAACTATTTTGTCCGGCTTCCTCTGTTCAATCTCTGCTTCTTTCCAATACTTGCTCCTAACAAGAATCGTCGCTGTGCCCAAAGACTTCCCAAACTCCAGATCAGCTATTTTATCCCCCACCATCCAACTGCCCCTGTAATCAATTTTACCAATAATCTCTTCGGCTTTTTCTGCCATGCCAGTCTTGGGTTTTCGGCATCCACAACCGGCTTCTCTATGATGAGGACAATAAATAATAGTCTCAAAACCTAAGCCTTCCTCACCCAATTCTCTTTGCAACTTCTTATGCAGGTCCACCACATCCTGTTCTTTATATAAACCGTGTCCCACCCCCGATTGATTCGTAACCACCACCAAAGCAAACGGGGTGTCTTTTAAAATAACTAAACCTTTTTTTGCGCCTGGCGCCCACTGCCATTTTTCCCATTTATGAACAAAACCGTTATCCGCGTTTATTACCCCGTCCCTGTCCAGAAAAACCACCTTGCGACCCGCCTGATCTGTCATAACTAGACCGGTAATATTTTTGAATACATTTGTAACAATTCTTTAGGCGCCACCCCCCGCGCTCCAATCTTGCTAACTACCACCGCCCCGGCCGCGTTAGCCAATTTTGAAGCCTCTTCCTCATTGGCCCCGGCCAACAAGCCCATCATCAACACCGTCACCGCCGCGTCTCCCGCGCCCGATTCATCAGCCACCTCTACTACATGATCCTGGGGTATATGCTTGCCGCACTCTCCACCGCAATAAACATAGATACCATCCTTGCCTAAAGTTAAATACACATCGGAACACATCTTCATATACACTAGCTTAGCCAGCTCGGCCGGCGCCAGACGTTCCTCATACGGATTCATTCCTAAATACTCATAAGCCTCTCTTATATTAGGCGACACAAATGAAGCCCCTAACAAATATTGAGCCCTCGACGGCTTCACGTCCCCGGCAATCAGAATATCTTTTTGCCCGGCCATATCAATAATTGTTTCCGCCACTCTTTGAGTGACCGCCCCCTTGGCATAATCAGAAACCAGGATGGCATCCATCCCTTGGTCAATTTCTTTTTCTACCGCGTCAATAAGCTTATCTTCAACCTCTTGATTAATGTCTTCAACATCCTCATAGTCAACTCTCACCATCTGCTGATTGCCCACGAGATACCTTGTCTTTAAGGTCGTTCGCCTTTTATCATCAGTAATCAACGCTACTTCGTAATTCTCCCGCTTCGCTGACTTTCTCACGCTCTCCGCCTCCCCGTCACCGCCAACCACACCTACCAGAGTGGTTTTAGCTCCCAGCATGGCCGCGTTCTTAGCTACGTTACCAGCTCCTCCGGTCATTTGCGACTCCTTTGTCGCCCGAAGAATAGGAACCGGCGCCTCCGGATTAAGTCTCTCTACAACACCACAAATATACCGATCAAGCATGACGTCCCCCACCACCAAAACCTTATATTTTCCGAAACTATTTATAATTTGCTCCGACCTTTCTGTGTTCATAAAAATTATTAATTTTCGAACTCTTCACATATAAGATGAATCGCGTGCAAGTGCAGCTCCTGTATGCGCGCTCCCGTTTTGGACGGAACCACCAAAGCGTAATCCGCCACCTCTTTAAATTTACCCCTCTCTCCCGTAAAAGAAATAACCGTCATGCCCATTTCCCGCGCTTTTTCAGCTGCCCTTAATATGTTTTTAGAATTACCCGAAGTCGTCAATCCTATAAAAATATCGCCTTCTTTTCCTAAAGCTTCCACTTGCCTGGCAAATACATCATCAAACCCGTAATCATTACCCACACAAGTAAGCACAGCGCCATCGCAAGTTAAAGCTACTACCGGATAAGGCGCACGATCTTCTTTGTATCTGCCTACTATCTCATCAGATAGATGTTGAGCTTCAGCCGCAGAACCCCCATTACCAGCCACCAGAACCTTGCCGCCGTTTTCAAAAACCTCCTTTAACTGCCTGACTACCACGCCCAACTGTTCATGAAAGTTTTCAACATCCCCCAAAACACCGCCTAGCTCTTCTGTCTCCTTTTTGAATTTATTAGCCATAATCTTAAAATTTAATAACACACAATAATCACTTATGTCAAGTACCTGCTTTGTAACTGTTCTCAATAAAATCACTCAACGCCTCTTGCCAAGACCTCATTTTCGGCCCCCTGGTATTCAGTAAAACACTGTACCGGGGCCTCCTGGCCGGCCTCAGATATTCCTCTGAGCCCACCGGCTCTATCTTTACACCAACCCCGGTCAACCTGAATATTTCTTCAGCCAACCCGCGCCAGGTTGTCACCCCTTCATTAACAACATGATATATCCCGTATTTATATTCTCCCGCTAACAGCTTTTTAGTAGCTTCAGCGACATCCTTCGTGTAAGTTGGACATCCATACTGATCATTAACCACCCGCGGAGTATTATTGTCTTCAGACATCCTCAGCATCGTTTTAACAAAATTACTTCCTTCTTTTCCGTAAAGCCAGGCCGTTCTCAAAATGTAATACTTACCACCAACTCTTGCTAAAGATTCCTCTCCTTTTAGCTTTGATTCCCCATAAACATTAACCGGCGGCCCCGGCGAAGCCTCCTCTTTATAGCCATTTTTATCGTCACCCGGGAAAACATAATCAGTACTAAAGTGAACAATCGTCGCATCCAAAAGACTGGCTACCCGAGCCACGTTCTCAACCCCCTCATGATTTACCCTAAAAACCTCCTCTTTATTATCTTCGGCTCCGTCAACATCCGTATAAGCCGCCGCGTTTATTATTACCTCCGGATTTATAGACAAAACCATCTCCTTCAATTTCTTATAATCTGTAATATCAACCTCATTTTTATCTAAAGCCACGACCTCCCCCCCAGCCATAACTTTTTCCAAGTCCGCCGCCAACATCCCTCCTGAACCCAATAAAACAATGCTCATACTACTTATCCCAGATCATTAACAATTAAAGACTTCCAGTCGCTAACAAACTTATCCAGACCTGTTTCCGTCAGTCTGTGACCTATATCATAGTCACTCCAACTCATATCAAGTTTTACATTTTCATATTCGATATCCTCTCCTTTAAAATTATAATCATAAGCCACCCCGGGCAGAACAAACCCTCCCCGCGCCCAAGGGTAAAAAGTTTTTTCAAAAGGCAGTGTCACGGCATCCACTCCTAACTGCAAACAACCCATCACATGATTCAAGCTTCTTAAGCTGGCGGCTAACACTTTTACATGACTATCGCCCTGGCGATACATCTTAATAATGTTTTCCACCAAATTCATACCGTTTTGCCCGATATCATCCAACCTGCCAACAAAAGGAGAAACATAAACCGGCCAACTGCTATCAATCGTCGCCGCGTAAACAGCCGCGGCCTGACTCTGGCTAAAGCACAATGTCATATTGAGTCTTACTTCCTTCTTCAGCAATTCCGCCGCTTCGAGTCCAACCCTCGTTATAGGAAGCTTTATAACCGCCAAATCAGACCAAGAACTCATCTGCCTAGCCTGCTTAACTAAATCTTCCGCTTTTGATTTCTTATCCGCATAAACTTCAATGGAAATTTCTCCCCCTCCATTTTCATCAATGCCTTGAACTATCTGCTTATAACTTTCCAACAACTCCTTTTCCGTCATTTTCTTTCCCCTAGACACCCGCTTATAAATATCAGGATTTCTGGCTACCAAGGTGGGGTTAGTGGTTTGTCCATCCAATTCACCATAACCTCGTTTTTTTAACATCTGGTTAGCTTTCCTTGTTTCTGCCGGATCACCACCATCCAAAAATATCTTTGTCTGCGTAAGTCTCTCCATAAAAATTATATTTTTACAAACTCTTTATCGCTCTCTTAATCCCGGCATTATCAATGCCCAGCTTTTCGATCAGCTCCGCGTAAGCGCCAGATTCCCCAAACTGGTTTACCCCCACCCTTTTCATCATCGCCGGACAAAACTCGCCCAAAACTTCTGCCACCGCCGAACCCAAACCTCCATTAACACTATGATCTTCAACCGTCACCACTTTACCTGTTTTCCGAGCCGATGCCGCGATCGCCTCTTTATCAAGCGGCTGCAAGGTAGACATCCCCAAAACCTCTACCGACAACCCTTCTTTCTCAAAATCATCGGCCACCCACAAAGCGTTAATTGTTTGTGGTCCCGTTGCTATAAGAGTCAGGTCGGTTCCCTCTTTATATATCTTCGCTTTCCCTAATGTAAATTCTTTCTGATCAGACAAAACACGCGTGGGCTCCCTGTACAAACGTAAATAAGCAGGCCCCCCTTTATCCACAACCGCGAATAAAGCTTCTCTAGTCTCATTAGCATCAGCCGGATAAACAATAGTCATATTAGGCAAAGTTCTCATATACGCAATGTCTTCCAGGGCATGCGCCGATCCTCCGTCCCTAGCGTTGCTAACACCCCCATGTGAGCCCACCAAAACCACTGGTAAATTATTCTGACAAACCTGTACTCTGATATGGTCATAAGCCCTAGTCATAAAAACGGCGAAAGTGCCGGCCACTGGAACATAACCTTCCATAGCCAACCCGGCCGCCAAGCCCGCCATGTTCGCCTCCGCGACCCCGACATCTATAAACCTCTCGGGCATTTCCTCTCTAATTGACAGCATCCTTAAGCTCTCCCCCAAATCAGCTGTCAGCGCCACTACCTTCTCGTTTCTTTTCATCAATTCAAACAAAGCTTCTCCAAAAGCCTGCCTGGTCGCTTTTAATTCTTCCGTAATCATATTTTCTGTCACTATAAATATTTTTACTCCCGCTAATTACCTTTTTCTCTTCCCAGCTCTTTCATTGCCTGATCATACTCTTCTTCGCTCATTGCTCCAGCATGCCAATGCTCACTAGCCTCCATAAAAGAAACGTCTTTACCCCTGACCGTTTTCGCGATGACCGCCGTCGGCCCCCGGGAAGACGCCTTGACTTTATTAAAAACATCCAGCAACTGATCATAATCGTGTCCATCGACTTCTTCTACACCCCAATTAAAAGCGCGGTACTTGTCCGCCAGAGAATCCAAACCAGGCATAACTTTTTTAGTAGGTCCATCAATTTGCCACCCGTTTTTATCAATAATTGCCACCAGCCTGTTAAGCTTCCGCTTCCCGGCAAACATAACTGCCTCCCATGTAGAACCCTCTTCCTGCTCACCATCACTCATCATCACAAAAACAGTCCCCTCCTTATTTTTAAAATTTAAAGCCATAGACAACCCAATCGCTACAGACAAGCCTTGACCCAAACTGCCAGCCGTCATTTCCACGCCTGGCAAACCTCCCCTATGGGGATGCCCTTGCGCGCCCGCGCCAAGTCTTCTTAAATTACCCAGTTCCT
>CAYMOF010000008.1:0-49854 GCA_964392095.1 uncultured Candidatus Saccharibacteria bacterium | reverse complement strand
AGCAAAATGGCCCGGAGGGTCAAGCGAGCAGAGCGAGCGATTTTGCCTAACGTTACGGCATAGCCGAAGTTTGGTGGTGGTATAATTTGCGCGCTAGCGCTTACCACCGCCAAATTTGGGTGAGCGAGCGTTAAAAACAAAATTATTTTTTTGACTCTAGTTCTGTAACAAAATTTTTAAGCTCCTTTTGCAGTTGTCCAATGTTGCTATAATCTTTCACTTTTTCTACCAATACATCAAGAGGGTGAGCTGAATATCCATTTTTTTGTAATAAGTCAGCGAACTGGAACAAATCCGAAAATTCCCATACCGTTTGACTTGGCATGGTGCCGAAAAATTTAAGCTTAAAAATTTTGATTTCATTTGCCGCTATGGATAGCAAAACCCTTTCTCCGCTATCTAGTTTGATTTGAGAGTAAACCCCTTTTACTCCCTCGTTTTTGTAGGTAATTACTTGGCTCATAAGTTTATGATTAAAAAAATAATTTTGTTTAGCTCGCGAACCGGCTATGCCGTGTTAGGCGATGTATTATAAAAATTTAAAAATCGTTAAGTGAACATTGATTGATAAGATATATAGCACTAAAAATATCAACCAAAAAATAGTTTGCCAAAAGATGCTTTTTTCTATTTTTTTGGTTTTATTTATCATTTCAATTATCCGAGAAAGGGCACCGAAAATAAAAGTAATTAAAGATATTTTTAGTATTAGCTCGTTTGCAGTCCATAAAGATATCAAAAGTCCAATGCCTCCAAAAATTCGAAAGCTTTTGCCAATGTTTAGAATTTTTAAAATTTCGCTTACTTTTTCCAATGTGATGTTCATATTTTTAAATTTTTATAATATTTCGTCTAACTTGTTTTTATATGAATTTATGTGTTTATTGTAGTCTTATTTTGTGTGTTATACAAACTATTGTTATAATGATTGGAAAATGGCAAATGTTTTTAGTAAAGCGGAACGGCTTCTGCGATTGCGGGGTTATAGTTACAAAACACGCAGGTCATATCTACATTATATAAAGGAGTACGTAGTTTTTTATAAAAAGTCTGGGGTTGATAACAAGCAAAAAGCTATTGAAGATTTTTTATTGGATAAACAGAGAAGAAGGCAATCGCCGCAGACAATAAATTTGGCGCTTAACGCGGTAAAGTTTTTTTATAAAGAGGTGCTGAAAGATTCGCAGGGAATTGACTTGAAGTTTGCGAAAAGGAGCAAAAAGCTGCCTATTGTCTTATCGCGCGCAGAGGTAGGAAAAATTATCTCCACCACCGTGAATTCCAAATACAGATTGATGATAGCTTTGGCCTATGCGTCCGGCTTAAGAGTAAGCGAGGTGGTTAAGCTTAAGGTTGCAGACATCGATGTTGATGAATTGGTAGTACATGTTAGAGATGCAAAAGGGAAGAAAGACCGAGTGAGTATTTTGCCAGTTAAGTTAGAAAATGATTTAAGGAACGTAATGGCTGGTAAAAACGCTGACGAGTACTTATTTATTAGTAATCGTGGTGGCAAGCTCACTACAACATCTTTGCAAAAAATGTTTCGGAAAAGTTTAAGAGAGGCCGGGATAACAAAGAGGGCGACTTTTCATTCTTTGCGTCACTCGTTCGCGACTCATTTATTGGAAAACGGTACTGACGTAAGATACGTCCAAGGGTTGTTGGGTCATAGTAATATAAGGACAACCCAAATATATACGCAGGTGACGAATCCTAGTTTGAAGAATATAAGGAGTCCTCTTTGAAGGTTTTATTATGAAGATTTGGGGGTTGAGTTGAGTAGATGAGGCTGGTCGGCTCGCAATGAGGAGCAGTTGTCGTGTAAAATGAACTGTGTTAGTGTTATAAGTCCGTGATGCAAGTTTTTCATTTTCTTAAATTTCTATTTTCTAATTTTATATGCGGATAGGAATTGATGCCCACATAATATTGCCTAAGCATAAGCGGTATGATCCGAAGATTGCCCGCTATACAGAGCAGTTGATACTTAATTTGCTGGACGCGGACAAAGAACAAAAGCATACCTGGGTGTTGTTTTTTGACGAGAGGATGAAAAATACCAGGAAGTTTGAGCGTTCCAATGTGGAGATAAAGAGGTTTCCCTTTGTTCATTATCGCCGCTACTTGCCGGTGATTTATTCTCATATGATGATATCCGCGTTTTTAGCGGCGGCAAAGCTGGATATTTTTCACTCTCCGGAAGGATTAATTCCTTTTGTGTATAGAGGAAAAAAGGTAACCACTTTTCATTACGTGCCGAAAGGTAAGAGCGAGAGTAATTTGTTTGTGCGGACTTTTATGCTGGGGGCAAGAATGGCTTTTTCGCAATTATGTAAAAGGGCGAATGTAATTATTGTTAATAAAAGAAGTGACGAAACATTGCTTTCTAAGTCTCACCGAGTGAAACCGGATAAGGTGGTGGTAATGGAAACGGATGATATTGAGAGGGTGGATTGGTCGGTTCGGGTTAAGGAGCTGATGGCGTTGTATAAAAGGGTGGTGAAGACTAAGAGGGGAAAGAAAGCAAGTAAGAAAAGCAAGAAGAGCGGGGGCAGGGAGAAGAAGGCGGCTCGTAACCCGTAGTGTGTGTTTTAGGCCCGTGTCTGTGTTTGAGCCGGTGGATCAAAAGAAGAGTCTATATGACATGCAGGAAGAGATCCTGCGTTTTTGGAAAGATCGGGAAATATTTAAAAAATCCATAGAGCAGAGATCACAAGGCAACCGCTTTTCTTTTTACGACGGGCCTCCTTTTATAACAGGTATTCCTCACTATGCCACTCTTTTGCCCAGTATCGCGAAGGACATTGTGCCACGGTTTCAAACTATGAAGGGCAGACGGGTGAGGCGGGTGTGGGGATGGGACTGCCACGGTTTACCGGCGGAGACAAAGGTAGAGGAAAGGTTGGGGATTAAAAGCAGGAGCGAAATTGAGGAGATGGGCATAGGCAAATTTGTGGAAGCCTGTCGTGATTATGTGTCGGAGGTGTCGAGCGAGTGGCGTTGGTATGTGGATCATATTGGGCGCTGGGTAGATATGGATAATGCTTACCGGACAATGGATCGGGGTTACATGGAAACTGTTATCTGGATATTTAAGCAGTTGTATGAGAAGGGTTTGATTTATGAGGGGGTGAGATCATCACTGTATTGTCCGAGGTGCGCGACGCCTTTGTCGAAGTTTGAGGTGACCATGGATGAGGGTTTTTATCGGGATGTTGAAGATACGGCGGTTACTATTAAGTTTAAGATTAAGGGAGAAAATAAGTATTTGTTGGCCTGGACAACGACACCCTGGACTTTGCCTAGCAATAGGGCATTGGCGGTTGATGAGGTGGCTGATTACGTTGAAATTGAAGATAAAGAAGGCGAAAAAGTGATTTTGGCCGAGGCGGTTTATGAGCGTGATAAGAGAGCGGCCAGCAAGTTAATTAGAAAAATGAAAGGGGTTGATTTGATAGGGACCGAATATGAACCCTTGTACGGTTATGGGCCGTGGAATGACAGTGATTTTCAAGTTTACGCGGGCTCTTTTGTGACTATGGAAGAGGGCACCGGAATAGTGCACATTGCTCCGGCTTTTGGTGAAGATGATTTGGGGCTGGGTAAGAAAGAGGGCTTGAGTGTGTTTGTGAGCGTGGATGAGGAGGGTAGGGTGACAGAGGAAGTGCCTGAATATCAGGGAAAAAATTATCGTGATGCCAATCAACCTATATTGGATGAGTTAAGATCTCGCGGCCTGGTCTTCGGCGAGGAAAAAATAACACACCCTTATCCATTTTGTTATCGGTGTGAGACGCCCTTGATATATAAAGCGCAGAAAGCCTGGTATATGAAAATTAATGAATTGAGAGAGGGGCTGGTCGAGAGAAACAAAGATATTAATTGGGTACCCGACTATTTTAAGCTTGGTCGTTTTGAATATAATTTGAAGACGGCTCCGGACTGGTGTTTGTCGAGATCGCGCTATTGGGGAACGCCTATCCCCGTATGGAAATGTGAAGAGTGCGGGAAGATTGAAGTTATAGGGTCTGTCAAAGAGATTGAGGCAAGGGCGGGGAGAAGCGTGGATGATTTACATAGACCGAAGATAGATGAAATTGGTTGGCGGTGTGACTGTGGAGGAGAAGTGGTCAGGGTGCCGGAGATATTGGATGTGTGGTTTGAGTCTGGAGCGATGCCTTACGCCCAGTGGCATTATCCGTTTGAGAATGAGGAAAAATTTAAAGAGAGTTATCCGGCCGATTTCGTGATTGAATACACCGGTCAATTAAGAGGCTGGTTTTATTACCTGCACGTTTTGGGAAATGCTTTGATGGATGAACCTTCTTTTAAAAACGTGCTGGTGACCGGAGTGATGAAAGGAAATGACGGAAGGAAAATGTCTAAATCTTACGGCAATTATCCTGATCCCAAGGAAACTATTAAAAAGTACGGGGGTGAAACTTTGCGGTTGTATTTTATGTCCAGTCCGATTATGAGGGGGGAAGATTTTAATGTCGCGGAAAAGGATATTGTTGAAAATTACAGGAAGATTTTAATGATACTTTGGAACAGTTATAGATATTTTATTACTTATGCCAGACAGCATCAGTTTAAGCCGGAAGAGATTATTTCCGAAAATATTTTGGACAGGTGGATTTGGGGCAGAGAAGAGAGGATGAAGAGAGAAATTGAGAGAGGGTTGCAAGATTATGATTTAATGAGGGCGGCCAGGGCAGTAAGGCCTATGGTGGAGGATCTGTCCACGTGGTATATAAGGAGGTCCAGGGAGAGATTTGTGAGGGGAGACAGAGAGGCACTGGAAACTCTCTACGCGGTTTTGAAAGAATTCTCCAGGGCGGTGGCTCCTGTTTTACCGTTTACGGCGGAAGCTATTTATCAGAATCTGGCGGGGGGTGTTGATGGCGGTGCTGAAGAGTCAGTGCATCTTGAAGAATGGCCTGAAGTTAACGGACGACTTATTGAGGCTACGAAAGATTTGGATGTCAAAATGGAAAAAATCAGATTGGTTTGTTACCTGGGTAATTCTTTACGTCGGGAGGCGAGTTTAGGTGTAAGGCAAACGTTGTCGGAGCTGGTTGTGGTTGTTGAGGGGGGTGGCGAGTTTAGTGAGGAGGAACTTGAGTTGGTTAAAGATGAGCTGAATGTGAAAGAGGTGGGTTTGGTGGGGGGTATGAGAGAGCAGGAGGGATGGATTAGTAAAAAGGAGGCTGGTTTGAAAGTTTTTCTTAACACGGTGATAACCGAGGAGTTGAGACAGGAGGGGTTGGCTCGAGAAATAATTCGTCGAGGACAGGTTTTAAGAAAGAAGGCTGGTTATGATTTGAACGATAGGATTAAGCTGTACTGGAGATCAGAAAAAGAAGGGTTGGGCGAGGTTGTTGTTAATAATCGGGATATGATAGAGCGGGCTCTGAAGGCTGACGAGGTTGTAAAAATGGAAGAAGGAGAGGACGAATATCTGGATAGGGGTGAAGAGATGGAAATTGATGAAGGCGTTTTTTGTTTGGGGGTGAAGCTGGTTTAATAATTCTGTAAACGGGATATTCCGACGGTGACGACCAGGCCGGCGGAGATGAAAGAAGTTATAATTATAGGCAGGACAAAGGATCCGGTTTTCGCGGTGACCGGTGTAGTTGGGGCGGGGTTTATTACGGGGGTTGGGGTTTCTGTTGAAACGGTAGAGGGAGCAGTAGGGTCTTTGATAAAGTCGAAGGCGGCGCAAACGGAGGTGACGCTGTTTGGTCCCTGGGCGGGATAAGCGGAATGGAAGGCGGTTACCTCCGAAACCGGTTCCGAAACAAGTAAGTTTTCGTCGGTAGTTTCTATAATAAAATCTTGGTCGTCGGGTATATCTGTTATGGAAGATGAGGTGGTTATTGTTTTTCCTTCCGGGTTGGAAAGGATGGCGTGCCAGCGCTCCGAAGGCTGGTGTGACGGATCTGATTCTCTGGATCTTTTATCATAAGATTGAAGGGTTATTTGGTAGTGGCCCGGGGTGAGATTTGTTTTTATGTCTTCCGACATGGCTTGAGCCCGGCTCCGGTTTCCGTAAAGGCGGTTGTTGAAATTGACAATGACGCGGTTTTCTTGAGGATCTAGTTGACAAGTTTTTTCTTCTGCCTGGGCTTGATTAAAGAGGTAGGAAATGCCCAATAATAAGGCCAGGCAACTGGTTTTTACCCCGATATTTTTTAATAGTGTTGAGACAGACATAATTAAGCTAAACATGTATTTATGTATCTTATGGTGTAAAATGTCAAGAGAATGGCCAGGATAGAAAAATTTAAAGGCATTATCTTATCTCGTCGCAATGTTGATGAGGCAGATAGACTGTTAAGGGTTTTAAGTGATGAGCGGGGCTTGATAAGGATTTTGGCGAAGGGGGTTAGAAAGGTTCCTTCGCGTCGAGGCGCTCATACAGAGCCCTTTAGGCAGGTGGCAGTTTTAGTGGCTGGCAGTCCGGGGCGTTATTTTTTGTCGGCGGTGGAGACGGAGAATTACTATCATGATTTACATAACAGTAAGGAAGATTTGGGTAGGGTGGGATTCTTGGCGAAGCTGGTGGTAAGCGTTTTGGGTGAAGATGAGCCGCAAAGGGAGGTGTTCGGCGCTTTTAGTCAGACTTGTGAGATAATGCCGAGTTTAAATTGTGAGAAAAAATCGATATTGGAAATTGCTGTGGCTTTGTTAATTCTCAATAAAGCCGGTTTGTTGCCGTTATTTGGTCGATGTGTGAGATGCGGCGAGGTGAGGCCTAGTCAAGCAGTCGTTTTAGACGCAAGAGAAGGGGGTTGGCGTTGTTTGAGCTGTTGTTATAATTTAAGCCAAGCAGCTCTTTCTTTTAGTCCGGAGGGGCTTAGGGTGTTGAGGTTTTTGGCTAAAAATCCCAGTAAATCATTGATGTTGAATTCCTCTGGTTATGGAGAGAAGCTAGTTAAGGTTGTGCGTCGGTATATAGTTGACCAGGTTTTTATTGGAGAAAAAAATCAAGGACTAAAACATAACCTGAAAAGTGGTGTAATATTAAGGTATGGACGAGGAGGAAAAAGAACAACAAACCAGCGAACAAAAAAAGGAGGGAACCAAAAGTGAGCTTGGGATGGTAAGACGGTGGCTTTATTCTAGAAGCAAGTCGGAAGAGGTAGAAGAAAGGGAGGCCGAGTTGCGCAGTTTGGGTATAGATAAAAACGAGAGGGAGAGGCTGGAGGAAGAAAGCGACACCTTGGCGGTTACCAGGTACAAAAATATGGCTCTTATCAGGGCTAAAAGATTGGTGCGTTTTTTAAGATTTTCCGGGATTATGCTGTTTTCCATAGCCATGATTGTTTTAGTAGTGGCGCTTACTTTGTGGTATAGGAGAGCATGGACTGTTTCTGAAGATCAGGTTTATGTGGAGATAAGCGCGCCGGAAGAGTTTGTTTCGGGAGAAGAGATTGCTTATAGGGTGGGTTATAAGAACGAGAGTCGGGTTGATTGGGAAGATGTTGAAATAGTGTTTACCGCGCCTCGAGGATTTACTTATAAGGAGAGTGCGGAGCAAATTGAGAGTAGCGGTAAGCAAATTGTGTGGAAAAAAGGAGACTTGAAGAGCCAGGAAGGAGGAGAAATTGAAATAAAAGGAACTCTCATAGGCGAGCAGAATGAGGCGGCAGTAGCTAAAGCGGAGCTTTTTTTGACGCCGGAAAATTTTCCCAGCGGGAGGTTTTCGAAGCTGTCTTTTTTAGCCACGACGATTTCTTCATCGCCGCTTGAGCTGGCTTTAAATTTCCCTAGAGATGTGGCTAATGGAGAGAGAGCGGTAGCGGGGATAAGGGTTGAAAACCTGGCTAACAATGATTTAGAAGGGATTTATTTGAGGATTGCTCCAGTGGCAGGGGTGGAGCTGGCTACTCGTGATTCAGAATTTACACCGGGTTTTTCCAAGGTGGATTTCCGGTGGGATATTGGCATGCTGGAATCTTTTTCGGGGAAGGATTTTGAAGCGGTTTTTTATGTAGAGGGCAGTCCGGGAGAAAAAAGAGTGTTGGATATTGAGGTAGGTATTGTTCAGGATGGAGAGAAATATGTGCAAAGGTTATTGTCTCATGTAGTCAATGTTTCGGCTTCCGAGATAGTGGTGGACCAGTATTATAATGGGAGTAAAGACGAAGTGACGGTGCAAGCAGGGCAAGAGGTGAGTGGAGAGGTCAAATATAAGAATGTGGGAACGGTTGGTTTAAGAGGAGTTATCGTGGAGGTTAAGTTTGACGGAGAGGGGTTTGATCCGAGCACATTAGATCTAAAGGGCGGGGCTTATGATTCGGAGAAGAAAGTTGCGTATTGGTCGGGGGCAACGGTGCCGGAACTGAAGGTTTTACAGCCGCAGCAAGAAGGGAGCATAAAGTTTGGTTTTAAGGTAAGGGGAGTGGAAGATTTTCTAAAGTTAGGCGAAGCGGCCAAAAATCAGATTATTATAAGTACAGCTTTGGTGGATAGCCCTGACTTGCCGATGCCCCAAGGACAGCCGCATAAGGTAGTTTCTGACAGGTCTGTTCTTTCGGTGGGTACTGAACTACTGTTTACCATTGACGCTTTTTATGATGACGGCCGATTGGGTCTAACCAGTGTCGGGCCACTGCCTCCCCGGGTGGGAGAAACAACTGTGTACACAGTGAGATTTAGGGCAGGAACGAAGCTGAACGACGTTGGTGATGTTAGAGTAAAAGCGGTGCTGCCGGATGGAGTCACTCATACGGGACAGCTTTATAAAACTGGAGGAGAGGTAAGATTTGATGACAGGACCGGACATTTGGAGTGGACCGTTCCCTTTATAGAGGGGTTGAAGGGAAGCTTGAGTCCTCCTGAAGAACTGCATTTTCAGATAGCTATAAAGCCGGGGGAAAATCAGCGTGGTTCTGTTGTGAAGCTTCTTAGTGGGGCAAGCTTAGAAGCGGTGGATCAGTTTACAGATGAGGCTTTACAGGCGACAACTGAAGGCCTGGATACGGGGATGGTTGAAAGCGGAAAAGGTGAAGTGGAATGAGACAGGGTAGTACGTAGTTATGGCTCGTCCTTTTTTTGCCCAGCTTTTTTCATCTTCTTCAAAAGGAGGGAAAAAGAGCAATAAGAAACAGGAAAGTTCTAGAAAAGCTTATACAGCGGGACCGCCGACCGTTTCGGATCAGCTGAACGTACTGAATAGAGAGAAAGATCCATGGATGGTTGAGTGGCAAAAGAGAAGAGAAGACGTTGTTGATGAATATTGGTCAAGAAAGAAGAGGTTGAGAAAGAAGAAAAAGATAGCGGACAAGAGAGTTAAAAGACAGCTGGGCCGGATGGAGGAAGAGATTAACAAGCATTACCGATTACATGAGTTGGATGAGGATGATCCTAGGCGCGAGCGAGCATTGTCGAAAGCTGCTCATAAATTTAAGATGAGGGAAAAGGAAATAAGAAGGGATCATCGGGAAGATTGGAAAGAGAGACTGCATGAGTTGCAAAAAGAGCGGGACAAGGAAAAACGTCAGATAACAAAAAGTATGAAAAAAGAGAGCCGGATGGCGAGGGGCGAAAGGCCGGGTGGGGATTGGTATTGAATATTTTTTATATAGGGGTCATTATGGGAAGTTAATATGAGCGAAGAACTAAAAGATATAAATACAATAGTTAATTTGTGTAAGCGGAGAGGATTTATATTTCCGGGATCGGCTATATACGGGGGGCTGCAAAATTCCTGGGATTGGGGTCCTTTGGGGGTGGAATTAAAAAATAATATTCAATCTTCCTGGTGGAAATTTTTTGTCACCTCCCGGCCTGATATGGTTGGTCTGGACTCCTCGATAATAATGAATACCGGGGTTTGGGAAGCAACCGGCCATTTGGATAATTTTACGGATCCTTTGGTGGAGGACAAAGCTACTCATGAGAGGTACAGGGCCGATCATATTTTGGAGAAAAACGGGGTTGATGCAGAAGGAATGACAGTCGAGGAGATTGGAGCGGTGATAAAGGATAAGGGTATAAAGAGTCCTAACGGCAACGAGCTAACAACGCCTAAGCAGTTTAACCTTATGTTTAAGACGCATCTGGGACCTGTTGAAGACGAAGGCTCTGTTGTTTACTTGAGGCCGGAAATCGCGCAGGGTATGTTTACTAATTTTAAGGAAATTTTAAGAGTGACTCGAAAGCGGCTGCCTTTGGGAATAGCCCAGGTCGGAAAAGCTTTTCGGAACGAGATTACTTCCGGCAATTTTATTTTTCGTTTGCGCGAGTTTAACTTGATGGAGTTTGAATATTTTATTCATCCCGGTGAGTGGGAAAAGATTTTTGAGATGTGGCTAGGGGAAATGAAAAAGTGGCTGTTTAGCCTGGGTATAAATGAAGAGGAACTTTATTGGCATGAGATACCGGAGAAAGAAAGAGCTTTTTATTCTAAAAGGACGGTTGATGTCGAGTATAAGTTTCCTTTTGGGACCAAAGAACTGCATGCTATTGCCTATCGGACGGATTATGATTTGGCCAGACACATGGAGAAGAGCGGAGAAGATCTAAGCTACACGGATCCGGAAAGCGGAAAAAAATTTGTCCCTCATGTGGTGGAGCCGACTTTTGGGTTGGACAGAACGGTTTTGGCCGTTCTTTGTTCTGCTTATAATAAAGAGGAGGCGCCGACGGCTCAAGGTAAGAAAGAGGAAAGAGTGGTTTTGAAATTACCTAAAGAAATCGCGCCTTTAAAAGTGGCCGTGTTACCGCTTTCTAACAAGGAGGAGTTAAAAAAGTTAGCTCAAAAGATTTGGGACGATTTAAGAGTTGAATGGGCAGTTGATTTTGACGTTACTCAGTCTATTGGTCGTCGCTATCGTCGTCAAGATGAGATAGGGACGCCTTATTGTGTAACGGTTGATTTTGATTCCTTGGAAGATGAGGCGGTTACGGTGCGAAACAGGGACACCATGGAGCAGAAAAGGGTTTCAATAGACGGCTTAAAAGAATACATAGGTAAAGGAATAGAAGAATGGTCTTTGCGCTATGGCTGATTTAAAAGTGGTAAAAAGGAAATTGCCGTCGGGATTGAGGCTGTTAATGATTCCCCGTGAGGAGATAGAAACGGTTGCGTTTATGGTGATGGTGGGAGTGGGGTCTAGATATGAGACGCTTAAACAGGCAGGGTTATCTCATTTTTTGGAGCATATGTTTTTTAAAGGAACTGAGAAACGTTCTGATAAGAAGGAGATAGCAGAGGTGCTGGACGGAGTAGGTGCGTATTACAATGCTTTTACGGCTGATGAGTGTACTGGTTATTATGTGAAGTGTGCTAGAGAGAACCTGGAGCTGGCGACGGATGTGGTAGCTGATATTTTATTGAGGTCTTTGTTTTCGGAGAAAGAGATAGAGACAGAGAAGGGAGTAGTCATGGAGGAAATAAATATGTATACAGAAAATCCAATGCGGCATATTGAGCATATGTGGAGAAAGGCGCTGTATGGAAGTCATCCTTTGGGAAGAAGGATAGACGGTACAGTGGAGACAGTGAGAGGTTTTAGCAGGAAGGATTTAGTTGATTATGCCAAGAAAAACTACCAGGCGGACAATGTGGTGGTAGTGGTGGCGGGCAACTTTAATGAAGAAGAAGTGGAGAAGTTGACTAAGGATCTTTTTGCTGACATAGCAAGGAGTAAAGCAAAGCAACCGAGAAAGGCGCCGTTGAAACTGCCGGCGAGCAAGATAGTGAATGAAAGGCGGGCTAAACTGGAGCAAACTCATGTGATTGTGGGTGTTCCTGGAGTGGGCTTGAATGATGAGCGCAGGTGGGCGGCAGAGCTGTTGGCAGTAATTTTAGGAGGAGGAATGAGCAGTAGATTGTTTATGGAGGTCAGGGAAAATTACGGTTTAGCTTACGCTATCGGGACCAGTTCCGATAATTATATTGACACCGGGACATTACATACGCAGGCAGGGCTAAGGACGGACAAGGCCAAATTTGCCGTTCAGTTAATTATGGATGAGTATGACAAAATTATGAACGAAAAAGTGTCGGTGAAGGAGCTGGATAAAGTTAAAAAATATGTGCATGGAAGAATGGTTTTGGATTTGGAAGAGTCTAGTTCTATCGCTTTGTTCGTGGGCAGTCAGGAGCTTTTACAAGAAAAGACTTTTGCTCCCAGTGAAATTTGGGGAAAGCTCCAAGCAGTTACAGCAGACGATATTCAATCATTGGCGCAGGAGCTATTAGAGAAGAAGAAAAGATCTTTAGCTTTATTGGGGCCGCAAAGGTCGGTAGCGGCTTTTGAAAAGTTGTTGGACTAACGAGCGATGTTGTATGGTAAAGATATCAGGAGAAGATTAGTATGAGACAGGGAGCCTTAGACATTTCAACCGGGACAGCATTCAGAGTGATAATTATTCTGGTTGGTTTCTGGTTTGTTTATCTTATTTTTGATGTTTTGTTGATGTTATTCGCGGCGGTAGTTGTGGCCAGCGCGATCAGACCGGTGGCCAATTGGATGGAGCATTACCGGGTGCCGAGGTCTTTATCGGTAATTATGGTTTATGCTTTAGTTTTGTTGGTTATATCCGGGGCGCTAACCTTAATGGTGGCTCCTTTAACAGAACAGACCACGCAGTTAGTAAGGGCTTTGCCCGGTATTTTGGAAAGGTTTAATATTGGAGGGTTGATTTCGGTGACGGAAGGGAAGATATCGAGTGAGCTTATATGGCAGAAGTTTTTGGGAGAGGGAGGGGGCGCATTGACTGATGTGGGTGCTAATATTGTCAGGCGGACCAGAAGTGTTTTTTCTGGAGCTTTCGCGGTTTTCTTTGTGTTTTTTATCGCTCTTTACTTAGCTGTTGATAGAGATTCTTTTAAGAAGCCTTTTAGACTAGTTTTACCAAAGGAACATTTGCCTTATACGGAAATGATTATTGATAGGGCGCAGAAAAAAATTGGCCAATGGGTCGTTGCTCAAATTGCGCTAGCTTTGATTATAGGAGTAGTGGTTTGGCTGGGTTTGTGGATAATGGGAGTACCATATTCTTTGGTCTTGGGGATACTGGCAGGTGTTTTGGAGATAATCCCGATTTTAGGGCCGATAATAGCGGCGGTACCTGCTGTTTTGATAGGATTAACCCAATCTTTGTGGCTGGGGGTGGGGCTGGTAGTTTTTTATTTACTGGTACAACAGACTGAAAATAATTTATTGATTCCCTTTTTAATGAAAAGAGCGACAGGGCTTAATCCGGTCGTGACAATATTGGCGCTGTTGTTGGGAGGAAGAATGGCCGGGATTGTGGGAGTGATACTAGCGGTGCCTGCGGCAGTGGTGATTAGCGCTTTTTTGGCCGATTTTGTGTCAAGAGAGGAAGATAAGAAATAAACAGGCGATAACGGTGAATACTTGAAAGAAGAGGCCAGGGATTATTTTGGTTGTTTCTGTCTGGACTCGATTGTGAAAGGAGTAGAAAAGTTTGATTATTTTTTGGGTAGGTTTGTGACGGTGCGGGTGAGTGATGTGCCATAAACCAACTATTATGTCGGGAAGGTTGCCGCCGAGGATGGCGGCAATGTAAACGGGAGAAAAAATTTGGTTGCCGATAATGACCCAGGCAAAGAGAACTCCAAGGCTGGCGTCAGCAAGACCGGGGATAATGGGATAATTATGCTGGTCGTCTATTAAAAAGTTCCAGTGAAGCACCTTGTCGGCCACAAAGTGAATAGTAAAAGCCTGGACAAACACCAGGGCGGGGTGGGGCGAGAAAGTGGCCAAGGTGACGCTTATAATTGTGTGGGCTGTTGAGAGCACAAAACGGTATTGCTAAAAAATATTATTGTAATAGTTTTTATTATATGATCGACAGTCATGCCCATGTTGCTTTTGAGCAGTTTGATAGGGATAGAGAGGAAGTTTTAAAAAGGGCTAATGAAGCTGGGGTAAGATCGTGGATAGAGGTGGGCAGTGATGTAAATAATAGTCATCGGGCCGCGGATTTAGCAAGAGGAATTGATGGAGTTTACGCGGCAGTAGGGGTTCATCCTAATAGTGTAAAGAAGATGAATGAAGGTGAGTGGAGAGAAATTAGCGATTTATTAAGGAGAGAGGAGGTTGTGGCGGTAGGAGAAGTGGGGCTGGATTATTATCGGGGAGGTAGTTTAGAGGAACAGATACCTTTTTTGATTCGTTTTGTTGAATTAGCGAATTCTTTGGATCTGCCGATTATTTTTCATATGAGAAGCGGTGAAGAGCGTGACGCTCACGAGGACTTGTTGTCTTTTTTGACTGGTTTAAAAAAGAGAGAGCGGCCACAGGGGGTGGTGCATATGTTTAGCGGGAATTTGGAGCAAGCTAATCGTTACGTAAATCTGGGTTTGTTTTTGGGGATTTCAGGAATTGTGACTTTTAAGAATGCCGGCTATTTGGTTGAAGTGGTTGAGAATGTTTCTTTAGATAAAATTTTGGTCGAGACTGATTGTCCGTATGTGGCTCCTGAACCCAACCGGGGTAAGAGAAATGAACTGGCTTATGTAAAATTTGTAGCCGAGAAAGTTGCCCGGATTAAAGGGATTGATTTGGCAGAAGTAGAGGATGTTACGGAAAGGAATACGCAGGGCTTGTTTGGGATGGTAATGAGTAATGAGTAATTGGGTGTGAATTTTAAAAAGGAGCAATCATGAAAAATAATTTTGAGGCAGTGCCTTTAGCGGCGCGGTTGCGTCCAAGGACAATTGATGAATTTGTTGGGCAAGAGAGAATTTTGGGCAAGGGAACTCCTTTGCGGCAGTCAATTGAAAGTGGCAAATTAATGTCGTTAGTTTTATGGGGGCCGCCGGGGGTAGGCAAAACCACTTTAGCTTATATTGTTGCTGATAAAGTTAAGGCGGAGGCAGAAAGGGTAAGCGCAGTAGCGGCGGGAGTGGCTGACTTAAAAGAGGTGATTTCCAGAGCTAAAGAGAGGAAGAAAATAGGCGTGGGAACGGTGTTGATAGTTGATGAAATACATCGATTCAATAAAGCCCAACAGGATGTTTTGCTGCCTGTAGTGGAGGATGGTCTGGTGATTTTAATTGGAGTGACAACGGAGAATCCTTATTTTGAAGTTGTTAAAGCATTGATATCGAGGGTGCAGGTGGTGCGTATGGAAGCGTTATCTGAAAAGGAAGTGTTTAAGGTTGTTGAGCGGGCGTTAGAAGATGAAAGGTTCGGCTTGAAAGGAAATAAAAAGATATTAAAAGAAGCCGGACAGCTGTTGGCGCGGTTAGCCGGTGGGGATGGTAGGAGAGCTCTGAATATTTTAGAAGGGGCGGCGCTTTTGTCGAGTGCGAATATTATAACAAAGAAAGATGTTGAGAAGGCGAGCCAGACGAAAGCAGTGAATTATGACAAAAAAGGAGACGCGCATTATGATACGATTTCGGCTTTTATCAAAAGCATGAGAGGTTCTGATCCCGACGCAGCCTTGTTTTATTTGTTCCGAATGCTAATGGCAGGAGAAGATCCTAAATTTATTGTCAGACGGATGTTAATTTTTGCTTCCGAGGACATTGGCAATGCCGATCCCCACTCGTTAATGCTGGCGTCTTCGGCGGCCCAGACTTTGGAGTGGGTGGGTTTGCCGGAGGCGGAGTTTGCCTTGGCTCACGCGGCGGTGTATTTGGCGGCGGCGCCGAAGAGCAACAGTATTTATAAAGCTAAAGAGGCGGCTAAGAGAGATGTTAAAAGGCATGGTAATGATGAGCCGCCCGGGCATATTGTGAACGCTCCAGTGGATGATTTAAAAAGGTTTGGTAAGGGGGTGGGGTACAAATATCCTCATAATTATCCTGGTCACTTGGTAAAACAGCAGTACCGGCCGGAAGCCATTCAAAACAATTTATATTATGAGCCGGGGGACGATGGGTTTGAGAAGGAGGTAAAAAGAAGAGTGGAGAAAGCGAGGGGAATATTGGGACAAAATTCCAAATTTCAAAATCCAAAATTCGAATAATCAGTCTTCTGATGTGTACAAGGCGTTTTTAGGATTTATTAAGATTACTAAGATTAGTTGCTGTATATGGGTTACAATATTACTGTTTGAATATGACTAAAGCGTATAATTTTAGAGAAATAGAAGGGAAGTGGCAGAAACGGTGGTTGGATGAAAAATTGTTTGAGCCCAGATTCGGGGGAGGTAAAAAAATGTATGTGCTGGATATGTTTCCATACCCGTCCGGGGACGGTTTGCATGTAGGACATGTGAAGATTTATACGGCTTCAGACGTCATCTCTCGGTATTTACGGATGAGAGGATACGCAGTGTTGCATCCGACGGGGTGGGATGCATTCGGGTTACCAACAGAGAACTCGGCGATAAAGAAAGGGGTGCATCCGCGAGACTTGACAGTCAAGAACGTGGGGCGGTTTAGAGAACAGATGCAGATGATGGGCTTTTCTTATGATTGGTCGCGAGAAATTAATACTACTGATCCCGAATATTACAGGTGGACGCAATGGATTTTTTTAAGGCTGTTTCAGATGGGCTTGGCTTATCAAGATACGATGCCGATTAATTGGTGTCCTAGCTGTAAGACGGGGTTGGCTAACGAGGAAGTAGAGGAGGGAAAATGCGAGCGGTGCGGCACGTTGGTGGAAGAAAAGCCGATTCGTCAATGGATGTTGAGAATAACAAAGTACGCCGATCGTTTGCTGGCGGGGCTGAACGGATTGTCTTGGCCGGAAAGTATTGTGCAGTTGCAGAAGAACTGGATTGGCAGGAGCGAAGGCACGGAGATTGATTTTAAAATTACGGGCGAGGAGAAGCCATTGAGGGTTTTTACTACTCGTACTGATACCATCTTTGGCGCGTCTTATGTGGCCTTGTCTTATGACCATCCTTTGGTTCTGGGGGTATTGAGCGGACAGAGAAAAGCGGTTAATGCAGAGGAGATAAAAAGATACGTGGACAAGACTAAACAGGAAGAGGCGGTAAATGATAGGGAAGAGAAGAAAAAGACGGGTTTAAAGGTAGAGGGTTTGGTAGTTATAAATCCTGTTAACGGAGAAGAGTTGTCGGTTTGGGTGGTAAATTACGTGACCATGACTTACGGAACGGGGGCGGTTATGGGAGTGCCGGCCCATGATGAGAGGGATTACGCTTTTGCCCGGGAGTACGGGTTGCCGGTTAAGCAGGTAATAAAGCCGAAGTTGTCGGAAGGTAAAGCAAAGTTGCCTTATATGGAGGAGGGGGTATTGGTTAATTCGGCTGATTACAGTGGCAAAAGTAGCTTAGAGGGGAGAAAGATTATAACGAAAGTTTTACAACAGAAGGGTGTGGCCAGAAGAAAGATACATTATAAGTTGCGGGATTGGGTTTTTTCCAGACAGAGATATTGGGGGGAGCCGATACCAATTATTCATTGTGATAATTGCGGTCAGGTACCGGTGCCGGAAGATCAGTTGCCGGTAACTTTGCCGGAGGTGGAAAGATACGAGCCAACCGGCACGGGCGAATCTCCGCTGGCAGCGGTGGAGGACTGGGTGAAAGTAAAGTGTCCGACGTGTTCTAGAGAGGGCAGAAGAGAGACGAACACTATGCCGCAGTGGGCAGGTTCGTCGTGGTATTGGTTGCGCTATTTAGATCCTAATAACGGGCAGGTTTTGGCTAGCGAAGAGGAAATGAACAAGTGGTTGCCGGTTGATATTTATGTTGGGGGTGCGGAGCATGCGGTGCTTCATTTACTGTACGCTCGTTTTTGGAACTATGTGTTGTTTGATGACGGGGTAGTGGCTAGAGAGGAGCCCTTCAGTCTTTTTAGAAGCGTCGGCCTGGTTTTGGGTGAGGATGGTCAGAAGATGAGCAAATCAAAAGGCAATGTTATAAATCCCGATGAGGTGGTGAACAGAATTGGCGTGGATGCTTTGCGGGTTTATGTGATGTTTATGGGGCCTTTTGATAACGCAATGTCTTGGAGTGAGACATCTTTGCATGGAGCGGTTCGATTTTTGTCGAAGGTTTGGACAGAAACTAGCCGGTTGGCAAAGACAATTAATCAAGTTCCGGAAGAGGATGAAAAATTAAAGCTTTTGGTCCAACAAACAATCAAGAGAGTAACCGAGTCAACCGAACAGTTTAAATTTAATACGGCTATAGCTTCCCTGATGGAATTTTTGAATTCTATTGAAAAGAAAAGTCATATCGATCGATATTCTTTGGAGTCTTTTGTTTTGTTGTTGTCGCCTTATGCGCCGCATTTGGCCGAAGAGCTGTGGCAGGTTTTGGGCCACACGGAGTCGCTCATGTATTATCAGTGGCCGTGGTATGATGAGACGATTTTAAAAAGAGCGTCTGTTACCGTTCCTGTACAGGTAAACGGTAAGGTAAGAGGAGAAGTGGTTTTGGAGTCGGTAGCTACTGAACAAACAGAGGTTGAAAACATAGCAAGAGAATTACCAAATGTGCGAAGGTATTTAGAGGATGCTGACATTAAAAAAGTGATATATGTGCCGGGGAAGACAATTAATTTTGTGATCCGTTCCCGCGGTATTTCTTAGGAGTAATTATTAATAGCCGGTTAAAATCGCAAAGGCGACGGTTGATCTGTTATTATTATTGATATGGCTAAAAGCCTAAGGTCAGGTGGTGCTCACTTAAGTGTCCGCAGACGGTTATTACCGAGAGGGGCTTTTTGGCGCGTGGCGAAGAGGTTGTTGTCAGCTGGTTTGGTAGTTCTTGGACTGGTTGGCGGGGCTAAGTTGTTTCTTTTTCCGGCCGGGGTGGGCGCGCTTGATTTTACCGCTCATATAATAGGTGTCGAGACGGGGGCTGTAGGAGTTTTAGGAATAGGGTCTTCTGATTTAGACGGTGATGACGATATTGATATAGTGACGGTTGGGCTGGACGGGATAAAGGTGTATATAAATGATGGCAGTGAGTCTTTTACGGTTGATAAGATTGATGATAAGGAGGGGGAAAGGGTGCAAATTATTGATTTGGATGAAGATGGGGACAGCGACTTGCTGGTGACTATGAAGAGCACCTCGCCGGCGGTGGTGTGGTATGTCAACAATGGGGATATGGAATTTTCAGCTACGAGTATCGGAGACGGAGATAGTGCTAAGGCTTACGCGGGAGATATTGATGCGGATGGAGACAACGATATAATTACGGCCTGGTCTGACGGGGGAGAGATTGATTTGATTAGATGGATGAATGACGGCAGTGGAAATTTTACGGCGACGACTATGGAGCAGAATTCGGGAGTAATGGCGGTAGCGGTGGGGGATATTGATGGTAACGGATACCCCGATATCATTGTGGGCGGGACTAAAGGTTTGCAGAGATGGAATAGTACTGACGGATACAGTTGGAGCCGGAGCGATATTGATGAAAGCTTGACCAGCTTGTCTCACTTGGCTGTGGGGGATGTAAACGGTGACGGCAAGGAGGATGTGGTGGCAGGTGTTCCGTCCAGCGATACGGTTTATTATTATCGCAATATTGATTTATCCTCTTTTGACAAAATATCTTTGGAAGGAAGTTCAGACGCGGTGACAGTAGAGATAAGAGATTTGGACGAAGACGGCAATGAAGATATTGTGGTGGCTGGCCAGGACGATAATGCGGTTTACTGGTATCGAAACGACGGGAGTGACTTTTTTACTAAAAAGACGATCGTTTCTGGTCTGCAGAGCGTTTTTGGGGTGATTGTAAGCGATATTGATGGGGACGATGATTTTGATTTGGTGGCCGGGGATCATTTTCAAGGCAATGTGCATTGGTATGAAAGAGTAAGGGCGAAACCGGTGGCCACTGCGGCTGACGAAATATCTCAAAGCACGGACGGAGAAGGCGTAGTTAGTTTTAAGGTGACGGTGTCGGACGCGGATAATGAGACGACGAGAATGCGGGTGCTTTATTCCGTTGACGGCAGTAATTGGTATAAGCCTTGGTTAACGGAAGTAAGAGTTTCTAATGGAAGTGTCAATCTTAAAAATAGCGATGGTTATCAAATTGGCACTTCTAACGCGATAGATACTGATTCTTACAGTAGTGTTGCTTTGACTTTAAAGTGGGACACACAGTCAACGCAAAACACTGGAGGGGCGATAACCGGTGACGTGGGTACGGTAAAGATCAGGATTATTCCCAGGGATGGCACCGGTGACGGTTTGGCGGCGGACAGCAGTCAGTTCAGGGTAGACAATGGGGATCCGGTGTTGGGAGAGATGAAAGTGGTTGCTACGCAAGAGAAAGAAATTGAGTTAGGCTGGGGAGCTGTTAGCGACAGCAGTGACTGTGAGTATTTTGTTTATTACGGGACTGATAGTGTGGCAGTGTTGGATAAAAGCTCTTCTAAGTGGGATGAGGGTAATGACGCGGCATTATCGGATAAAGAAACGACGGGAACTACGATTACTAATTTGGAAAGCGGAAAAGAATATTCTTTTCTGTTATGCGCAAAAGACGACTTTGGTAATGAGACGTGTGGCAGTGTTTTAAGCGCGGTTGTAGGGCAGGAGGTTCCGGTGGCTTCAACTTCGCCCGGGTCCAGTATTCTGCCGACCCCAGAGGAATCAACGGCGCCGTCTCCAGAGAGCTCTTCTGTTCCTGTTGAGTCGCCTGGGCAAGAGTCTGGGTTGCCTCCTTCGTCGGAGATTGAGCCCCAGCCGTCGCAAACAGGACCGGTTTTTAGTCCGCCTTCCGTGACGAATTTACCTCAACCGTCGGAAGAATTTGTGTCGGAGGTAATAGCCGACGCAGGGGAAGACCAGCTGGTTAATCCTGATACTTTGGTAATTTTGGATGGGACTAAATCCCGGGATACGGCTGGAACTTCTTTAACTTATACGTGGCGACAGATTAGTGGGCCAATGGCGCAGTTGTCGGCTGATAGAACAGCTACTCCTTCTTTTAAGGCGTGGGGTGAGAACAAAGTGTATGTGTTTGCTTTGACAGTGAAAAATTTAAGTGGCAGGACAGCCGCCGACAGTGTGACTGTGGCGACAAGGTCTTTCCCGGAGGAAGGTGTTGGCGAAGTAGGAGAGGTTGAAGATCAGGGAAAAAAGGTGGCGGAAGTTTCCCGGGTGGTTAGATATCTTTTGTGGCCCCTTGATATTTTTCTTCTAGGGGTGTCGGTGTGGTTTATTGGGTATGAGCTGGTTAACAGGTTTAATAATATGAACAAAGGCAGATTAATGGGAGTGACCGGTGTGAGAAAGAAGAGGACTAAGAATGTGGGTAAGGTTGTTCATTACAGGACGGGCGAGCCGGTGATGGGCGCCAGGGTTGTAGTTTATACAAAGAGTGGCAAGAAGGTGGCCAGCCGGTGGACCAATACCGAAGGGGAATTTAGCTGGAACGCTGAAGCTGGTAAGTTCTTGATCAGGGTAAAGTCGGAAGGATTGTCTTTTTCGCCGCCAGCTTCATCTTTTCCCGCTAAGGAAGGGGCAATAATTTATTCGGGCGGGGAGTTTGCGGTTGATGGGGGAGACAAGCCGGTGAGATTGGTTATACCGATGAAACCGACGAGTGAGGCGGCGGCTTCATCGCGAATGCAGTTGTTGAAGTTGTGGCAGATTATGCAGAAGCAGGGACATTTGCTTTTCTGGCCCTTCTTTACCGCGGGAGCTATTGATAATACGGTTTTGCTTTTATGGATTCCCGGAAGCGTTTATTTAATTATTGAGGTGGTGTATATATTGTTGGTCATTATTAAGATTATATTAGAGGCGAAGCGTTGTCCTTCTTACGGGCTGGTGCGTGATGCTATTACGCGAGTGCCGATTGATTTAGCGGTAGTGAGATTGTATGAGCAGGGGACGAATAAGCTGGTGTTGACCAGGGTGACGAACGGGCAAGGGAAGTTTTTTGCTTTGCCGCCTCCAGGGGTATATACGATAACGGTAACTAAGCCGGGTTATGCCGCTTTCACGCAAGAAAATATTAAGATATCTCCGGAGAGAGACTCGGTGTTACAAATTAAGGCTAATATTATGCCGATGGCGCCAAATCTTGGTTTGGCTGGAGCAATGTAAAATGGAAATAAAGAAAATGAAAAATGATTATCAAATTGGGAATTGAGTGGAAAACTTATTTTGGTGTTTATGATATAATTTGTCTTAATAAGAGGTATGAGATAATTAGAGATTTTAAATAAAAAATTATTGTGCTTAAGAAAAGTAACAAAAAGGAGTTTCTGGCGTGGTTTTCTTTCAGGGGTTTATTTGTTTTGATTGCGGCGTTAGTGACGCTGGTGATTATTGTTATGGTAGTGGTTGCGCAGTTAGGGTTTTCGGGGGCATTGAAGACAACAGTGTCTCTAAGCGGTCCCTCTTGCGGACCTGTTACGGCGATTTTTGGTGATTCATTGTATTATTCATTTCCGGATGATTCAACAACTGTATATGCGTCTAATATAAACGAGGCGGAACAAGCATGTTTTGAAAAAGCCAGGGAGGCGGTGGAGCCTGAAGATTGGATGCCAGGACATGTTAGTTGTGCTGAAGGTTGCGAGATAGACGGGGATGTTGTGTGTGAAGTGGGTGATGATTATGGAGCTTCGGATTGTTATATTACAGCTATACCGCGGTCAGCTACTACTACGCACGGTAATTACAAGTGCTTTGGCCATTGTGTTGGTATGGATGTGTATTGTGAGGCGGATTGTAAAGTAGAAGAGACGCCTTTACCCTCACCTTCGTCTGATTGTAATGAGATTGTTTGTAGTGACAAGCCGGGGAGAGGACCGGTTACAGCTAAAGGAGAAGGGCAAGCTCTTCTTTCTCAAGGATTGTCGGCTCTTTGGTCGGCCGCTAATGCTGACGCCAAAGATGAACTGGCGGCACAGTGTAAGTTTTTGGCGGAGGGAACAAGGAATTGTGATACCGGATGCAAGAGAAGCGGGATAGATTATGAATTAGTGAGCGGTACTTATCAGACTCTGGGCAGCGGCAGGACGAGTTGTGAGGTGGGTTATTTGTGTGGGTGGGTTGAGGCCACCCAGAGATGCAAGTTTACGGAGGCGTGTGAGCCTGATTGTGGTGAGGAAGAAGTTACTCCAGTACCGGTTAGCGCGGAGCCGTCTCCTCCCGAGGAGACATCAACTCCGCTGGTGCCGACAGAATCATATGAACCGGAAGAAACGGAAACTATGATGCCTTAATTTATGGGGTGGTTTGCTGATAGCAAAAAAACCGATGTGTGTTTTGAAATACGCATCGGTTGTTGGTTTAGTGGTCGGAGAAAATTTCAATTATTGGATAGAAGGATATTCGTTTGCCCGAGGATAAAGTGATAACTACTGTGTGTTTTTTGGAGGTGTCGGAGGACACGGAGTATCCCTTGTGCTGACCTTGGTAAGGTATTATGTGCCAGGAGCTTCCTTTGAATGACAGTAAGCCGGCGAAATTGTTGTTTTTGTCTAAGATTTCGTGGTGGCGGGTGGTAGCGCGAAATTTAGTGACTTGGAAGTTAGCCGGGATTGTAAAGACCAGAATTAGCTTATTAGCCTGTTCGTGCCACAGATAGATATTAGTAGATGTGATTAAAAACACTTGCGGACTGGGATGAGTAGCGACGGCTGTAACTTTGCCGGACAAGGGGTGGCCCAGGAGCCAATTGCCGCTGGGCGTTTTGATCATCTCGAAGAGTTCTTTATTGGGAGTTCTTATACTTGAAGTCAGAGCTCCGAGATCATTTGAGTATCCATTAATGGCATAGACAATAGTGAACCGATAATCCTGGTGGTTACGTATGGTTCCCAGAACTGAATAATCAACAACGACGGGTTGGGGAGGAGGGGATTGGTTTTGTGGGGGAAGCTGGGACAAAGCAAAAATAATTTCCGCAAAGGCAGTTAAAAGAAGTGGATTGACCATGGTTTTTCTCCGGTGGGTTGTGAAGGTGCAAAAGAAGTGTCTATTATGTTATTCTTGCTTGTAGAAACAGTCAATATTATTAATTAGTTTTAAAAACATGAAAGCAGCAGTGTTGATGGCTGGTAAGGGGACGAGGATGGCAAAATACTACGAGGGTCCGAAGCAGCTTTTACCGGTGAAAGGCAAGCCGGTGGTTGAACATATGTTGGATCAACTGCCTGAAGACGTTAAGGAGTTGATTTTTGTTGTTGGGGGACCTCATGAGATGACAATCAGGGATCACTTTAACTCGGGAGAGTATGGCGGTTGTCCGATTACATTTGTTGTGCAGAAGGAGCAATTGGGATTGGCGCATGCTTTTTGGACGGCGCAAGAAGAAATCGGCGGGGGCCGGTGGATAGGGGTGGTTGGAGATGATATATTCGGCCCCGAAGGATTGCGGGAGATGGTGAATAATGAATTGGCTATTTTAGGGGCTAGGGTGGATAATCCCGAGTCTTTCGGGGTTTTGGTAGTTGATGACGATGGCTATTTGGTGCGGTCTGTAGAGAAGCCCAAGGAGTTTGTTTCGGACATTGTTTCAACCGGAGCTTTTGTTATGGATGAGGAGTTTTTTGACGTAAAAATTGAGCCTTCGGATAGAGGTGAATTTGAAACACCAGATGTGTTCATGAAATTAGTGGAGGAGAGGAGACGGAAGATAAAAGTGGCCGAATCGGAATTATGGTTGCCGGTTAACAACAAGGAACAATTGGAAGAAGCGGAGAGGGCATTAGAATCAAGAATTTAGAATCAAGAGAGGTGAAAATAAACTGCCTCATAAAGTAGAGAGGCAGTTTATTGGGTTTTTATAAGGTTATATGAAGTTTTTGGAGAGAGCTGTGTTGTTGGGTTATGTTGTTTAGTTGGGCTCTAACCGCGGCCGACCGAGTGGTAAACGAAGCCTTTTTTCTCTATTTCTTTGGGTTCAAACATGTTGCGTCCGTCTATTATGATGGGGCTTTTCAGGAGAGAATTTACTTTTTTCCAGTCAGGGTTTTTAAATTCTTCCCAGTCGGTGACGATAACCAGGGCATCGGCGTTTTTTAAGGCTTCGTACATATTTTTCTTGTATTTTACCTTGTTGCCAAGAACTTCTTTAGCCGTGGGGGCGGTTTTAGGATCGTAAGCTTGGATAATGGCTCCGTCTTCGTGAAGTTTATTAACTATGTCTATAGAGGGGGCGTTGCGCATGTCGTCGGTGTTGGGTTTGAAAGCCAGTCCCCAGAGGGCAATGACTTTGTCTTTGGTTACCCACAGGGCCTGTTCGATTTTTAGCAAGAATAATTCTCGGGCCTGGATATTAATGGATTGGACGGCTTTAAGGAATTCGAAGTTGTAGCCCAGCTCGTCGGCGATGGATATAAAAGCGGAGACGTCTTTGGGAAAACATGATCCTCCCCAACCGACGCCGGCTTTTAGGAAGTGGGATCCAATACGGAAGTCTGTGCCCATGCCGTGGGTGACCTTGTCTATATTGGCGCCGGAAAGTTCGCAGATGCGGGCCAGGGCGTTGGCGTAGGAAATTTTGGCCGCAAGGAAGGAATTGCTGGCATGCTTGATTAATTCGGCACTTTTGACATCGGTGACGATGAAAGGAGCCTTAATAGGGGAATAAATCTCGCGTATTATTTTTTCAGCTCTTTTGTTTTCTACGCCGACGACGATACGGTCTGGTTTAAGAAAGTCTTCTATAGCTGAACCCTCGCGCAGGAATTCGGGGTTGCTGACGACATCGAAATCTATTTTGCGTTTGTTGTAACGTTGAATTGTTTCGGCAACCCGTTCTCCGGTTTGAACTGGAACCGTGCTTTTATCGACTACAACTTTGTATGCGTCGGCGGCTTCGGCGATGGAGCGGGCGGCGGAGGCCACAAAAGAGAGATCCGCTTTGCCATTAGGCAAAGGGGGAGTATTGACGGCGATAAAAATTGCGTCAGAGCGAGTGACGGCGTTTTTGAGGTTAGTGGTAAAGGAAAGTCTTTTGGCTTTGACATTTTTCTTAACCAAGTCTTCCAGGCCCGGTTCGTAGATGGGAATAACACCTTTTTTGAGCTGGGAAATTTTGTCTTGATTTTTATCGACGAGAATGACTTTGTGGCCGATTTCGGCCAAACAGGTGCCGGACACCAGGCCGACATAGCCGGCGCCGATAAAAGCGATGTTGTGTTGTTTAAATACTTTCTTTTTCATGGGCATAACAGTAGCAGAATAGCTGGTTGGGAAGCAAGACGTGTACAGGATAACCCGGGTAATCCGTAATCCGTTTCGAAGGAATCCCTTCGGGATAATCCGTAGTTCACCTCATATGGTGTTAGAGTATGAGGGGAAATTGTTTTGAGTTATACTAGGCGTAATTATGCGCCGCTTTTTAAGTAGTTTTTTTATAATCCGCCCCCGGCGGGAATTGAAGGAGTTTTATGTTTTTTCCATTCTTTTTTCTTTTGCTTCGGCGCTGATAACAGTTTTTGAACCGGTATTTTTTTATACCCAGGGGATATCTTTGTCGCTGATCTCCCTTTATTACGCTCTGCATTATACTTTGTATTTGTTTGCGTTGCCTTTGGGAGGAAAGTTTGCGGCTAAGTTTGGTTGGGAGAGGTCGCTGTCATTGGCCATGCCTGTTTTTGTAGTCTATTTTGTGGCGCTGGCCTGGTTGCCTAATTATCCGTGGTTTTTTTGGTGGATTTGGGTATTGTTGACGATTTTTAAGATATTTTACTGGCCGGCGGCTCACGCGGAGTTGACCAGATTTAGCGAGGGGAGAAATAGGGGGACGGAGCTTGCTTGGATGTATGCTATTGCGAGGGGGGTGGGGATTATTGGTCCGATGGTGGGTGGTGTTATCGCGACTGTCTTTGGCTTTCCCAGTTTGTTTATCTTGGCGGCAGCTGTGTCTTTGATGGCGGTTTTTCCCCTGCTTAGGACTAAAGAGAAATTTAGGGTGCAAAAGTTTACCTACGTAGCGGTTTGGAAAGTCATTTTTTCTAAGCGCTATAGGCGGATGGTCATGACAATGTTGGGCTGGGCGGAGGACTTGGTGGTGATGGTGTATTGGCCACTGTTTATATTTATTGTGATGGGGTCGATTGATAAGTTGGGGTATGTGGTGTCTTTTAATGTTTTGTTAATGACATTGTTTGGTTTTTTTATTGGAGAAGTAAGCGATCGTTGTTCCAGAAGGGTAGTACTGAAAATTAATTTTCCATTTGTTTTTCTAAGTTATCTTTTCAGGTGCGTGGCTTTTTCCCCGGTGAGGGTTTTATTAACAGATGCGCTGGGCAGGGTTTCGGCTATAGGAGTAAGGCTTCCTATGTGGTGCGGTTTGTATCGTCAGGGTAAACAGGCGGGGTCTTTGAAATACGCGGTGGCTTTTGAGATGGTGTTGTGTATAGGCAAGGCAATGGCGGCTTTTTTCTTGGTTTGGGTATTTGCCGTGTCAACGCCATATTCAGGGTTTGTAATTGCCTTTATTATGGCGGCGGCGATGTCAGGACTGTATTTGTTTTTGTAGGGCAGGTATTTTGAAAGATAACGAAAGATCTCTGCCGCGGTTTGGCGAGAGGGAAACTTGGTTTTTTGTCAAGAAAGTCCGTTTTTGTTAGTGCTGAAGCTTAGGTTGTCTTGAGCTACGTTATGTAGCGTTTAGGGCAACGACTATAGATTGATTATGTGCCGCGGGAGAGACTCGAACTCTCATGGGAGAAATCCCACACGATTTTGAGTCGTGCGCGTCTGCCAGTTCCGCCACCGCGGCAGAGCTTATATGGTACAGAAAAAGAACAAACAAGAAAAGTGCATAAACCAGGTTGTTAAAAAAACCTGGTTTTGTCTACACTAAGAGTATCATAACTGGGTGAGTTATTATTTTCTAATGTAAATTTCTTCGATTGTTGGACTATGGGTGAGGTTTTGGCAATAACTAACCAAAAAGGAGGAGTGGGCAAGACCACGACAAGTATTAATTTGGGTAGTTTTTTGGCTTGCGCGGGTAATAAAGTGGTTATTGTTGATCTTGATCCGCAGGCTAACGCTACTTCGGGTTTAGGAGTGAGCATGGGTGCCGATACGTCCACTTTGTATGAGGTGTTAGTAGGAAGAGTGGGAGTTGAAGAGGCTTTGCAGATGGCGGAGAGAAAGGATTTGTATATTATACCTTCAACGACCAATTTGGCGGGGGCGGCGATTGAGTTAATGGAAGCTTCACATAGGGAGTACAGGTTAAGACGAGCAATAAAAAATTTAAGAGAACAATTTGATTTTGTGTTGATTGATTGTCCGCCGAGCTTGGGTCTGCTGACTATTAATGGATTGGTGGCAGCTGACCGGATTGTGATTCCGGTGCAGTGCGAGTACTTCGCTATGGAGGGGTTGGGAAAATTGTTGGAAACAGTGGAGTTGGTGCGCAAGCATTTGAATCCCAGGTTGCAGGTAGTGGGGGTAGTGTTGACTATGTACGATCGAAGAACGGCTATGGCCAGGAAGATTGTCAGAGAGGTGAGAAAAACTTTCCCCGGGCACGTGTTTGAAAGCGTGATTCCCAGGAATACCGAATTGGCGGAGGCGCCAAGCAAGGGGCAGTCAATTGTGGCTTATGCGGGTCATTCTCGGGGAGCGAAGGCTTATGAATATCTTTCAGAAGAATTAATTAATTTATACAAATGAACAAAATACTAAAGGGCGGAATTTTTTCTCTTATACCAAATAAAGGCACCAAGGACGCGGAAGCGGCTTTGGATGAAGCGGAGGAGCAAGAGGTAACGGAACAAGGGGCTGAAGAAGAGGGCGTGGAGGGCGCGGAATATGGGGGGTCGCAAGAGGAGAGGACTTCTTCTAGTAAGAAAGTAAAAGTAGTCGTGGAGGATAAGCAGACGGTTGGGGAAAGAGACGAGGGCGCAGTGGAGGAGGGGACCGGCGTGGATTCGGTCGGAGAGGAGCCCATGCCGTCAGAGGAAGAAGTGGTCGCTCCTTCTAAGCCGTTGGTTACTCCGTTGGAGATAGACGGTGAAGGGGTGGATGATGGGGGTAAGTTGGCGGAGAAGAAAAGCAAGGAGAAGGCACGCGCGAATAGGCAAGATGTTTCAGAGAGTGGTGGTTCATCGGGTGAGACAAAAACGACTGAGCCTAAAGGTGATATTTGGGATAGACATGAGGACGAGGTTCATCATGTGGAAGTTAATGAGATTGACATTAACCCATCTCAACCAAGGAGGAAGTTTGATCCGATGGAGATGGAGGAATTGACTAGATCAGTTGAACAGCATGGGATATTGCAGCCTCTGGTGGTAAGAAGAACTGAAGATGGTTATGAGCTGGTGGCCGGAGAGAGAAGGTTGCGCGCGGCTAAGGAATTGCAGTGGGATAGAGTACCGTGTGTAATCAGACGAGGGGTAGGGTCGGATGCGGCCCGTTTGGAGCTGGCTTTGATTGAAAATATTCAAAGAGAAGACCTTAATCCGGTAGAAGAGGCTATGGCTTATCGACAGCTTAATGAGGAGTATGGCATGACCCACGAGGAAATCGGCGTGCGCGTGGGCCGCAGTCGGGTAGGAGTTACTAACACTATCCGTGTTTTGCAGTTGCCGCCGGAAATACAGAAAGGCATGGTTGACGGTAAGATAACGGGAGGGCACGCGCGGGCTATTTTAATGATTCCTGATGAGCAAAAACAGGTAAGGTTTTATCGCCACCTGGTTGAAGAAGGGTTAACTGTGCGCAAGGCTGAAACCAGGGCGCGCAGGATTCAGCGAGCGATGGAGATAGATGATCCGATGAGGAGGAAAAGAAGGGGCAGGTCTGCTTTTGAGGCTAAGCAGTCGGCTTTGCTTGAGGATAGGTATGGATACGACGCCCGGGTTTATTTTGACGAGATAAAAAACAGGTACGAGGTTAATTTTAAGTGTCACAGTAATGAAGAATTAAGAGAGCTGATGGGTAGGTTGTTGGGAGAGGTAGGCTTGCTGGATGAGGATAAAATTGATGAGGACGTGATTGAAGACTAGAATCAATGATAAAGAATCAGGAATCAAGGGACGAGGTTAGACGATAAATTGACTATTTTGTCTGCCTGTCTGTGAAGCGGAGAAAGTATTCTTTGGGACGAGATTCTTTTTTGAGGATCGTTTTCCATCGGGGGCAGGCCCGGGATAGGCGCATGACTTTGTCTTGGTATTTGACTAGGGGGTCCACAGCTCGGGATTTGCAAATAATTTTTTCTTCGTAGTTTTGAGAATCATTTTTGTAGGGGAATTGATTGTTCATGCGGTTAAAAAGATGTTTAAGCTTGGGGTCGGAAGAAGATTTTTTCTTGATTATGTCTATGACGAAGTCATCGGTTTTGTATAGGTCTTTTGTAGTTAAGTAGTTCTTTTTTAGGGCGTAGTTCAGGCAGTCCCCAACGGTTTTGAACATAGCGGCGGTTGTTAAACTGGCCCAGTTATTAGCGTTTAAATTTTTGAAAAAGCGGGCGTAGGCTAAGCCGCTTTTAAGGTCGGTAAAGATCCAGCGGCTTTTGTGGACGGTTAAGCGGCTAAGGAGCTGACAGGTGTATTTTTTGGTGTAGGAATGGGAGAGAACGGCGTCCCGGAAAGAATAGTCTATGCGGTCAGCGCACAGATCGGGTAAATTCGTTTCTTTTAAGGGAAAGTTTTTATCGTCAAAAATAAGATTAATAGGCAAGCGATGTTTTTTGATAATGTCAGGAATATCAGTGCCAAGAACGAATTTTTTAAAGATCTTATCTTGGTGGCTTTGATCTGCTTGGGAGCCGGTGTTTAAAATGTAGTCGATGCTGTGGGAAAAAGACGAATGGGATATGTCATGGATAAGACCGGCTACTTGTTCTTCGAGGGAAGCGTTAAATTTTTTTAGAAGCAGATAAACACCAACAGAATGAGAGAATCGATTATTTTTGTAGTGCGGGTAAAAAGCTGAGGAGTAGCCGGCCTGGTCAACTCCTTTTAGTCTTTGCAGGTAGGGGGAGTGTATGAGATCGAGAATGATGGGCTCTTTAATATTCACTTGTCCGTAAACGGGGTCTGTGTATAGCATGTTTTTGATTCTTTGGTTCGTGGTTGTTGGTTGTTAGATGTTTGTTTCTGCCGTTTCTGTTTCCCCGCGCTCACTTCGGGCGGGTTCCTTCGTAACCCACCCGAAGTGTTTTTCACTCCCTGGGAGAAGCTGTAAAAATTCTTGATTCCTTATTCTTGATTCGTGGTTGTGGTGGTGTATTGACATTCTTTATTTGAGCAACGGATGGTGTTTTGAGTGCCGAAAACGAGGAGGCTTTGGCAATTTGGGCAGGTATCGCCGGTAGGTTTGCTCCAATAGGCGTTTTTACAATCAGGGTATTTGTTGCAGGCGTAAAAGGTTTTTCCTCGGCGGGATCTTTTTTCGACAATCTCGCCTTTGCCGCAGGCTGGGCAGGTGACACCAGTGCTCTTCTCGATTTTTTTTATGTGTTTGCAGTCAGGGTAGCCGGAACAGCCGAGGAAAGGTCCGAAGCGGCCGCGTTTTAGAACTAGGGCCTGTCCGCATTCCGGGCACGATTCGTTACTGTTTTGCGCTTGAAGCTCTTTTTCTTCGCCGATTGGTTCAGTGTGTTTGCAATCAGGATAATTACTGCAAGCCTTGAAACGGCCAAAGCGTCCGAGTTTAATTACCAGGTGGTGGTTGCAGTCAGGGCATCTTTCGTTGGTTTCTTGATGGGTAATGTCGGCTTTGTTGAGTTCTTTGTCTTTTTGCTTGATTGTTTTATGGAAAGGAGCGTAAAAGTCTCTGATTACAGGTTGCCATTTTTTGTTGCCGGAGGCGATTTTGTCTAAGCTTTCTTCCATTTCGGCGGTGAATTTTATATCAACAACAAAAGGAAAATGTTCAACTAATAGCTTGGTAACAATAGTGCCGACTTCAGTGGGGGCAAAGCGTTTTTCGTCATTTTTTACTACGTATTCTCTTTTCTGAATAGTATCAATGATAGGGGCATAGGTGCTGGGTCGTCCAATGCCATGTTCTTCTAAAGCTTTGACCAGGGTTGCTTCAGAATAACGGGGAGGAGGTTGGGTGAAGTGTTGTTCGGGGACAAGTTTTTCTAAGACGAGTTGATCTCCTTTGGAAAGGGGCGGCAGTATTGTTTCTTTGATAGTGCTGTTACCTATAATCTTTAGAAAGCCGTCAAAAATGACAGTCGTGCCGGTGGCTCGGAAAGTGTAGTCTCCGGCGCTGATATCTACGCTTAGGTTTTTAAGCCGGGCGGAGGCCATTTGGGAAGCGATTAGGCGTTGCCATATAAGCTGGTAAAGTTTTAATTGATCTTTTGTCAGGTAGCTTGAGATAGTCTCGGGTGGACAACCGGGGTCGGTGGGACGGATAGCTTCGTGAGCTTCCTGGGCGCCTTTAGATTTTTTCTTAAATATTCTTGGTCGGGAGAGGGTATAGTTGCCGCCAAATTCATATTTAATATATTGTTTGGCGCTGTTGGTTGCTTTGGTGGCCAGATTGGTCGAGTCGGTGCGCATATAGGTTATGAGTCCGGTTGGTCCTTTGTTGCCCAGCTCTATGCCTTCATATAGTTGTTGGGCGAGCATCATGGTTTTTTTAGAGGAAAAGCCAAGTTGGTTAAAGGCGGTTTGTTGCAGAGTGCTGGTGGTAAAGGGAGGCAGGGGATTTCGGTTGGTTTCTTTGGTGCGAATATCAGTGACAGTGAAATCTTTGTCTTCGATGCTGATGATGGCTTTGTCTATTTCCTGTTTTGTTTTTATGGCTAGCTTATCCAGTTTTTTGTCTTGGTGGGCGTATAGTTTGGCGGTGAATTGTTTCTCCTCTTGCGAGAGCAGGGCGGACAGAGTCCAGAATTCCTCTTTTTTAAATGCGTTGATTTCTTCTTCTCGTTCGACAATTAATCTAACGGTTACTGATTGGACGCGTCCGGCCGATAGTCCCCGGCGAACTTTTTTCCAGAGAAGCGGTGAGAGTTCGTAGCCGACCAGCCTGTCCAGGATGCGGCGGGCTTGTTGGGCGTTAACTAAGCCCATGTCTATCTGACGGGGTTTTTTGACGGCAGACTGGATAGCCTTTTTTGTGATTTCATCGAAGGTGATGCGTTTAATTGCCTTCGGGTCTGGTTTTAGAATATCGGTTAAGTGCCAGGCAATGGCTTCTCCTTCTCGGTCTTCATCAGTGGCGAAAAAGATTAGGTTGGCTTTTTGGGCGGCCTTTTTCAAGGCACTTACTCGTTTGCGGGAGGAGGGTGGGGTGACGTAGGTGGGTTTAAAATTAGCTTCAGTATCCACGCCAAGTTTGTTTTTGGGAAGATCGCGGATATGACCGAAACTGCTTAAGACGTTGAAGCCGGGACCAAGATATTTTTTAATCGTTTTGGCCTTGGCAGGCGATTCGACGATAACGAGGTTCATGGAAATTTAGAAAAGGGAAAATAGAAATTAAGAAAAGGGAATGGTGGGTGGGTGTTTTGTTCAATTAAAGCCTTAATAATACACAAGCCTATTGGGTGTCAAATGGCAAAGTGGGGATTATTGGATTTATCATTATTATTTAGATTTTACATATTTCATGCCACCGATGTTTTGGATAAGATTTTGTATTTCTAATTCAAGCAGGGTGCCGGAAACAACAGGAGCAGGCAGTTTGGAGAGGCGGCAAAGTTTATCTATGTGTTGAGGTTCGTGAGAGAGAAGATTGAAAAGTTCTTCTTGTTCAGGTGAGGAAAATTTTGTTTGGCCAGGCGGAATAGTTGACTTTTCGGGGTTAATTTCAAAAAGATTAAGCAAGTCTTCAGTGTTGGTAATGGGAGCGGCTCCTTGTTTTATCAGGTTGTTGGTTCCCTCGCTCAAAGGATCTGAAATGGAGCCGGGAACGGCACAGACATCGCGGTTGGATTCAAGGGCCAGGCGGGCGGTGGTTAACGAACCGGAGCGACGAGCGGCTTGGACAATCAGGGTGGCGCGGCACAGGCCGGCAATAATGCGGTTGCGCATAAGAAAATTGCTTTTATAGATTTTTTCTCCGGTGGCGTATTCGGAAATGACGGCTCCGTTGTTGGCAATGATTTGGTGGGCTAAGCTGGTGTGGGAGCGGGGGTAAATAGAGGGATCGTCTATACTGGTGCCGAGAACGGCTACAGTGGGTTGTTTGTTTTTTACGCTTATCCGATGGGCCAGTGAATCTATGCCGAAGGCCAGTCCGGAGACGACTACTATGCCGGCATTAACTGCGTCGGGTAATATCTTTGCTAAAGCTTGTTGGCCGGCGGCGGAGGGCTTGCGACTGCCGACGACAGCGAGCAGATTTTTGTTGTTCAGGATGCTTCCGTTACCGCGGATGTAAAGCTGATTAGGGGGTTGATTGATTTCTTTAAGTAAAAGAGGGTAATTTTTTTCGCTTGTGGCGAGGCAGTTAATCTTAGTGGTGGTAGTTGGAGTATTCATTTTAGTTTTTGGTACAGTTTTTTGATTAGTTGGTGGTTAATTTTGTTTACGTCGATAATTATAGCGCTATCTTTGATTTGAGGGGAAAAATCGGGAGCAAGTTTGGAAATCATGGGGGCCAGGCGCTGTCCGGTTAAGGAGAGGCGAAAGAAAGGTTTTCTATTGGGAGGATTTACTTTGGCACTATTGATGGAAGTGATATTGTGTTTGGCGGCGGCCAGTTCCAGCTTAATGGACAGGATGAGTTGTTTGGTTTCGGGCGGGATAGGACCATAGGTTTTCTTAAGAGTGTTGGTTTCTTGGGTAAGGATTTTTAATGATAGGGCTCGGGAGAGTCGTTGGTACCAGTTTATTCTTTTGTTGATGTCGGCTATATAATGATTCGGGATGGTGGTGGTGAGAGGGAGATGGATGTCGATATTTTTGGTTATTGGCGCTTCTTTTTTAGTCTTAGCAATTTGCTCCTGGACTAAATTCAAATAAAAACTTAGGCCCACTGACTGGATAGCGCCGCTTTGTTCTCGACCTAGTATGTTGCCGGCTCCTCGAATGGCGAGGTCGTGGCGGGCCAATTGCCAGCCGGAGCCCAGATGCGAGGTTTCTATCAACGCGGCCATTCTTTTTTTTTGAACAGGAGTGAGTTTTTTTTGGTGATATAAAAAATAGGCGTGCGCTTGTCTTTGTCGTCGTCCTACTCTACCGCGGAGCTGGTAGAGGTCGGCTAGGCCGTAATTGGGCGAATTAAATACAAGTATGGTGTTGGTGTTAGGCATGTCCAGGCCGCTGGCTATAATAGTAGTGCAAAGAAGGATATCTATTTTGCCGAGATAGAAGCGGCGCATGGTTTCAGCTAGTTTTTTATCCGGGAGCTGGGCGTGGGCGATAGCCAAGCGGGCTTGGGGAGAAGCTGCTTGTATTTTTTGAAAGAGATGAGGGATGTTTCTGATTCTGGGGGTGACGGCGAGAACCTGGCCCCTTCTTTTGAGTTCCCGGGATATGGCATGACCGATTGTTTTTTCTTGAAAGGACTGGATGGAGGTTTTGATGTTCTTGCGTCCAGGAGGGGGGGTATTGATAACAGAGAGACATTTTAATCCGGATAAGGAGAGATAAAGGGTGCGGGGAATGGGGGTGGCGGTAAGAGATAGGACGTCTATCGAATTTCTGATTTTTTTAAAATATTCTTTTTGTTTAACGCCGAAGCGCTGTTCCTCGTCGATGATTATTAGGCCAGGTTCGCACCATTTTATATGCGGAGAAAGAAGAGAGGAAGTGCCAATTATTATTTTTGACCGGTTGTTTTTAATTGCTTCGTAAGTATTTCTCTTTTCTTTGGGCGTGTTGAACCTTGATAACAGAGTTATTCGACTAGATATTTTCGGCAATCTTTTTATGAAGGCCTCGTAATGTTGTTGGGCTAAGAGGGTGGTGGGGCATAGTAAAGCGACTTGGTGCTTACATATAGAAACAGCGTAAGCTGTTCTTATGGCTATCTCTGTTTTTCCGAACCCAACGTCGCCTACTACTAGGCGGTCCATGGGCTTGGTATCCAACAGGTCTTTTTCTATATCTTGCCATGCTTTTTTCTGGTCAGGAGTTAGAGCGTAAGGTGATTGATTTTTGATTTTTTGAGACAAGGTAGGAGTTAGGGGGTAGGGGTCGCGTGAGGCTTGGTGCCTTATTTGAGCTGTGGATAATAATTCACGCGCGAAAGCGGCGGCGTTGTGCTGGGCTTTCTTTCTGGTTTTTTTCCAGGTTGGATCGTGAAGGCGGTTTATGGGAGGTGATTCAGGACCGGTGTAGGGGGTAATTTTGTTAGCGTATTGTACCGGGACTGATAATGTATCGCCGGCGGCGTAGCGTATAACCAGGTAGTCACGGATGGTGTTTTTGATTGTTTTTTTGGCAAGACCTTCGAAAATTCCTATACCATGGTCTGTGTGGACGGCCGGTTGGCCAGTTTTTAGCTGGTTTATTTTATTGAGGGCTTGCTTGTAACTTATGGGTTTACCCGTTGTCTTTTTGGGAAAGATTGCTTTTTCCGAGACAAAGAGGTTTGATTCATATTGAAAGCAAAAATCTATTTTGGCTAGAGGAGATGGCTCAAGACAGGATGATTTTAGATGGGCTTTTTGGAGATAGTTTTTGATTAAATCAAAATTTGTATAGAAGATCGTAGTTGAAAGGGAGCGGGCTAAGTCAGGATTGAAAGTTTGATTATTTAGAGGGAATTTGGTTTGAGGTGTTGGACTGTTGATAATAATTTTGGGCTGGTTGGTTGGCAAGGAGAGATGGTAGGGTTGGAAGAGGATACAGTTAGTAAAAAAATCCTGCCAAGAACCGTCGGGTTTGACGGCTAGAGGAGAGAGGACGAGATTTTTTACATCCTTGTTTTTTTTACCCCGCGTTATTATTTGTTCTATTTGATTGCGGAAGAAAGTTATTCTGTGTTGTTTGTTATAATCAGGGTTTTTGATAATAATGTTTTCGCCGCGTAAGCAAAAACCGCCGCTTTCCACTGCTTTCAGGTTTCTAATGTAACCGAGAGCAATAAGCTTTTCGGCAAGTTCTTTGGGGGTGAGGGTTTCTCCTCTGACGACACTTAGTTTGTTTTGTTTGAACCAGGCGAGATCAGGAGACCTGTGTTCAAGAAGGGAGATTGGTATTATGAAGTGGCAGTTTGTTTTTTCCGATAGAAGCAGGCGATAGGTCCTGCTAAGAGGGGTTGATATTTGTCCGGACATCTCTGCTTCCGAAAGATTGTCGTATATGGCGTGCCAGTTGTTTTTGACATTTAAGCTTTTACAGAAGGTATTTATTATATCTCTTGTTATTTGGCAGTTTCTTATATTTTCTTCGGTTATGAAAATTTTTCTTGTTTTCGGCAAGTTAAAATAGGCTAAAAAGAGACATTTTTGTTGGTCTCTAAGGTTTAATTTTATGGTTTTGTTTTTGGATTGAAGGCTTTTGTAAACCGATTTTGAAAAGTTATCCAACAAAAGGTCGATTTTTGGAACCTTTTTGTGACAATTATTAGCGAGATTGTTGTTTGACATATAGGTAATATACGGATAGTCTTTGGTAGCTCTAAATATTTAATTACGAGATGTTTGTTTAGGGGAGGTATATTGTTAGTGTTAAGAAGTTATTAATAGGGAATAAGGGTTTTTAATTGGTAATAGAAAGGTAATGCAGGGATCAATTTATTCAAAGTAATATGCTGGAAAAAGAGTTATTGAAATTAGGTTTAAAAGATAAGGAAATAGCTGTTTATTTAGCTTGTTTACAGCTTGGTTCTTCACCGGCCCAGGTTATCGCGCGCAAGGCAAAAGTGGTTAGGGCGACTACTTATGTTGTGTTGGATACTTTGATGAATATGGGTTTAGTGGCTCGTTATAAAGAGGGGAAAAAGACGATGTTCGCAGCGGAGCCGCCTAGGCAGTTAATGAGGCTTTTAGAGAAACAGAGAGAGGAGCTGGATGAGAAGCAGCACGATTTGGAACAGCTGTTGCCGGAATTACAGGTGCTTATGAAGGCCGCCGGTGATCGTCCGACGGTTAGATATTTTGGCGGGATTGAAGGATTAAGATCGATCAGGCGGGAAATGCTTATGTATAGCGAGTCGGGTGATATTTGGTACAGTTTTACTCCCAGCGATCATTTGGATGCTGTTTTGGGTTCTGATGAGCCTGTTTATTTTCGTCAGAGGATGGCTAAAAAGATAGTATCGAAGACGATTTTTACAACCAAGTCTAAAAATTTTAAAAAACAATTGTTATCGCCTGGGGAAGAGGCGTTTACAGAGAGAAGGTATGTTAAATCAAGCGTATTTCCCAGTGCTAGCGGTATGACTGTATTTAGAGACAGAATCGCAATAGGGAAGTTTACCGGCAAGTTGGGCGGTGTAATTATAGAGAGCGCGGATATGGCCGATATGATGCGTAGGCTGTTTGAATTGGCTTGGAGAGGGGCTAAAAAATAAAAGACTAAAAAGGTTTGGCTGGAAAATAAATCTTTTCTAATTCAAGAATGATGCTGAAATCAAATACGTTGTGGTCTGGAAATTAAGGGTTAATTTTCTTGAAAAAATATTGACAGAGAGTGTTTTTTTTCACATGCTGTTATTGCATGGATGCTTGTACGGTGCAGCAGGATGCTTTGTGACCCCCTATTTCTTTTTCTTCGCCTTTAGGCGACATGAAAAAGAGAGGAGGTTGAAATGGGTGGTGGTTGATCGATATTCTACAAGGATGTTGACCTGCCTCCCCCAGTGAAGTGATTTGTGGAGATGATAGATATGGATGTTGTTCTTTTGGTAGGAATGTCCTCCACTTGCTTTTGCTCCTGAACCAGGCCTTGCTTTTCTGTGATCATTTTTTACAATTATAAGGTTGTTCTTTATAGCAAGGCCTGGTCAGGACTTTTTTTATTGACTTAATTTTTTTTCGTGGTAAATTTTTATATAGGTTATAAAATTGTACTTTTTGATTGATCACTTCACTGGGGGACGCCCCGCCAGCAAAGAGTCATTAAGACTTTGACGGGGTTGTCAACCATGAGCCTATTGGTCGAATAGTAGTCTGGCAAAGTTCACACATTCATTAACTTCTTGAAAAAGTGGAACATTTGCAGGCCAACTTCTTCCAATAGGCTTTTTTTATTGGATATAAAAAGCTTGCGGCGGAGTTGACGGGAAGAGACAGCGGGATTATATTGATAGGCTCTTTCGGGTAGTGATTATTTGTCTTTATAGTCCCGCGTGGCGAGACGGTGTGGAGGTAACCCCTCCTAAACTTCCGCATCACTCGCCGGTGGGACTATGGAGGCAAGTCAAAGTTTTGGTCTATGAGGCGATCTAATTGTTGGGTGCATTGTTTGGTCACCTTATCTACAATTGGTCGTTCTGCTTCCGTGAATTTGCCTAAGACGAATTGGGGAGAGATTTCTTGATTAGAGCCGATGCCGAGTTTGAGGCGGGGTATGTTTTGGGTTTTTAGATGTTTATGAATGGAACGAACGCCATTGTGGCCACGGGCGCTTCCGGAAGAAATAAACTTATATTCATCCAGCGGTAAAGTGGCATCGTCATGAATTATTAAAATATTTTTTATTGAGGGTTTTCGCCATAAAAAGGATAAACCTCCACAGAGGTAGGATTTAACGGCTTTTCCTGAAGAGTTCATAAAGGTCAGGGGGAATAAGCAAGTGATTTTTGCTTGCGGTTTTTTGATTTCGGCTATAGAGCCAAAGTGTTTTTTTGAGTCCGACCAATTTTTCACGGAGTTTTCTGATTGGGCGGAGGCGTGGTTAAACCAATGGCGCAGAACATGGATGCCGAAATTGTGTCGGGTGTTTTTGTATTTAACGTCCGGATTGCCTAAGCCAATAAACAGGTAGTTATTCATTGTCGGAGTCGTTTGTATCCGTTCCTAGGATAATTAATAAGTCGGCACTGGTGGCGGGTTCGTTTTCGGGCAGGGCGTTTTCTACGGAGGCCGGTACCAGGCTGGTTATGTTAGGAGTACTGCCGGCAAAGTCTGGAGAAGAGAGATATATAGTAGTCTGGGCAAGATTTCTGACTGTGGAGTTTTTGATTCCGATTATTTCATAATCTTTTTTCTCCAGTTTTTGGGCGGTTCGCTTGGCTAGTCCAGTTATGGAGGTGGAGTTACGGACTTCAATGGTAGGTTTTTTCGCGGGGGGCGGGGGAGAAGGTGAAGGTTGGGGAGTTTTAGTTTTCTTGGGTTTATCTGTTTCCTTCATGGGTTTGTCAGATTGGGCGGTAGCGGGGCTTTCTTTTGAGTTGGGAGTTGCAAAAATATTCCGGGCTATTTCATGTATTTCAGAATAATCGTCGGTGCGGGGTTTGAGCACGGAAGCTGGGGCTCCTCCTAGCATTTCTGTTTCACCGGCTAAAACTCCTTTGGTGCCGGAGGCGAGAACAGTTGTCTTTATGTTACTGGTGTCGGTTTGTCTGCCTAGCTCATAGAAGCGTTTCATTTCCCAAAGATGCATGTCGGTGCGTATGTCGCTGGATAAGGAGTTGATAATACTGGTTATTTTGGTGAAGTCGAGAGCTGTTTGTACAGAGAAAACTTTGTCTCTAAGAGCCAGCAGGATTTGCTGTTGACGTTCGGCTCGTTTGAAATCGCCGCCTTCCGAACCTTCGACGTAGCGAGCCCTGACATAGGCTAAAGCTCTTTCGCCGTTCATCTTTTCGGTGCCGGCGGGAAAAGATATTTGATGCCAGTAGTCGTAGAAAGAGTTTTCCACGGTAATGTTTACTCCGCCAACCGCATCAACTATGTTTTTGAAGGCTTTGAAGTCGGTGCGGACGTAGTAGTGAATAGGTAATCCGGTAACCTCTTCGACAATTTGTTTCATAAGCTCCGGACCATTGTCTTTTTTCTTTGATTCTCCGTAGGCGTGGACGGCGTTTATTTTGCTGAAGTACTGTTCGTTGGGTACTTGCACGTATAGATCCCGAGGTATGGAAAGAAGAGCGGCTTTTTGTGTTTGCGGCTTAAGGCTGGCGACCAAAATTGTGTCGGCTAGATTTTCTCCTTTGTGTCCTTCCCCGCCGATGGCAATTATTAGTGTATTGATGCGATTGTTAGCTTCTCCTTTCAGTATTTTGTTTTGGTTGAAGAGAAGATCTTTGAGTTGTCCGATGATCGATCTTTCTGCCAGGCTGATATTATCTCCGGCAGAGATAATATTATAACCAAAGGCGCCAAAGCAACACAGTACGGCTATAAAAATGAGTAGAAAGATACGCCAGAACCACCGCTTTCTTTTTTGGCGAGGGGGGGTGCCAATTTTTTGGGATTGTTGATGCGGCAGTTTTAAGCTGGGTTTAGGGAATGGGCGAGAAAGATTTTGCTGACGGTTGGAACTGTCTTTATATTGTCTGCGCAGAGCCCAGAGAGCTCTTTTTTCAGCACTTGAACGTGATTTATCCATGAGGTATGATGGTGAGCTAATTCTAGTATCGATTTTAATAAAATCACAATGTATTTTACTACTTATTGCTTTTGATTTAAAAATCTCTGGGAATTATATAAAAACATAGCTATTATTATTTAATATGGAAGAAGCGACAGGAAACAATAATGATTCCCCTCTCGTTGTAGCGGGAAAGTTTTTTTGGGAACTGGTTAAAGTTTTTTTGTTGGCTTTGGCTATTATTATTCCGATTAGATATTTTTTGGTGCAGCCGTTCTTCGTGAGAGGGGCTAGTATGGAGCCTAGCTTTGAAGACGGGGAGTATTTGATTATCGATGAGCTTTCCTATCGTTTTCGCGAGGAGAAAAGGGGTGAGGTGGTGGTGTTTAAGTTTCCGGACAATCCATCACAATATTACATTAAAAGGATAGTGGGTTTACCGGGAGAGACTGTGGAGATAGATCAGGGCCAGGTTATTATTTATAATGGTGTCTATTCAGAAGGTGTGTTGCTGGATGAATCCACATACTTGCCGGAGGGATTGAGAACTGGCGGGGAGGTGAAAGTCACTCTTGGAGAGGATGAATTTTTTGTTATGGGTGATAACCGTTCGGCGAGTTCAGACTCAAGGTCTTGGGGGGCGTTAGAAAAAGAGTCGATTGTGGGTCGGGTTTGGATAAGGGCGTTTCCTTTAGACGAGGTGGAGATTGTATCAACTAACAGGCCGGGGTTTTTAAGTCTTTAGTTTTTTAAATATCTAATAAATTTTATGCCTAGAAAAAAAAGTACAAAAGCAAAGAGTACGAAAAGCACTAGTAAGCAAAAAGCAAAGAAGGTTTCTGATTTTCCTGTGCAGGCACCACGAGGGACTCAAGACATTTTGCCGCAGGAGCAAAAATATTGGGAGTATGTGATTGAGATGGCTAAAGAGGTTTTTAGGGGGTGGGATTGTCAGCGCATAGACACACCAATATTTGAAGAAAGTATTTTATTTAATAGGGCACTGGGGGAGGAGACGGATATTGTGGCTAAAGAGATGTTTGAGCTTAAATCAAGAGGAAGGGGAGCTAACTATGTTTTGCGTCCGGAAGGAACGGCGTCTTTGGTGAGGGCTTATATTGAACATGGTATGAGAAGTTGGCCAAAGCCGGTCAAACTATATTATGTGGGGCCATTCTTTAGATATGATAGGCCGCAAGCAGGCAGATATAGGCAATTGCACCAGTTTGGGGTGGAGGTTTTTGGCACGAGTTGCGCGGCTTCTGATGTAGAAGTGATATATCTTTTTCATCTTTTGTTGAGTCAGCTAGGCTTAGAGGAGTATGAGTTTAATGTTAATAGCTTGGGAGATAAAGCGGAGCGCAAAGTCTATATAAAAGTATTGAAGGATCATTATCGAAGGAACAGACAGAAATTGTGCCGGGATTGTAAGAAGAGATTAACCGTAAATCCTTTGCGGGTGCTGGATTGTAAGGAAGAGAAATGCAGTCAGGTGGCTAACACTTCTCCAAGGATGATGGAATATTTATCTGAAGAAAATCGCAAAAATTTTGAGATGGTCTTGAGTATGCTGGAAGGGTTAGAGGTTCCTCATAAGGTTGAACCTTCTTTGGTAAGAGGGCTGGATTATTATTCAAAAACTGTTTGGGAAGTCGTTTCTACCTCTGATGGAGCGGAATCAGTTGATCGGGCTGGTAAGGTTTCTACGGTTGGATCGCAAGCCAGTTTGGCTGGAGGGGGTCGCTACGACGGGTTGGTAAAAGCCTTGGGGGGAAAATCGACTACGGCGGTAGGCGGGTCGGGCGGAGTTGAAAGAGTGATAGATCGTTTGAAGGTGGAAGGGATGGATTTGACGGTGGCTGATAAAGTTCAGGTTTTTATAGCGCAATTGGGTCAGGAAGCAAAGCTGGATGCTATGCGGGTTATGGAGACTTTACAAGGAGCACAGATACGTTTTTCTGAAAGTATTGATAGAGATGGTATGCAGCCTCAGTTGAAACTGGCTGACAGGCTGGGCGTAAAGTGGGTGGTTATTATTGGTCATAAGGAGGTGCTGGACAAGACGGTTATATTGAGAAATATGGAGAGTGGAATGCAGGAGACAATTAAACAAGGCGACCTGGTCGATGAACTAAGAAAGAGATTGGAAATTGAGGCTTAATAATTAAGAAGAAGAATCGTGGTTTTGGTTTTAAAAAAATGGTAGATTGAGAATAGTTTCAGTTAATGTTTTAAGATGAGTGAGACTTGTATTTTTTGCGATATTGCAAGCGGTGTGGCTCCGGCTGATGTTGTTTACGATGGCGGCGATACACTTTTTTTTAGAGATATTTCGCCGCAGGCTAGGGTTCACGTGGTGGGTATTCTTAAAAGACACGTTGTTTCAATTGATAATTTTGAGCCGGGTGGAGATAAAGAAATTGGCAAGTTGATGGTTGATGCGGTTCAGGCGGCTAAAAAGCTAGGTCTTAGCGAGGACGGATACAGGATAATTATCAATCATGGCAGGAACGCCAGTCCGGAAGTAGATCACTTGCATATTCATATTTTGGGGGGAGAGAGGTTGGGAAAGATTAATTGTGGGAGATAACTCCTATGGGTTCTGTTAGGAAAAATGAAGATTTAATGGGTGATTATTTGTTTAGGTTGCTGGTAGCTTCTTTGGGTTTGGCCAGTGTTTTTTTTATTGTGGCCGTTCCTGTATATGTTTATGCACAGGCTGGATCCAACAGAATTGTCCAATGCAGTGGGCTTAATTGCAATCTTGAGGATTTGTTGCGTGTGCCGGTGATGATTTATAACTTTATGTTGGGAGCGGCAGCGGCGGTTTTTATGGTGATTATTGTTTGGGCGGGTATCAGGATGATGGTTTATCATGTTTCGGAAAGTCCTGAGTCAGAGCTGGTTAACGCTAAATTTACTTTGTTTCGTGGAATTGTTGGTTTCGTAATAATTGCCAGCGCTTATACGATTGTTAATGTTCTAATAATCGCTATTTTGAGGCTTAATACGGGGACGGATTTTTGTAATTTGCTGGCCTGTTTCTTTAATTTTGCTTTGAGTGCTGGATGTACTTGTCCTCTTTCTTCTTAAAATAGGGAGAAAAAGCGATTGACTACACCTATTTGTTATGGCAGTTTTTAGATGAGGGCCTAATTGTTTAGTAGCAGAGAAAAACAGAGGTGAAAAAGGGACGAAGGCTAGGAGCTTTTGGGGTCTCTCGCGGTTTGATAAATTTTATACATTTTGATTGGAGGTGTTGGTAAGTCCCGTTTTAAGAGCGGGGGTAAAGTATGGTAGAAGTAAAAAAACGTGATAATGAAAGCACGGAAAGTTTGTTGCGCAGGTTTAGCCGCAGGGTGCAGCAGAGCGGGGTTTTAATACAGGCTCGGAAGGTTAGGTATTACGAAAGAAAGAAAGGGCGTCGGAAGATTAGAGAAGAAGCTATAAGAAGAGCTAATGCGCAAGCGGAACGAGATAGATTGATTAAGTTAGGAGAGATAGATGATTTTACCAACAATGGAAGATCATCATCAGGTTTGCGTAGGCGTTAAAACAAGCTCAAGCTTTCTGAATTGTGCATGTTGTCTGATGATGTATAATTAAGGAAGCTTAAATGTTAAGTTTTTCATATGGGAGCAAAAGGATCACCGCCGCCAAATTTGCCGATAACTTCTGGTCAAGATGGTTGGTCTAGCGACGATAAAAAAAATAGTAACCCTAAGGGAGGGGCGGGTAGTGATAAGCGGATGTCGCCGAATGGCGAGGACAGAAATTTTGAGAAGGCGACTAGTAGGCCCGCGACTCCGCCTCCAGTGCCAAGCAAGCCGTCTTTAGGGGGAAACAGTAAAGTGGAGTCTTCTTCTGGTGATTTTGAGAAGGGGGGGGATCGAGGAACTGGTGATTTTTTGGGAAAGTCTGGGAGTGAGCAGGTGAGAAAGAAAATTGAGAGTCTGGTGCCTGGTCCGGAAGCTTTTGACAAGAGCAGAGTAGGCAGTAGAGATTTAAATGTGGGGGACGGCAAGGATAGTAAAAAAGAAACTACTAGCGGGGATACTGGCCAGTCGAAAAAGAGCGGCGCAGATCAATTTAAAGCGCCTATCCCTCCTCAAGGAGCGCCTAGTAACGGAGGGAAAGCAACTCCTTTGGCTCCGGGGGTTTTTAGTGAACCCCAAAAGCCTCATAAAACAAAGCGCAAGGTAACACTTTTTATTGGCGGAGCCTCAGTTTTGGTTTTGTTGGGAGTGGTTGGTTTTATCATAGCCGGGGTTTTTATGGACGGCAGCGGTTTTGATTTTGGGGGAGGATTAAATGGAGAAAACGAGACATTGCCTGTGGAGGCGAGTGAAGAACCAATTACTGCAGCCGGTCGAGAAGAAAGCGGTGAAGACGGAGAGGAGAGTGAACAGGCTGGAGAGGAAGCTGTTTTAGACAGTGATAATGATGGTTTGAACGCGGCTGGAGAATCTTTTTATGGCACTGATCCGGAGAATGCTGATACAGACGGAGATGGATATAATGACGGAGAAGAAGTACGTGCGGGCTATGATCCTTTGGGACCGGGTAAACTGGATTCTGACAATGATGGTTTTCCCGATCCTGACGAGAGAGAGTTTGGGACTGATCCATTTAATCCGGATACGGACGGGGATGGTTACAGTGACGGTGATGAGATTAAGAATGGATATAATCCTTTAATACCTGCGCCGGGAGACAGACTGTAGAATTATAAGAAAACCAAAAGGCGATTATATTTATGCCTGTAATTATTAGGTGCGATAATTTTCCTTTAAGTGAAGCGGAGCTGAGTAGTTTGTGGAGTGAAGTTAAAAAGGTGTGTGGTTTAGAAGATGAAAGCGTTACTGTGGGTTGTGTGGATCCGGAAGAGATAAGAAAACTGAATAAGGTTTACAGGAACAAGGACAGGGCGTCAGAAGCCTTAACTTTTTCTTACGGAGAAAAAGACCACGATATAGCTTTTTGTTACGATGAGGTCAAGAAACAAGCTAGAGAGCGAGGGCGGGATTTTAAGAAATATTCTGCGTGGGTAATTACGCATGCGTTGTTGCATGTGGCGGGAATGGATCATGAAATTGACCGGGCGAGTGAGGAGAAATATCAAGAAAAAGAGAGAGAAGTTATTGAAAAATCGGGCTTGAATTTTTAAGTGTCTGGGCCTGGTTTGTGCTATTCTGAATCTATGCACAGAGACAATAGTAAGTGGAGTTTGTTTAGGGCTTTTAAGTACGCGTGGCGGGGTTTGGTGAGGATGGTTCGTACGAAGGTTAATATAAAAATACAGTTGGCGATTTTTTTGTTAGTTGTGTTTCTGTCCGTTTTTTTTGGCTTTAATACTGGTCAGCTGGCTTTAGTTTTGGTTGTTTCGGCGTTGGTTTTGTCTTTAGAGGTTGTTAATACGGCTGTTGAAGAATTGGCAGATATTGTTAGTCCTCAATATGATGAAAAGATAGGCAGTGTTAAAGATATTATGGCGGCGGCTGTTATGATAGTTAGTGTAGCGGCGAGCGTTGTGGGAGTGATATTGTTTTTGCCTCCACTTTTAGTTTTGTTTCGCAGTATTTAATTTATATGGCATATCCGTCACATATAGTGGGAATGGATTTGGGTTCTTCGGTAGCCAGGGTGGTGGTGTCTCAAATTGAGCCAGATAAGGAGCTGCCGACAATAGTTGGGGTTGGGCAGGCTGATATGGATGGAATGCAGAAAGGAATGGTTTCGGATGTTGAAGATGTGGTAAGGGCTTTGAGTAAGGCTTTGGATACGGCCGAGAGAATCGCCGGGGTGCCGATTGACAGGGCTTACGTTAGTATAAACGGGCCGCATATTTCATCGCAAAATTCCAGGGGGGTGATAGCGGTCAGTCGAGCCGACGGGGAGATTACCTCTGAAGACGTGGAGAGAGTGATAAATGCCGCTCAGGCCGTTTCTTTGCAGAACAATCGTGAAATACTTCATGTGTTGCCCCAAAATTTTATTGTTGACGGACATGAGAATATTCATGATCCGGTTGATATGACGGGGGTCAGGCTGGAAGTAGAGACTCATATTGTTGAGGGTTCGACCCCGTTTATAAAAAATATAACCAAGGTTGTTAATCAGTCGGGGGTGCATGTGGAGGACTTTGTGTTTTCTCCGCTGGCGGCGGCAACGGCGGTACTTGATAGGAGACAGAAAGAGCTAGGTGTTGTTTTGGTGGATTTAGGGGCGGGGACAAGCAGTATGATTGTTTATGAAGAGAATGTTCTTTTACACACGGCGGTATTGCCGCTGGGGTCTTCTCATATAACAAATGACATAGCTATCGGATTGAGGACTTCTATTGACGCGGCGGAGCAAATTAAAAAGCGGTACGGCACGGCTGTCACAGAGGGTATAAAAGACTCTGAAACTATTGAAGTAAAAGACGGTGATGAGCAAGATACTTTTTCAAGAAAAGAACTAGCGAACATTATTGGTGACCGGTTGGGTGAAATTTTTACTTTTGTTGATAAAGAACTGAAGCAAATAAACAGGTCTGGGTTGTTGCCGGCGGGGGTGATAATAACAGGGGGAGGAGCTCATTTGCCTGGAGTGGTTGACGTGGCTAAAAAGAGATTGAGGTTGCCGGCTCGAATAGGAGCGGTAAAAGTTTTTGAAGGTTTATCAGAACAAACTACCGATCCTTCTTTCGCAGTAGCTTTGGGATTAATTATTTGGGCTCAAGAACAAGAAAAGATTGGTTCTAGAAGAAGAAGGGGTTCGGCTTTCAAAGACGTGAAAAATTCTGTTGATAAAGTGAGGGGCTGGTTTAGAGCTTTTTTACCGTAGGGTTTGATCCGTCCCGAAGGCATCCCTTAGGGACAATCCGTCTTTAGGGAGCCTTAAGGGGATAATGCGTAGCTGTAGGTTTTAGCATATAGTAGGGATACGAACACCAGATTAGGTGATTTTTTTGTTTGTATTTTTGCTCAACAAACTATAACCTAGGAGGAATGAACAATAACTGTGTACGTGATGAACAAGATATGTTGTTGACATTATGGAAATGGTGTTTACGATGAAGTATATAAACAAAAAAGAAAAAGAAAGTTTTTATTATTACTCGGCGTTGTTTTTAATAAGTAATTACAAGACATTGTGCCACTAAAAAAACCGACCATAGAAAATGTAGCGAATATAAAGGTTATTGGAATAGGGGGATCTGGAAACGCGGCTTTAAATCGGATGATAGAGGCTAAGATAAAAGGAGTTGAATTTATCGCGATAAATACCGACGCGCAGGCCCTGCATTATTCAGGGGCGCCTACAAAATTGCACGTTGGCCAGGTTCTGACTAAAGGTTTAGGAGCGGGTATGAATCCGGCAGTGGGACAGCAGGCGGCGGAGGAGGGTCGGGAAGAGATACATGAGATTATCAAGGGGGCAGATATGGTGTTCGTGGCTGGCGGTATGGGTGGAGGAACGGCGTCTGGCGCGGCGCCGGTTATTTGCGAAGTGGCGAAAGAGACAGGCGCGTTAACGGTGGCGGTAGTTACCAAGCCTTTTGTTTTTGAAGGCCAGCAGAGAATGACCATTGCCGAAGAAGCGATTGTTGAGCTAAACGATCGCTTAGACGCGGCGGTGATTATTCCGAATGATCGTTTACTGCAGATTATAGATAAAAAGACAAGTTTATTAGATGCGTTTAAGGTAGTGGATGATGTGTTGCGTCAGGGGGTGCAGGGAATATCTGATTTAATAACCCAACACGGCATGGTAAATGTGGATTTTGCTGACATCAGAGCGATTGTTAATGACGCCGGTTCGGCGTTAATGGGAATTGGCCGGGCCAGCGGAGAAAATCGGGCGGCGGAGGCGGCAAGGGCGGCTATTGAGAGTCCTTTATTGGATGTCACTGTTGATGGGGCTAGAGGGGTGGTGTTCAATATTACTTCGGGCAATGATTTGCGTATGCATGAGGTTGAAGAAGTGGCGAGAATTATCACTGAAAATGCCGATCCCAACGCAAAAGTTATTTTTGGCGCGGTAGTTGATCCTGAACAAGTGGAGGAGGGGGAGCTGAAGATAACGGTGGTGGCTACCGGTTTTGACAAGCAGGAAGAACCCCGGCAACAGGAGAGGTATTCAGGCACGGTCAGGTTTTCGCCCCGCATGCCGCAAGCTAATGCAGGAGTCGAAGAGCCTGGGGTAATTGGATCTCAACCAGTCGAGAGGTCTATGGGAGTTGATGTTAATCAGGGGCAGGAAAACAGCAATGATCAGGACGAAGATCTGGATGTGCCGACATTTATTAGGCGGAAGATGAGGGAACAAAGAGAACAGCGCCGGAGAGGGGAAGAGGGTTGACCCTGTCGTTCGCGAACGACGGGGTTGATTAGCCTGAATATCTTTTGTATTCGGATAAATTTTTCCTCCTTATGTGCCCTTGGGTCGTTTTGACCCTTGCCCCGCGACATCTTTATGGTGAAGCGGGGTGTTTTTATGGAAATTTGTTGCCCTTGACAACTTATCTATTTAGGTGTACCATTGCACATTACAGTTACCCCTGTTCTCTCCAACCGACTTGCGTTAAGCCACAGCCTTAAGAGGGCTTA
>CAYMOF010000007.1:29113-52178 GCA_964392095.1 uncultured Candidatus Saccharibacteria bacterium | reverse complement strand
TCCGGGACAGGGATTCGAACCCCGATTTTGAGGACCAAAACCTCACGTCCTGCCGTTAGACGATCCCGGATTATTATAATTTTCAATATTCAAATCCTAATTTTCATTTAATTAACTACCCCAAACCAAATCCCGCAACAACCATACAAATTATACTAAGTTTATCAAATTGTACAGGCAATGTATGGAGAGCCTTCTCATCCCCCATTCTGTGCTAAGCTAAATTTCATGATCCGGCTGGAAACACCCAAAAGAAGGTTGATTATATCCGTGCTTTTTTTAATTGCCGTTTTGCTTTGGCCCATAAGATATCCGCGCGCAATTGTTCCCCGGCACGACGGCAGTGACGAATTTTTTGCCTTAAGCGATCAACAGTCCTTCACCCAATCATTGCCCCCGCTGTCGGGCAAATTTTCCGGTGTTATTTTTTGGCTTCATCCCCCGGAAGAAATGAATCCCGAAGGCCTTCTCACGCTTTCCATAGTTAACGCCGACTCCGGGGAAAACCTCATTACAGTCACCAGAAAATTCTCGGATACCTACCAACCTAAAACGCAAAAACTGCGCTTTTTATTTTCATCGCTTGGCACGGAATTAAAAAAGCCATTGACTGTAAATCTAAAAACGGAAGGAGTTGGTCATAGTTTTCCCATAAAACTGCGCCCTTCGGCCGCCCTAAACGAAGAAAGCTCTTTTACCGCCGGTCTTGATATTCTCTCCACCCAGCCCGTTGCCCTGGCTTTTGTAAATACGGCTCTTTCCCACGACACCACCAGCCATGACGTTAGTTTTTATTGGATCAGAGGCAGGCAAATAGCAAACGGCGATAATCCCTATGCCTGTACACTCGATGATACTTGCTACAAACACAAAAACCCCGGCCACTTTCCTCTTTTTTATTGGTTGTCTGCCATTTCAACAAAACTGGGACTAAAAGAATATTCTGATTGGATAAATTTTTGGCGTCTGGTAAACCTGGCGTTTTATTTTGGCACTGGCCTATTAATTTTTTACTATCTTTATCAGAGGAACCAACCTTTGTTAGCCGTATTCGGAACTCTTTTTTGGCTGGGAAATAGATGGTCTGTTTACGTGGCCAGAGTAGGCCAAATAGATTTTATGCCAATCTTCTTTTTGGTTTTATCGGTTCTGATCATTAAACGTCATTTGTTCTGGTCAGCTTTTACCCTGGGAATATCCTTGGCCCTAAAACAAATCGGAGTTTTTTTGCTCCCCCTGTATTTGATCCAGGCCTGGCGCGTTAAGAAAAGGAATTATAAAAACCCTACCATTGTTTCTATTCTATTAGGATTGATACCCTTGTTAACCCTAATCCCTTTTCTGTTTGATAATCCCCAAGCGGTTTTCACAGGCCTATTCTTTTCTTTGTCTCGTAATTCCGCGGCGGAGTCTGGCCTCTTTTCCTTGGATTCATTTCTTATGATTGACGGTTTTTATCGAAGCGCACCCATGTTCGGCTTAATGCTTCTTGTTTATATCGCCTACTGGCGCCGCCTCCCTTTTGCTTCATCGGCCTTTCTCATTCTCTTAATCTTTTTTGCTTTCTATTCCGTTCAGTTTCACCAATATGGCCTTTGGAGCATGGCTCTTGCTCCTCTAGCTGTTTCCGAAGCCATGCATAAAAATTCAACCTTTCCCCAAAAATCACCCTCTCAACACAATTAATTTCCTTGCGGGCAATTACCTGCCCTATAAACTATAACCAAGACGAATTATGACGGCTCATCACGACATAGCGTTTTTTGTATGACCCAGCCATTATTTCTTATAAAGACCTTCTTTCCGTATTCTTTCCTCGCATGACCCCACCACGCTTAATCGTCAGGGCAATGACGTTGGCAGTCAGTACCACTCGATTATTTTATACACCGATGAGGCCCAAAAAGAAGAGACTCAACAATTTATTAAAAAACTGGAAAGCAGTCTAGACTCTCCGGAAAATTATCACCAGTCCCAGACAATGACTAATAAAAAGGATAAAAAAGAACAACTCAACCCCGACCTTTATTATGTAGCCCGACGGGGAGACACAGAAGCTTCTTTCAGCGGCAAATATTGGAATAGCCATGAGCAAGGCGACTATCTTTGCGCGGTCTGCGGCGTTAAACTGTTCTCTTCCGATACAAAATTTGATTCCGGCACCGGCTGGCCCAGCTTCACCAACCCTGTCAATCGCGAAAACATAATCATCAAAGACGACTTCAACCACAACATTAAACGCCAGGAAGTTATCTGTGCCCACTGCGGCGCCCACCTGGGCCATGTTTTTGATGATGGCCCTCAAGACCAGGGCGGTCAACGCTATTACATCAACTCGGTTTGTCTAGAGCTAAAAAAGCGCGAGTAGAACTCATCTCTATTTATTATTGCTTCCAAAAATCTCTTGAACAGTTTGTTCAAACTTGTCTTCCTGCTCTTTGCGCACATCCTTCAAAGGAGGCCCTGTTTGCGCTCCCGCCTCATCCAAAATAATTTTTAAGACTAACTCTTCGTTTACAGCACTCACTATTATTTCATTTAAAAGTTTTTTATTATCAGTGTTTTCAAAATAATTTCTGTGCAGAGAATACCTGGCTCTTAAAACCAACGTTTTTTCTTCTGCGTCTATCGGATCCATAGCCCTTAAAAAGGTCGCCGCGACCGGGTTTTTATCTCTCATTAACTCGATAATTTTGCTCCATGATTTCGAAACTTTTTTCAATAACTCATTTTCCGCCGTCCTGCCGGTAGAAGTTTTCTGGCCATTTATCTTGTTGTTGACCGGCTTGGTTTGAACAGAAGCAGACCTCGACTCGTTATTGTTTTTATCAATCACAACTTTTTTATTAACGACTGCTCTTTTCTCTAAAAATTGCTTGCTTGCGGTCTCCCCTTTTTTAGTGCAAACCGTAAGGATAGCTAAATGTATAGCTATCTCCGGATCGGGAACGTAAGCGATATCTTGCAGGGACTGTATCAGAGCCCTGATTATAATCGGCAATCTCTCCTGGGCCCCTTCTTCCTCGGTAAATTGATATGGGCTGGCTTTCTCCTCTTCCTTAGCTATGCTAACGGCTCCGTTCCTCGCGCTAACAATACTTTCTTTAATAAACTGTTCTGGATCCATGCCCGAAGAAAATATTTTCTCCAGTGCTTCAATCGCGCCGGCCGACTCTCCTTTTATTAGAAAAGAGATAAACTCATCCACTAATTTGGGATCAGGTAATCCCAAAAACTGCACCAAAGAATCTTTAGTAATTTTATCAGCGCCCACCGTCATCATTTGTCCTAGAAGTGATTCCGCGTCTCTGTAACACCCATCCGAACGACTGATAATAAAATCCAGCGCTTCTTGCTCAATCTCTTTTTTCTCTTTCTTAATAATCGTGTTCAGCCTTTTTGTCATATTTTCTTTAGTCGCCCTTCTAAAACGAAATATCTGGCACCGGGAACTTATGGTATTTATCACTTTCTGTAGCTCGGTCGTCGCCAGAACAAACACCACCTGCTTCACCGGCTCCTCCAATGTTTTTAATAATGCCGACGCCGCCTCTTTGGTTAACATATGAATCTCGTCGATAATATACACTTTGTAATTACCCATTGAAGGCATCAGATTTATTTGATCGCGCAGTGACCTAATGTCGTCAATTCCTCGGTTGGAAGCAGCGTCAATCTCAATCACGTCAAGATGAGCATTTTTTGACAAAGCCTGGCAGGAATCGCACTTGTTGCAAGGCTCATTATTTTTAGGGCCACTGCAATTTATTCTTTTGGCTAAAATTCTAGCCGTAGTTGTTTTACCGGTTCCCCTGGGCCCGTAAAACAAATAGGCGTGTGCCAGTCTCCCCCCCGCAATAGCGCCGCTCAAGGTTTGGGTAACATGTTCTTGCCCCACTACCTCACTAAACAAACCAGGCCTGTATTTTCTGTATAAGGTCGCCATTTTTATAGATATTACATTATAACCAACTACCCCCAATTATTAAAGCCCCTTAGCCTATGTCAGCCTCTTTTTTCCTGAAAATCAGGAACTTGCTTCCAAAAAAGTTTAAAAAAAGAATGATTCCAATAGCCAAAACCTTAGCCGCGTTATCCTTTTGATCTCCAAACACGTCTCCCATAAAAGCTATTTGAAAAGTAAAAACCGATACCAGCAACTGATTTAAGATCCAAGTTACTAAGTTAAGACTGAAATAAGCCACGTATTGGCGCATCACCTGCTTGCTGGGATCTCTAAAGGTCCAGTATTTATTTAGAATAAAATTACTGATAATAGCCAAAAACACGCTGATATTATTAGCTATTATTATTTTTTGCCCTAGAACCGTATAAAAAGCTGTCCAGCCGATACCTCGAGTAATTAAATTATACGTCCCAAAATCAACGATAGCTCCCACTACCCCCGTTACGGCAAACTTTAAAAACTGCCTGGCGCTCATCTGCCAAGTCATTGGCAATTTTCCTATAACCATCTCCACCGCTGCTCTTGTCATCTATATATCCTAATCAACTATGAATAACATTTTCAACAGCTCCCCATTCCGCGTCTCCATTGGTCGGTACTAACACTGTTACCTCATCACCCTCGTCAGCCTTGTAAAAAGTTACGCTGGCCAACAAAACCTTGTAGTCTTTTTCTTCCGTACGCACTAAGAAATTGCCATGATCATCCGCCCGCAACGTCCCCACCACCCTTTCCCTCTCAACTGGATGAATTTGTTTATAAACAAAAGAACCGCTTACATCAATAGTGAGCTTTAACAAATCCCCTTCCACTAATTTTGATTTAGAAGCATAATTTGGCGGCACCGGATATTCGTTGCCGTCATTCCCCTGCATGTTTTGGCCGTCAAAAACGCCCTCGATAATTCTCTCTCCTTCGCTAGGCCTGCTTTCTTCAATAATAGTGTCTCGGCTTGGCTCGGGCCCGCCCTCTCCTTCTTCCAAAGCCTGTCTAATATACTGAATATTTCTCTCCGCCTCATCCAGTCTCTGCTTTACTAGCGCTATGGTGTGGGGTTTTATTTCCATATATTTTTAAGTGTTTGTGTAAATTAATTTTATTTTGTGTTTATTTGAATGCTAATGTAATAATACAGTTTAATAGATAAAAACAAAAACAGTTTTAATTTTCTAATTTCTTATCCAAAAACAGACGCTTCATCCGATAGCTGTTGCTGTCGGAACCCCTTGTCTCCGACAAAGGCATGAAGTGTTATTGCTGGACTTATTTTTCATTTACTATTACTCCCGTGTCCCGTCGTTTTGCTCTCATATTATTATTGGTTTTTATTGTTTTTGGCCTTTTTATTCGTTCCTACCAGCTAACGGCTCGTAGCTTGTGGTTTGATGAAGCTTTTTCCTGGCGGCTGATCCAATTTTCTTGGACCGAAATGTTGTCCCGTGACGCCGCCGATGTTCACCCCCCTTTATATTACATTTTGTTAAAAAGCTGGAGCTATATTTTCGACACAACCCTTAGTTCGTTAAGGGGTTTTTCGGTATTCTTCGCCGGCGTCACTATAGCCTCCGCTTACCTATTTACTTCTTATGCTTTCCGCTCCCGGCTGGCCGGGTTGTTGGCTTCCGTCTTAATTGCTTTTTCCGGCTTTCAAATTCAATTTGCCTGGGAAGCCAGAATGTACACCCTGGGCACAGCCTTTAGCCTCATTTCATCTTATTTTTTAATTAAGGCCCTTCGCTCATCTTTTATCCCTAGAAAAGCACTCTTTAAAAAAATATTTTTGTGGCTTCTTTACTCTCTATTCGCAACCGGTTCTATCTACACTCATTATTACGCTTTCTTTACTATCGCCGCCCACATTATATTTATTATCGGCTACTTACTGGTCATAACCAAGGCCCGTTTAGGAGAAATACTCCAATCTCGTCTTTTTTATTTCTCTTTATTTTCCTTTTTTATCAGCGTCGTTATTTTTCTTCCCTGGCTGCCAACATTTCTTGCTCAAAGTTCCCAAGTTCAGGAGTCTTACTGGATACCGGATATTGGAGGATGGAGTATCCCCGACACTTTTTACCGCATGTTTTGGCCCACCTCTTTAATACCTTCCCACGAAGGAATATTTTCAATTATTATTTCTCTCATCCCTATAACCCTAACCGCCATTATTTGGTTACTGCTTATCTTGGGTGTACCGTATGCTTCCGACAACAAAAAAAATTACCAGTTAACAACATCTCTTGAGCGGAAAATTATACCTTTAGACGCTTGCTGGCTGACTGCTTTGGCGGGAATAATTCCTTTTGTTTTAAGCATAGGACTATCTTTTTTGGGAACCAGCTTATATCAAGACAGGTTTCTGGTATTTTCCCATCTTTATGTGCTAATCGCTCTTGCCGTTTTAATAATAGGCATAAAAAACACTGTTTTAAGGTCTTTGCTGGTAATTGCTATTGTTATTTTCTTTATTTTTTCCTCTTTTAATTATTGGCAGGAACTGAGCATTGTTAACAAACCGGGGGCAAAAGCGGCCGTCACCTTTATTCATAAAAATAACCAAAAAGAAGAACCCGTTATTGCCAGCTCGCCCTTTATCTATTTTTCTGTTTTGTATTATGCCCAGGAGGAAATACCTCTGGGCAGTTCCCTTAAGTTATATTCCCAGCAAAGTGGCCACCTCCACTTTGCCGGAGAGCCGATTCTAACAAAGGACGATATAGTCGGACCGGAATTCTATGACTGGTCCCCGGACTCGTTTTGGGTAGTAGATACTACCGGATTTGGTTCCGGACCACTAAAGGTTCCTCATAAATGGCGTTCGGTTAAATCACGGTCTTTCCCTGAAGTTTTTATTCACCAAGGAGAAGTCTCCGCTACTCAGTACCAGCGAATCTGATCAAGAAAAATCACCTAAGCTTGTAGTAAACCCGGCTAGGAATACGTAAATCCATATATTCAATCCTTCCATGGTCTTCTTCGGGAATTGTTTTATTAAGAATCTCCCTCACCATATTTAACTGTTGATCTATGGGCCGCGAAGCGTTAAACATCATTTTCCAATTATTATCAAGAAAAACATATATTTCCTTAGCCGCCAGCGAAGGAATTCTTATATCGGCCACCTCTGCATTGAGCGTTTCCCTGATACCTTCTTGAATATTGTGGGCGATATCTATAAACATTGGATCTAGAACAGTTGTTCCCAAGATTATCTTTGCCTGCTGATCGTCATTCTTTATGACTGGCAAAGCTGTTCCGGGCAATTTATCCAGCGTTGCTTGTTCATAAGGAACCCCCTTATCATCAATAAAATAATAATCCCCTGAAGAATACAGCAGTAACCGCGGCTCCTTTTCTTGCACATATACCTTCAGGGTTTCCGGTAATTTTCTGGTTATATGGACAGTACGTACCTGAGGCAGACTTGATTTGATTTCCGATTCCAGAATGTCCACCTGCACAAAAAATATACTTCCCCTAAAAGTTGAATCATCAACACTTTCTCCGACTATTTTTTTGACCGCCTGCTCCGTATGGGGACGTGTGTCCAAAACGGCAATCGATCTAACCACGAAAGCGTCCGTGAAAAAAACAAAATAAACAAAAGCGCCAACAGGAACAACTATGAGCAGCGCCAAGAACAAAGTTGATAAAAAAGTAACGAACCAGACCCTTATTTTCTTACGATAAAAAATTTTTTTTTCAATCCTCTTTTTTCCGCCTTCATTTAGCGTCTTCCTGCTGTCCCTAGATCCAAATTTTATCCGTAACCGGTTGAACACATCTAAACGAAAAAATTATTCCCCTTTTCCTTCGGCGCCAAACAGTATAACGTCAAAAGGCAAATAGGAACGCAAAACATCCGGCACCGCCATTGTACCGTCAGGCCTCTGATGATTTTCTATCAACGCTATTAATATCCTCCCCACAGCCACCGCCGTTCCGTTTAACATATGTAGTTTGTTTACTACTCCTTCACTGCTGCGATATCTAACATTTAACCTTCTGGCTTGATAATCGGTAGTATTACTGGTTGAATGAGTTTCTCTGTATTTGTTCTCTCCAGGCATCCAAGTTTCAATGTCGTAGGTTTTTGCCACCGGCCAGCCCAAATCTTCCGAAGCCAGCTTTATTACCCGGTAGGGAAGCTTAAGCGACTTCATTATCTTTTCCTGCAGACCCAGCAAATAATCGTGCTCCTCCTCTGATCTGTCGGGACGAGAGAAAGAAAACATTTCCACCTTATCAAACTGATGCACCCTTAACATTCCTTTAACGTCCTGGCCGTGACTGCCCACCTCTCTTCTAAAACAGGAAGAATAACCCGCGTAACGCACAGGTAATTTGTCCTCATCAATTATTTCATCCATATGCATAGGCCCCACAGACTGCTCGCTAGTGCCAACCAGATATAAATCATCTTGGGTTTTGTATATCTCATCGGAGTGGTTATCTAAATAACCCATTCCTGCCATTGCTTCCTTGCGAATCATCACGGGCGGCAGTACGGCCGTGAACCCTTCCTTCATAAGCAGGTCAAAAACGTACGACACCAAAGCCATTTGCAAGCGGGCTACTTCACCTTTTATATAAACAAAACGACTGCCTGAAACTTTAGCGGCCCTTTCAACATCCACCATTTTGGGTACGGTTAATTCCAAATAACTTTTTTGTTGAAATCCAGGTTCTGCTATTTTTTCCGGCACGCTTCTTACCAATTCAAAACAATCTTCATCGCCAACAGGAACATCCTCAAAAACCAAATTAGGCAAAGCCCTCCAAGCCACGTTTCTCTTTTTGGCTAATTCTTTTAATTCTGACCGACTAGCCGATATTTCATCGCTTAATTTTCTCATTTCCGAAATAACCATATCTTTATTTTCTGGTTCCTCTTTTGCCAATACCGACTGCGACTCGTTCTGCCGAGATCTCAATTTTTCTACCTCTTTCGTCTTTTTTCGCCACTCTTTGTCTAAATTAAAAAGTCTCCGCACTTTATTATCACCCACCCTCCTTTTCTTCAAGTTGGCAACTACCATATCTGTATCATTTCTGATTTTTTCTATATCAATCATTTTTTTCTCTTAATGTTGGGAAAACTATTGTCTCTCTTACCGGCATTCCCGTTAGGATCGACATTAATCTCTCGATACCCAATCCCCAACCGGCTACCGGAGGCATTCCATACTCCATAGCTCTTAGATACGACTCATCAATTGGGGCCACTTCCTTGTCTCCCTTTTCCCTGTCTTTTTGTTGTTGTTCAAACCGGGCTCTTTGTTCAGTCGGATCGTTTAGCTCCGTATAGGCTTTTACCAGCTCGGCCCCGCCAACAATTAACTGAAACATCTCGACTATGCGCGGATCTCTTAAGCTTTTTTTTGCTAAAGGAACCATTTCCTCAGGGTAATCATATAATATAGTCGGCTGGGTTATTTTTGGTCTCACTAATTCTTTATATAATTCATCAACGACCTTTTGATATGTGAAAACTTTTGGTACCGGCAATTTATTTTCTTTGAATACAGGCACATACTTATCAGGATCCTTTTCAGATAAAATATCGAAACCGATTTCATTATTCAATGTTTCTATATAGCTTTTTCTCTTCCAGGGAACCGCAAAAGATATTTCATGTTTTTGGGTCTTGATATCCAAACTGCCCAGCGAGCTTTCTACTATTTTATTAACAAATTTTTCAGTAAAATCCATTAAGTCCTCATAATCCGCGTAAGCCCAGTAAAATTCACACATTGTAAACTCGGGATTATGTTCTCTATCAATTCCTTCATTACGAAAACAGCGTCCGATCTCAAATACTTTCTCACCTCCCCCCACCAATAAACGTTTTAGATAAAGCTCCGGCGCTATTCTTAAATACAGGTCCGCATCCAATGAATTATGGTGGGTTATAAAAGGTTCCGCTGCCGCGCCTCCCGCTACCGACTGTAATATCGGCGTCTCAATTTCCCAGAAACCCAATCGGTTTAATTCATTTCTAATAGTTTTAGTAACTTTAGATCTTAAAAGCATTAAGTCATACACGTTTTTGTTAATTATCATGTCAACCTCTCTCTCCCGATACCTTTTTTCCGTGTCCTTCAGCCCGAACCAGTCGCTGGGCAGAGGGCGCAAACTCTTCGCCAGCATGTGAACCTCATCTGCCATAATGGTCTGTGTTCCCCTTGTTGTTAAACCCACAATTCCCGCCGCTTGAATAAAGTCGCCCACATCAATTAATTCCAACCGGTCGAACATGCCGTCCGGCATCTTACCTTTTGTTAATTGCAATTGAACGGTTTCTGTGACATCACGCAAATCAATAAACGCCACCCCACCGTGTTTTCTTACGGAAAAAACCCTTCCCACTACGGTAACCGGTTCGGTATCCGCCGATAATTTATCGAAATTTTCCAGAACTTGAGCGATGGTATGAGATCTCCTGGCTTCGGCCGGATACGGAACCAAACCATCCTCTATCATTCGGGCTCGCTTTTTACGCCTTTGTTCAATAATTTCTTGTAACCTTTTCTCTGCCATTTGGATTAAATAATTATCACCTTAAGCTTAAAGCATATACCTTCCACGAGGCAATTTAAACACCCTAACATTCCTAATCGATAAAATTTTAAGTGGGGCAAATTAAGTCAGACACGTCCCACTGAATTTCCTGCTATTTTATATCAACAATCTCGCACTCTTTTTCTCCTACTGGCGTAGGAATCAAAATCCTTTCTCCCTTCTTTCTCTGCATTAACGCTCTGCCCACAGGCGACTCGTTGCTAATCATTCCTTCCAGAGGATTAGCTTCATCCGAACCCACAATTTTATACTCGATTTCTTTTTTATCACATACAATCAACACCATGTTACCCACTGTTACTTTGGATTTTCCCGCCCTTGAAACAACATGCGCGTTTTTTATTACCGACTCAATTTGAGCAATTTTTTCTTCCAGCCTGTGCTGTTCTTCTTTCGCGTTTACGTATTCAGCATTCTCCGACAAATCTCCTTCTTCTTTGGCGGTGTGAATTGCTTCGGCGATTTCTCTTCTTTTCACGATCTTTAAATCTTCCAACTCTTCTCTTAGCTTTTCCAAACCATCCTTTGTTAAATATCTATCTTTCATAAAATTAGTACTAAAGTTTTAAGAATAAAAACAGCTGCCAACATTTTTTATGATTGCAGTCTAGAAAGCAAGTGTAGTAACCCGATAACTGCCGGTCAAGATTATTTTTTCACAATTTGTCACCCTTTATTGACACTGTTTCTAAGAAGCATAAGATGCTTTATTTACTGATAATTTTCTTCTAACCAGTGCCATATTTCTTCGGCTACCGGTACGGCGTCTTTATCTCCCTTTCCTCCTCTTTCCAATATAACAGTGACTACTAATTCTGGATCATGATAAGGGCCGAAACCTGTAAACCAAGCGTGAGTGTCTTCTCCTCCCGCTTGTGCAGTACCAGTCTTTCCGGCCACTGCCCAGGGAAGATTTTTCAAACGAACGGCCGAGCCGCTTGTCACCGCCTGTCTCATTCCCTCTTTTACAACTTTTAGAGACTCTTTCTTAACGGAAACTTTAAATGTTTTTAGGGAAGTTTCTTTTTTCTTCTCAGTGTCGATTACTTTTTTTAGTATGAACGGCCTGAGCCCGCTACCTTCATTGGCCACGGCGGCCGTTGCCGTCGCTACTTGTAAAGGTGTAACCAAAACATCTCCTTGACCGATGCCAAAATGATAAGAATCACCAATATACCATTGTTCTTGTTTAATCTCTCTTTTCCATTGGGGATCCGGCAAAAGCCCGACTGCTTCCGAGGGTAAATCTATGCCCGTTTTATCTCCCCAGGAAAAACTGGTCAAATATTTTTTTGCTTTTTCCACGCCAAGACCTCGGTACTCTTCATTCCCCCCCATTACAATATAAAAGAAAGTGTTCACGGATTCTGCTATGGCTTTATACACGTCCGTTTCGCCGTGTCCGCCTGCTTTCCAATCAGGAAAAAACCATTCTCCGGACCTGATTCCCCCAGTGGAAGATACTTTGCTTTGGGGTGTAATCACGCCTTCCTCTAAAGCCGCCGCCGCTAAAAACGGCTTAATGGTTGAACCAGGAGCGTATGTGCCGCTAATAGCTCTGTTAAACAAAGGCGTTATTTCATCTTCTAAAAAAACCGAAGCCTCTTTTTTGCGGCCGGGCTGAGAAAAAGAATTAACATCAAACGCCGGATAATTGACCAGTGCCAATACTTCTCCGCTTTTTGCTTCCATTACTATCGCTGTCGAAGCGCTTCTTTTCTTTTTATTATCATCCTTTTTGGCCGCTCTTTCCGCCAACACGCTAAAAACGAATTTCTGCAATTTAGAATCAACGGTTAATTCTAAATCTTTCCCGTCAACAGCTACTTTCTCGCCCACGGTTTTTTGCGGCTTTTGCCTGGCATCAACTTCTACATACTTGGCTCCATGAACTCCCCGTAAAACATCATCGTATTGTTTTTCTATGCCTGTTTTTCCAGTATAATCAGTCAATAATAAATCTTTATTTTCGCTTAACTCCTTTTCCGACACCGGGCTTGTATAACCAGTAATATGTGATAAGGAATAAGGATATTGATAGTCACGAACAAAGGAAGAAACCATCTCAATTCCCGGCAAATCATTAATAATGCTTCCCAGCTCAACCACTTCTTCGTGAGTCAGCGACTTGGCCAAAGGAACGCTTTGTCCTTTTATTCTCACGGAAACTATTGCGTCCCTAATATCATCAGGGGTTACGTCTATAATATGCGGCAACTTATCAAAAAGAGACCCCACATGATCCTCGTTAGGCAGATTTAACGGGCTTATGACCACATCGGTGCTGGTTACGTTGTTAACAAGCTTTACTCCATTGCGATCGTAAATAATCCCCCTTTGCGCCGTTATTGGTACATTAGTAACCCTGTTTTGTTCAGCTTTGTTTTTATAAGAATCTCCCTGCACGATCTGCAAATAAAAACCCCTCGTTATTATTAGTCCCATAACCAAAAACAAGCCCACATACAAAACAGAAAATCTTAACCGATTCCATTTTCTAGGCTCGTAATTTCCGCCAACAATCGCGTGAGATACTTCATTGTTTGAGTTGTTGCGTTTATCGTTTACCATCTTTTATTGATATAAATGAAAGCGCTTAATGTAGAGCTGACCACAAACACAACTATCAGTGTTAAAAACGTTTTGAACCAGGGGACGTAACTCCATAAAATAAAAACCAAATCACCCTTTCTGTTCCCCCGCCATTCAAGTAAAACATTATAAGCTATTATTAAAGATATTTGCAGAAAAACCCCCAGTAAAATCACCAGGTAAAAGCCAGGCTTAAAATCTATCTCTATGTTCTGAAAAATTTTCCTTATCGACCAGGGGATAAAAAACACCGCTAAAAACAACCCTGGATAAGACCAGGAAAAAAGTTCAGTTACAAGTCCGGCGATTAATAAACATACAAACGAATAGCCAGTTGTATAAGCAACAACAGTGGGCAAAACCAAAACCATGGGTACCCAGGAAATAAAAACTCCTAAAACTACGCTTACCCCGCCTAAAGTCATGATGTATAATATTTCCTTGGTTGCGCCGCTCATTTTGGAGTTAGTATGTTTACAGCCACTATCTCACCGGCATCATACCAAGTGGACAGTCTTGCTCTTTGGTATGGGTCGCGATCTCCGCTCTTAATTAATTCAATTTTTCCAATCATCAATCCATAAGGAATAAGTCCCGGCTGCCCCAGGGCTACAACCTCCTGTCCCTCTGCCAGCTTGGCATCACGCGGGATCTCAATCATCTCAATACCCGTAAAAGTTTTGCCCAAAACCAATCCCCTGCTTACCCCTTCTTTTAAAATCACTTCTGCCTTTATACTGGTTTCAGGATGATATAAAAGTCTTAATAAAGAGGTGTTATTATTCAGCTCTTCTACTGTTCCCACCAATATCGAACCGTTAATTACTACTGGGGCTCCCAAAACAATACCATCATTCGCTCCCTTGTTTAATATAAACTGGGACCTAAAAATATCAGCAGGAGAGCTAAGTATTGTGGCGGGAACTTTTCTAAAATCATCCCAAGCCGCCGAACCAAGCTGTCTCTGTAAGCGCTTATAGTCATTGTTTTCCGCTCGTAACCTGATATTTTCAACCAACAAAAATCTAACCTGTTCTTCCACATCATTTTCTACCTTAAGATTACCCACTCGTAAAACCGCGGCGGTTTTCGCCACGAGTTTATCCCAAAGCATGTCCCTAAAATCCCTAAATAAAGGGACCTGAAGAAGCAACAAGAAGCTCAGAAAACCGATGAAGGTAGCCAGCAAGTATTTGTCTTTTAGTTTAATACTCATACATTCACTTTCCCATCTTACACCGAAAACAATTTATCGCCACAGCTATTGTAGCGACCCTCTCCGCTCTTTATTACCGCCAACTCTACTTAAAATGAGTATTATGAACGCTTGGCAACAACACTTCTTGCACCGCCTCTATGTCATCAAGGACAAAACCCGTTCCTCTTACCACCGCTGTTAAAGGATCATCAACTAAGCCTGTCCTAATTTGGGTAGCCCCGCTAATAACTCTGTCTACCCCCCTAATCAGACTTCCTCCTCCAGCCATCATTATACCCCGCTCTATAATATCGGATATAATTTCTGGGGGAGCTTCCTCGATAGCGTCTTTTACCGCCTCTACAATCGACATAACCCCCCTGCTTAAAGCCTCCCTCACCTGGGCATCGCTTATTATTACCTCTTTGGGGAGACCAGTGACCAAATCTCTTCCCCTAAGAGAGGTTTCCAGCGGCTCCTGCATCTCTGTCGCTGAGCCTATTCTAATTTTAATATCTTCAGCCGTTCTTTCGCCGATAGTCATGTTAAATCTTTCCCTGGCATATTGAACAATATTTTCGTTCATTTCGTCACCAGCCATTCGCAACGTTTTACTTACCACAATACCCCCTAACGATATAATTGCTACTTCTGTTGTCCCGCCCCCAATATCAATAACCATGTTACCGGTCGCTTCATGTACCGGCATTCTGGAACCGATAGCCGCCGCCATCGCCTCTTCAATAAGAAAAACGCTCCTGGCTCCGGCCCTTAAAGAAGCTTCTTCCACAGCTCTTCTCTCAACCTCTGTTACCGAAGAAGGTATGCCTATAACTACTCTCGGCCTTGGCAAAACATGAAAACCCTCCTGATGAACTTTCTGAATAAAATAGCGCAACATTTGTTCAGTCACTTCAAAGTCTGAAATTACCCCGTCTTTTAAAGGTCTTACCGCCACGATATGCCCCGGGGTCTTGCCTACCATTCTCTGCGCTTCTTTCCCAATGGCCAGTACGTCTCCGGTCTTAGTGTTTAAGGCAACCACTGAAGGCTCATTTATCACAATTCCCCTACCCCGCACGTAAACCAGAGTATTTGCTGTTCCTAAATCTATACCAACGTCTTGAGCAAAAACGCCAAATAATTTATCAGTTAACTTCATGATGCCGTTGGTTCATATTTATCTTCATCAATGTGCCTGCTCTGACCGCTTTTTCTGTCAACAATTTCTATCTTTCCTTTCTTCAAACCCTTCTCGCTAACAATTATCTGTTTTGAGATTCCAATTAAATCACTATCCGCGAATTTTTCACCGGGAGAAATATCTCGGTCATCAAATAAGACATCCTCTTTTTCAGCCCATTTTTGGGCTACATCACAAGCTTTGTCAAAGACACTCTCCTGTAAAGCAAGAATATGGCTGTCAAAAGGACTGATACTCTCCGGCCAAGCTAAACCGCTTTTATCGTTATGAACTTCCGCTATGGCGGCCACCAGCCGTCCCAAACCAATGCCGTAACATCCCATCACCACATGTTTTAACTCTCCCTGCTTGTCCCTGAAACTGGATTGCATACTTTTTGAATATTTTGTGCCCAACTGAAAAGTGTGTCCGCATTCGATGCAATTCTTTATCGAAATATTTCCTCCGCAATTTATGCATTTATCGCTTTCTCCTCCTGTTTCCTCATTTATAGACTGCGAACAGTTATCGCAAACCGCTACCCTATCTTCCCCCACGTTCGCCTCTACGTGCCATTCATGATTAACACTACCCCCAATAGACCCTGAGTCGGCCTTCGCTTCTATTACTTCCAGCTCGCATTTTTTAAAAATATTCCGATAAGCGCTTTGTACCTCCGCGTAGTATCGCTCAAGATCTTTAAGACTCTGGTGAAAACTGTACAAATCTTTCATGATAAATTCTCTCACCCTTAATAAGCCACCTTGCGACCTCATTTCGTTTCTGAACTTTGTTTGTATTTGAAATAAAGCGCGCGGCAAATCTTTATAAGAGTTAATATATTTTCTAGCCAAATCACCAATAACTTCCTCGTGTGTAGGCCCTAAGACTAATTCTTTTTTATGACGATCCGTAAATCTAAACAGCGGCGGATCCATTGTTTCCAACCGCCCCGATTTTTTCCATAACGCGGCCGGCTGCATGGCCGGCAACAGAACTTCTTGGCCACCGATTGCCTCCATCTCTTCCCGAATTATTTTTTCAACTTTCTTATGAATTCTATAGCCCAAGGGCAACAAAGAAAAAATTCCGCTGGCCAACTGGTTTATATATCCCGCTCTAACAAGCAACTTATGACCAACCGCCTCCGCGTCCGACGGATCATCTTTTCTGGTTTTATTAAATAATTTGCTTTGGGGGGTAAGCATGCCTATAAAATTAAATTTTTAGAAAAAGCGCCCAATATCATTAAGAGTTACATATACCATCAATGCCATCAATAAAACAAAACCGGTTAAATGAGCCCAGTGCTCGAATTTGTTTGAAACTCTTTTTCCGTAAACAATCTCAAACAGCACAAACAGCACCCTCCCTCCGTCTAGAGCGGGAAAAGGAATAAAATTAATAATAGCCAAATTAAGGCTTATTAAGGCCGCGAATTCAAGCACATAACTCATACCCATGGCCGTCGCCTCGCCTGTGTAAATGGCAATCCCTATCGGCCCTGTCAATATATCTCCAGCTTTTTCTCCTCCTATAATATCCCCAAGCAGTTCCCAGAATTTTCCTATAATTACGATGAACATGTTGTATGTCCTGCTCGCGCCGGCGGCCGGAGCCTTATACCAGGGAACCTGTATTAGGCCTATCTCCTGTAATGACATACCTATTGGACCCTCTCCGGACGGAGGATCTGTTCTCGGAACGACGGTAACTGTTTCGCGCAGTCCCTGCCGGTCCAACACCATCTTTATCTCCTTTCCTTTGTGATCATTGCTAATTTCTTGAATTGATGAAATGGTGGGGTTTTTTGTTGTTTCAATAGCCTCAACTCTGTCAAACTTTTTAATTCCGGCTTGCTCCGCCGGCGAACCCTTGTCAACTTCTGTTACATAAGCCTTTTTGTCTCTGGCTCGAGAAACATTATCTTTAGTTACCAGCATGGGCGTGCCCAGCCCGGACTGAATACTTAACAGAACAATTGTCAGCAATACATTCATAAAAACACCGGCAGACAGGATAATAATTCTTGTCCAAGGAGATTTACTGGCAAAACTTCTCGGTCCTGGATTCTGCTCATCCATGTCTTCGCCCTCAATTTTCACATACCCTCCTAGAGGAATAAGATTAAACGAGTATTTAGTTTCCCCTTTCTTTTGCGAGAAAATTCTGGGCGGAAAACCAAAAGCAAATTCTTCAACTCGACAACCAAACAGTTTGGCCGCAATAAAATGACCAAATTCATGAACCAAAACCAATATCAGCAATAAAACAACAAATACAATTATGCTTTCTAGGACCATACTAAAAACTACTTGTTCTAAACACTAAACCTCTTTTATTTCCGCCTCCTTTTTCTCCACAACTTCTGATATTTCTTTATTGGCTTTATCAATCATTTCGTCCAGCTTCTTTTTCCCGTCATAAAAATCATCATCTGTTAAACTGCCGGCCTCTTTTTCATTTTTAATTAACTTTAAAGCCTCGTCTCTTTCCTGCCTCAACCTCACTCTCGCTTCTTCCGAACGACCGTGAAGCTGTTTGGTAGTCTGCCGTCTCACCTCTTCTGTTAACGAGGGGAAAACAAGCCTGATAATATCTCCGTCTATCACCGGCTGAACGCCCAGATCCGCGTCGGTTAACGCCTTGCTAATCGCCTTTTTGGTGCCGGGATCCCAAGGAGAAACTACTATCGTTCTAGCGTCAGAATTATTTATCGACGCTAATCCATTTAACGGAGTTATCCCACCATAACACTCAACCTGAATGTTGTTAACCATATCAGGCGTCACCCGTCCTGTTCTTAAGCGAGCCAGTTCGCCCCTCAGTCTTTCTCCTGATTCTGCTATTGATTTTTCGAAATTATTGTATATATCCTCTAAAGACATAAATGCTTAAATTAAAAATAAATATTTATATTATTATCCTGTTATCCCAACTAAGTCATTTACCTGTTTTAAAATGGTCGGGCACGGACGCTAATAAAACCTCTTTTGCTAACTTCACGTTTCCGCCCATATGACTAATCAAAAAATAGTCTCTTAATCTAAGATACCCTCTTTTGATTTCTTCGCTAGGCCCGTCCCCGACCAGCTTTTTTCTAAGATTTTCAAATATAAACATAACATCTTCCCCGTCTTTTTGTTTTTCAGCTACCCTCACCCCGCGCTTGACTGACGACAAGCTCACTAATAAACACCTTGACCTTATAGTTTCAATAAGAACGGCTGGGCTTTTTGCCGACAGCACAAACCTTATTTTTTTATTTCCTTCTTCTAAAATCTTAAGAAGGGCGTTGGCAGCAGCTGGAGTTAATCTATCAGCCTGATGTATAACCACTATCCTTCTGTTGGCATAGGTCGTCCGCGCTATTTTATTACTGGCTTCTCTTATCTCTTTAATCTTTATCTTATTATCGCTGGAATTAATAATCACGATTTCGGGATGAACCCACTCTTCTGCCGCCTGGCACTGGTGGCACTGGCGACAGGGCTCCTTACCTGCCGCCCAATTATCGCAAACGCTCTCTTGAGAAATTTCCGTTATAGCTGACCGCAAAACCTTTTCGCTTTTATTAGCTAACAACAAAGGCGCCTCCGGGCTGTCTGAATGAAGCCATTTGCTTATAAATTCTTTATGTATATCTTTCACTATTTTTTCGCTAAATAATAAAGCAATGGTGGGGCAACAAATATTGAAGAATAAGTTCCTGCCACGGTCCCTATCATTATTGCTAAGATAAACCAAGTTATCGTTGTTCCGCCAAAAACCAAAAGAGCGGTCAAAACTAACAGCGTGGTTATTGAAGTATTAAGCGACCGGGTCATTACCCCTCTTACCGCTTTGTCCAAAGTGTCAAGCAAAGAAAGATTTTTTTCTTTCATCCAAGTAGTCTTTAGGCGCTGAAAAACCACTATTGAGTCATTAACAGAATAACCCAATATCGCCAGAGAAGCCGTTACAAACATAGTGTCAATAGGCACTTCATAAAGCCTGCCCAAAACCACGAACACGGCTGTTACCACGCATAAGTCATGAACGAGAGCGTAAACCGCCGCTATCCCTAATTTCCAAGCTGAGACCATTCTTGAAGATTGCCTAAACGTGTAGGCCAAATATATAACCAAAGAAACTAACACTATTCCTATGGCTATCATCGCCTTATTACTCAAATCTTTTCCGATTGTTGGTCCTATGGATTCAAATCTTTGTTCCTCCACCGTTTCGGCCTGTTCTTGCATAATGGTTAATATCTTTTGATGCAGATTCTCAGACAAGGCCGCCGTTCGGATAATATAAACATTGTCGCCGCTCTTTTGCACTCTCACCTCAGCCCCGGCCGATTTTTTAAAAATATCTCTAATTTCAGTTTCTGATATTCCTTCCGCCCCAACCTCCATTAGTGAGCCGCCGGTAAAATCTATACCCCAATTTGGTTTTATGTAAACTATAACAAAGACACATATCACTATTGTTGCCGCTGACACATTTAACCATAATTTTATATTCTTGATCATTATTTTTCGTTAATTTTTTTAACTGCCAGCAAAAACGCCCAGTGGGTTTTTTTATAAGACAAAACTATCGACATTAAAGATTTAGTCACGACTATAGCGGTAAACATAGATAAAACTATTCCCAGACCATAAGTAACGGCAAAGCCTTTAACGATTGAAGTTCCAAATACATATAAAACCAAGGCGGTAATTAAGCTGGAGATATTCGAGGCGCTGATAGCTTTCCACGCGTCGGCAAAACCTTCTTTTATTGAGTATCTAACACTTCTGCCCAGCCTTAAATTTTCTCGAAAACTTTCAAAGATAAGAACATTCGCGTCAACCGCCATTCCCACCGTTAAAATAAATCCGGCTATACCGGCCAATGTCAAAGTAACGGGCAAAATTTTGATTATGGCTAAAAAGAAAATAGCGTAAATTACCAGAGCCGCCGTAGCCAGAAAGCCGGGCAGTCGATAAAAAATAATCATCCAACAAGCTACGGCTACCAGACCAATAATTCCTGCGGTAACGCTTTTTTCTATAGATTTTTGTCCCAGGGCCGGCCCCACTGTTTGTTGGCCGATTAACTCGATTGGCACCGGCAAGGCTCCAGCGTTTAACCTTCTTGCTAATTGCTTGGCTTCTTCCAATTGAAACCCCCCGGAAATTACCGCCTGCCCGTTTGTTATTTCGCTCTGCACCACCGGGGCACTAATAGGTATACCGTCCAAATATATAGCGATTCTCTTGCCTATATTATTTTTTGTTAACTCGGCAAACAAATCAGCTCCTTCGCCATCAAATTCCAAATTCACCTGTGGCTGTCCCGATATCTCGTCAAAAGAAATCGTTGATCTTTCTAAATTCTTACCTGTTAAATCCGTGCGCTCAAATACGGGCCCCGTGATTTTTGAAGGATCGTCAATATTGAATTGTTCTAGCGACTCCTCAAAGCTTACTTCGCGCCTGAAATCCAACTGCGGCGTCTCCCCTATCATTTCTATAGCCATATTCGTATCATGAACTCCTGCTAACTCCACTATTACTCGATGTTCACCTCCGGTTTTGTTTGTTTGTATTACCGGCTCCGTGATACCAAAAGCATTCACCCGCCTTTCAATTACGTCCCTAACACCTGATAAAGCATCATCTATGTCCGTAGCGGCGATACCTTCAACACTAGCCCTGTAAATTAAATGGGCTCCGCCTTGTAAATCCAGCCCCAGTCTAATATTCAAATTTTTTCCCAGGCCTTGCGGTCCGGGTCTTTTGCCTGCCGGTAAATCCACCCATATGGCTACCGCCAGCATGAGAATAATGGCAAATATAAAATAATGGCTCCGGCCAAGCTTTTTCATATTTATCACTATATTTTTCAATCCCCCTTAAAGTCAAAAAATAAATAGCATCAAATTATGAAATAGCCTATAAATCGTTCATAATTTTCACCAGATTCTGGTAATTAGCGCTCATTTCAACTTTTGGCTCTGGAACAGCGAACACATCATCCCTGTCTTTAAACAACCTGAGTATCTCTAACAACTTATTCCTACTTGGAAAAACGCCCTTTTTCTCATCTTCAGGAGTTATGCCGTCATGAGAATCAGTTCCGTTAAAAGGCTTTGAAACCGTATTAATATGTAATAAGCTGGTCGCGTTCTTGGTCTTGTCTGTAAAGCCCTTCAATTTATCCCACATTTCATTATATGCGTCTTGACCCTCTGCCTTTGCCCAAGTAACTGTGTGGGCCAGGTCGTTAGCTACATTAATCCCTCTGCTGGCCGCTTTCTCAATTACCTCAAGTCTTAAATTGCCGGGTTCATAAAAGGCCGTTCTGTCATCCGTCATTTGTTCACCTCGGCAGATCGTTTCGACTGTTAATAAAACATCTTTCTCCGAGGCGTAACCGCTCAATTCTTCTAAAGCCGCCAAACATAATTTTTCAGCTTCTTCCCGTGGCGTTTTATCAAACCAAACCGGCTTCTGTCTTGTCGGATTAAAATGTAATTTTTCAGCCACCTGTGCCCCGGGATGAATATTTACATAAACACAGCCTATTATTTCTCCAATATCTATAGTCTTTTTAATCTGCTCCAGCGCCTCGTTCCTTATTTTTTTATTATTAGTGGCTAAGTTTGGCTTAAAGTTATTTTTACAAATCCCCCAATAATGCAGACCTACATCAACGCCTTCTTTATTCAGCCATTTAAATTTACGATCATAGTCTTTAGCCCTATCCACCCGAAACCACATTTCGCACATAGTCGCCCCCTGCTTTCTGACAATTTCCTGGCCTTCCCCCCAATTATTAGGCCCGGTTTTAAAGCCGATAATCATCTTTCTTAATTAACCCAAAGAAATAATCTAAATGCCCCGCCAAAACAATTCGTCTCTCAAGCCCCATGACATTTCTTAAATTTTTTCCCCGATTCGCACGGGCACGGGTCATTTCTACCCACGTTCTTATATGGATTATCTTCTATTGTCTCGCTTTCGCCTTTTCTGCTCATTCTTCCCTCTTGTCCCGCCTGAACGTCAGCGCCTATCCGGTGGGGAGTTGACACCGACTCGTGGTGAGCCATGCCCTCTTCTTGGACCGGACGAACAGCCTGAGCCTTAAACACTGCTTCCACCAGCGTGGCTTTTATAGTAGCCAACAAATTTTTAAACATTTGGTAGCCTTCTTTCTGGTATTCAACCAAAGGATCTCTTTGTCCGTAACCCCGCAAACCTATACCTGTTCGTAAATAATCCATACTGTCGAGATGGTCCATCCAGTGCATATCGATTGCTCTTACTCCAACCGTTTTAACGAGGTTTTTGAAAAACCCTTCTCCTAAATCACTTTCCTTTTCCCGCAATTTACCGAACAAATCATCTCTTATCGCTTTTACCAACACTTCACGAGCCTTTTCCGGATCCGCTTCATTATTCGCGGCAATTTCGCTATACCTGTTTTTATACAGACCAACTCCTTTGCCCGTTAAACTGTCCACCGATTCCGCCAATTCTTGTATATTCCAAGACCCTAATTCATTGGTTGAGGC
>CAYMOF010000007.1:0-29103 GCA_964392095.1 uncultured Candidatus Saccharibacteria bacterium | reverse complement strand
AGCCCACTGTCCGGCCAACAACTCTATTTGCTCGTCTAAAAATTCTTTTATTTCCTTTTCCTCAAGATTTAATTCCTGCCACTTTTCTTTTTCCAGCAAGGCACGTCTCATTTTATAAATAGCTTTTCTTTGTCTGTTCAACACGTCGTCATAAGACAGCACCTGTTTTCGCATGTCAAAATAATGACCCTCTACTCGTTCTTGCGATTTTTCTATTGCCCGACCGACTAATTTATTTTCTATTGGCTCATCCTCGGGTAAATTAAAAGAATTCATTACCTTTTTTATTTTCTCCCCTCCAAAAATCCTCATTACGTCATCTTCCAGACTTACGAAAAATCTCGTTTCACCAGAATCTCCCTGCCGGCCCGACCGACCCCTTAGCTGATTGTCAATTCTTCTGGCTTCGTGTCTTTCTGTTCCTAATACGCACAAGCCACCTAACTCCGCCACGCCTTCTCCCAGCTTAATGTCGGTACCCCTTCCGGCCATATTTGTTGAAATGGTAACAGCTCCTTTTTGGCCGGCCCTGGCAATTATTTCCGCTTCCCTCATATGATGCTTGGCGTTCAGAACTTCGTGGCTTATTCCTTCCTTATTCAAGAGAGCTGACAAATACTCAGACTTTTCAATGGCTATTGTTCCTACTAACACCGGTTGACCTTTCTTATGCCTTTCTTTAATTTCATTCACCACCGCCCCGAATTTGGCCTTCTCGTTTATATATACACGGTCTGTTTGATCCTCGCGAACCATCTTCTTGTTTGTCGGCACTACCACCACGTCCAGGTTGTAAACTTTCTCGAACTCCTCGGCGCTGGTTACGGCCGTACCTGTCATGCCCGCTAAATTTTTATACAGGCGAAAATAGTTCTGAAAAGTGATGGAAGCCAAAGTCCTGCTTTCTTGTTGTACCGGAACCCCCTCTTTTGCTTCTATGGCCTGGTGTAACCCCTCCGAGTATCTTCTGCCTTCCATTAATCTGCCTGTAAACTCATCAACAATCACCACGCGGCCCTCTTTGACTATGTAATCTTTGTCCTTATGATACAAAACATGCGCTCGCAAGGCCTGCTCTAAATGATGAACAAACCTCAACCCTTTTTCTTCATATATGTTATCTACTCCTAATAACTCTTCAATTTTTTGTATTCCATTATCAGTCAGTGTCGCCGCCTTTCTTTTTTCATCAATATTATAATGAGTATTCTCCTTTAGTTGGGGCACCAGTCTCGAAAATTGTTCATATAGCCTTGTTGATTCAGCATCTGGCGCTGAAATAATAAGCGGAGTTCTTGATTCGTCTATTAAAATACTGTCCACCTCATCAACAATGGCGTAATCCAATTCCCGCTGGGTCATATCCTCTATACTCAAAGCCATGTTGTCCCGCAAATAATCAAACCCGAATTCATTATTTGTTCCGTAAGTTATATCACACTGATAAGCCCCTTTTTTTTCTTGGGAGTTTTGGCCGCTAATCACCACCCCCACGCTCAAGCCAAAAAAACTATATACCGGCTGCATCCAATCCGCATCTCTTTGGGCCAGGTAGTCATTAACGGTTACCAAATGAGCCCCCTTTCCGGTCAGGGCTTGAGTTATTATCGGTAAAGTAGCCGCTATAGTTTTTCCTTCTCCTGTCTTCATCTCCGCTATCTTGTTGTCCAGCAAAGCGAACCCGCCGACTACCTGCACGTCAAAATGCCTCATTTTCAACGTTCTTTTACTAGCCTCACGTACAGCCGCGAAGATATCTTCCGCCCGCTCAAATATTTTTTCGCGATCTTTATTTTTATATTTCAAGACCTCCTGTTTTAATTCAGTATCTCCAAGCGACTCCATTTTTTCAGCCAGACTATTCACCTTAGCCAGTCTTCCTTCATATTTTTGAGCGGCCTTTTTAAACCTGTCTTCTTTTTTCCATAATTTAAATAAGTCCATTCTCATTTCTCTACTCAAACTTAGAATTTCTTTTATAATCTATTTGTTTTTCCCTAAATCTTCTTAATTCCGTCCTCATCACTTTAACAATTTCATCCAAAGCGTCCGGCAAACTTTCTTCCTGTCTTTCTGAATAAAAAACATTTTTACCCATCACGATTTTTAGCGTACAAGTTATCACTTTGCCCTTTTTATGATGACTGTCTTTATTTATTACCAAAGATGCTTCATAAGGCGGGTTTAAATACCTGTGTATTCTCGACAACTTCGAATCAATCAATCCGTGATCAATTTCGCTTAACTCAATTTTTTTTGCGCTGATTGAATATTTCATAAAAATTAAAATTTATATTTATTAATAGCCTTGTCGCCTCCTAAAGATATATAATCTTATACAGTTATTCTTTATTAGCAAGGGCTGTCTGCGCGCATTTCTTTAAGCTCTCGGCAAAGTTCTCCCTAGAATATTTTAGCACACTAGCCCGAGCCTTTTTTAGATCAAAAAATTTTTTCTTGCTTATATACCATCTAATGGCATCCGCCAACATTTCTTCCCGCGGCTCGTTATAAAGAACACCAGTAACCCCATCTTCCACAATTTCTTTTGCCCCACCTCGACCATAACCAATAATCGGCGTACCGCAACCTAAAGCCTCCGCCGCGGCCATGCCAAAATCTTCTTCGCCCGGCTGCAACAATGCCCAGGCATTCCGGTAATACTTTCTAAGCTCTTCATTATTTACCGATCCTTTAAAAAAAACATGCCCACCCGCTATTTTTCTTAAACGGCGCTCTTCAGGACCGCTGCCGACTACCGCCAATCGAAAGCCCAGCTTATCACAAACCCGAATGGCCTGATCAAAGTTTTTTGCCGACGACAACCTGCCTACCACCAAAAAATATCCCCGACTGTCCTTTTTGTAATCACCAGGGCAAGGATAAAAGAAGGAGGTATCAATAGGCGGATAAACAACTTCACTGAAACGCCGGTAGTATTTATATATCCTGTGTTTTGTATATTGGGAATTCGCCAGAAAATAATCCACCCTTTGCGCCGCCGCGTAATCAGACAACCTTAAGCAATGCAACAAAACTCTTAATAAAGGTCTTTTATAAAAAGAAGCTTTTTTTATTATCTCATGAGTTGAATTCCATAAATATCTGGTTGGTGTATGACAATAACATATATGAGGCACGTTTATTCTGGTTACTACCGATTTAGCAAAAGAACTGGCCGAGCTAACGACCAGATCGTACTCGGATAAATCAAACTGTTCAGCCGCGTGCGGTAAAAACATTAATACCCGCCCCGGATGACGTTTGAACCAAAGCGGAAACTTTTGCAAAAAAGAGGTATTTATATCTATCTCTTGTCCACCAACAACCATTTTGGGAGTCCCCGCGTACAATGTAAAAACATCCGCCTGCGGAAATACTCTCACCATTTCTTCCAAAACAACTTCTGCCCCACCTCTTCTTGTTAACTCATCATGTACCAAAGCCACTTTTACCTTGCCTTCAAACATCCGATAAACAATAAGGCAATAGCTGTCCGCAGGCAAGAAAAGCTGGTGATAGAAGCCTACTTAGTCAACAAAACGCTTCTCTTATACGCTTCAATGTTTTCCAAGGCCGCGCCTGCGCCTTTAACCACGCAAACCAGCGGATCATCAGCGACATAACAGGACACTGAAGTGGCCTGGGAAATAAGCTGGTCAATATTCTTTAACAGCGCCCCTCCTCCGCTGACTACAATTCCCTTGTCAATCACGTCCGCCGCCAACTCCGGCGGAGTTTCTTGCAATACGTATTTTATAGCTTGCAGCACCTCATCCAGAGGTTCGCGCAAGGCCTCCATAACATCAGCGGAAGAAACATTTAATTCTTTTGGTAGTCCAGAAACAAGATCTCTTCCCCTAATAATCATTTGTTCCGCTTGTTCTTCAATTATCGCCGACCCTATGTTCTTTTTTATTTCCTCCGCCGTATGCTTGCCAATAGCCAAACCGTGTCTTTTCCTTATATGATCAGATATTGCTTCATCAAAATAATTCCCTCCCACTCTGGCAGAATGAGCCTTTACTATTCCTCCCAAGGAAATCATCGCCACCTCCGTTGTCCCTCCGCCGATATCGACTATCATATGCCCGGAACTTTCACTAATAGGTATTCCTGCGCCAATTGCCGCCGCGATCGGTTCTTTTATCAAATAAGCCATCTTGGCACCCGCTGACATTGTGGCGTCAACCACCGCCCTTCTTTCTGTACTGGTAATACCGGCCGGTACCGACACTAAAACATCCGGTCTTAAGAAGCGTGCCGCTACTCCGGTTTTTTGAATTAACCTCTTAAGCATCGCCTCTGTCACTCTGTAGTCGGCAATCACTCCGTCTTTTAAGGGGCAGTGAGCTATTATGCTCTCCGGCGTCCGGCCAATCATTTCTTTGGCCTCCCGGCCAATTGCCAGCACGGCGTTTTCATCAACGGAAACTGCCACTACCGACGGCTCATTTAAAACAATACCTTTCTTTGGCACATACATCAGAGTTGATGTTGTGCCTAAATCAATCGCGATTTTTCTTGTCATTTAATTAATTCCTAAGCAACTAATTCAATATCCGCCCCCACTGATTGAAGCCTCTTGTGCAAATCCTCGTAGCCCCGCTCGATTATCTCAGCTTCGTTGATAACGGTCTTGCCCCGGGCTACCAGTCCTGCCAAAACAAGGGTTGCGCCCGACCTTATATCTAAACTAGAAATCTCTCTACCCACGAGAGTGGTCGGGCCTTCTATTATAACCCGGTGGGGGTCGCACACCACCGCTTTAGCCCCCATTTTTATAAGTTCAATAACGTGCCTAAACCGATCTTCGTACATCGGATCGTGGATTAGGGAACTCCCCTTGGCTTGAGTAGCCACTACCGAAAAAGGCGCTTGAAGATCAGTAGGAATTCCCGGATAGGGAAAAGTTTGCACCTTAAAACCCTTGAGAGAATTAGGTCTTAATCTAACTTCCTCTTTTTTTTCGTCGGCTTCAAACTTAATTCCAATTTCTTTAATTTTCTTCAGAAACAAACTCATTTCATTCGTCGGTACTCCTTCCACTAACAAGCTCGAACCAGTCGCCGCCGCCGTTAGTATAAATAAACCCGCTTCCAACATATCCTGACAAACGCTAAAACAGCCGCCTGAAAGATTTTCATTTCCTGTGATCTCTATAGTATGAGTGCCGGCTCCGTCTATTTGTGCGCCCATTCCGGCCAGCATATCAGCCAAGGCTTTTACATGCGGCTCTGCCGCCGCGATTTCAATAGTAGTTTTCCCCGATAACCCGGCCGCTAGCATCAATATGTTTTCCGTGGCCGTAACTGAAAACTCGCTTAAAACGACTCTGCCTGGCTTAATATTAGTCCCGTCTATCTCCATACAGTCATCTTCTTCCTTTACCTTGGCGCCCAGCTGAGTCAAGGCGTCCACATGGGACTCTATTGATCTAGCCCCAATAACATCACCCCCGGGAAGCGGCAGACCTACCCTTTTGTTTATTGTCAGAAGTGGTCCTATTAAAAGAATGGATCCTCTTAGCAGTTTAACTGAATCCTCAGGAACTCTTTCAGGATCTATTTTATCGCAACAAATTTTAAGGCTTTTGTCAGAAAACTCCGCGCTGGCTCCCATGGTCCGAACAATTTTAACTATATTTATAACATCTCTAATATCCGGCACATTATTTAAAATGACTTCTTCTTTAGTTAAAATGCTGGCCGCGATCATCGGCAAAGCCGCGTTTTTAGCCCCTCCAACCTTTATTTTCCCTGACAATTTCCTACCTCCATTAATAATTAACCTGCTCATATTTTATTAACTAGTACCAACTATCGTGCATCTTTTTCCTTTATTTGACAAATATAAATTTAGATTCATAATTTTCGTTGACTGGAACCTGTTCGTATTTTGGCCTCACAACAAATAACACCTTGACACTAAACAATGTAATGTATAGTGATAACACATATCGCCATGAATAAATTTACCAGAAAAATAATGCTTATAGCTTGTACGGGCTTATTCTTGTTGATAACCCCTTTTATAGTTCTGTATGCTATCGGCTACCGTACTCCTCAAACAGAAGGACCTATTCCTTCTGTGGGGGTTTTAACAGTAGAGTCTTTTCCTAAGCGGGCCCGGATAATCTTTAATAACAAAGATTCCGGATCCACGCCCGAAGACATCACCGGTATCCGCCCCAGCCGTGCTAACATAAAAGTATCTAAAGAAAGTTATATTCCCTGGGCCAAAAACATAAATATCAAGCCCGGACAAGTAACCTACCTGGATAACATTAGGCTTTTTAAGAGAGAGCCGGTTATTAAAAAAATTTCTCAAGGAATTTCACATTTTTCTCTTTCTCCCGATCGCAAACTCTTGGCTACAGCCCACAATAACACCGTTGAGATTTTAGATACTGACGGTCAGGTGGTGCTGAAAAAATCCAGCCCCTTTCTTTACTCCATAAAAAGAATATTATGGTCACCCGAAAGCGACCATTTATTGGTTTTTTCTGGCCGTAATATTTATTGGATTGATCTTTTAAATAAAAATAAGGATTTTAATTTATTAAATATAAAAATCCCTAAAGACATTGTTTGGGATCCACGTATTCCCAACCGGGTGCTTATCCAAACGGCCGCCAACGATCTTGTTGCTTATCACATCTCTTCTGGGGCTACCACCGTTTTAGCGGAAAACATTACCTGTTTTGCGCCTAGCGCAAAAAGCATCTTTACTGCCAAAGACAACACGCTTTCTGAAATAAGTTTACTTGGCCGCTTATTAGCTAATTATAATCTTAACCAAGACAAACCCGTTAAACAATTACTAGTTACGCCAAACAACAACGTTGCCCTCTTGTTTTCATCGAAGATCCTGTCTGTACTCACTCCTGATAACCAACTATTACACGTAGCTGACAATGTACAAAAAGCCGGCTGGTCACCGGACGGCCAGGTATTGTATTTCAAAACAGATCCCACTTCCATACACATCTACAACGCTTTCAACGAAAGACTACCTTATCTTCCCGTTCATCAGTCCCGGCTTGTCTTGCGGCTGTCCAGGCCCATCTCTAATCCTCAATGGTTTGCCGGCGGTCACCACATCATCTACCAGACTGATGACGAAATCAAAATTACGGAAACGGATACTCGTGACCACCCCATTACTTACTTGATTGACAGCACCGATCTGGGTAATTGCCAATGCGATGTCGGTTCCGAAGGCAGGTTGATTTTTTACCTAAAAAGCAATGGCCAATCCAAAAACTTATTTGTGGCCGAAATCGCCGGTAAGGACTAATAATTCATTTTCACCACTCTCTCTTATTGGGATAAATTAGCATGCCGCCTGCCGGCCGGCAGATTCAGATATTAAAATCGCTATCTCTTCGAGAATTGTGGAGCTCTTCTGGCTCGTTTTAAACCGGCCTTCTTTCTCTCCTTTACACGCGCATCCCGCGTCAGCATTCCAGCCGTTTTTAATTGTGTTTTTTGATCTTTTTCTGTAGTTACAATTGCTCTAGCCAACCCGAGCCTTACTGCATCAGCCTGGGCCCTTTTTCCTCCTCCTTTAACTATGGCCACAAACCCATGCTTTTCATCGAGAGAAGCTACCCGCAAAGGCTCGCAGGCAATATTTGATTCGTACTCACCAAAATACTCATCAGCCCTTATATTATTTACCACCATACCTGAATTTTTTTCTCTTAGATAAACCTGGGCCACCGCCTCTTTTCTTCTTCCTAAACCGTAGCCGGGTTTTTTATTAGTCATCATTTTAGTAATTGTCTTTAATTATTTATTTGCGCCTTATGGGGGTGATCATCGCCTTTAAAAGTTTTTAAATTTTTGATCATTTTTTCACGTAAAGAATTTTTAGGCAACATTCCATAAACAGCCGACTCTACAATCTTTCTTGAATCTCTCTTTTTTTGTTCGGCCAAGCTTCTTTTTTTTAGTCCCCCCGGATAACCACTGTATCGATAGTACATTTTTTCCGCTTCTTTATTACCCGTTACTTTCACTTTATCTGTGTTAGTGACAATAACCTTAGTTAAAGGCACGCTGTTTCTGGAAAAATCAGTTCTGTCTTTACCCATAAGCAGACCAGCTATCTCCGTGGACATTCTGCCCAGAGTTTTTTTACTGGCGTCAAAATGATACCACTCAATTTTTTTTCTGTCTTTAGCCATGCTTGCTTATAACCAATTATTAATCCTCCATAATATCTATGCGCGTCATCACTGCTCCGTCACCGCGTTTTCTAGGCAGTTTTGTCAATCTTATAAACCCGCTGTCGCCCTTAATCTTTTTTGCCTGCTCATAAAGATCATTAACAACCTCTTTGTCGCCCAAGCGGCTGATAAGAAGCCTTCTATTAGCCAAACTTTCTCCCCCTTTGGATTTTTTTATAAGAGGTTCCAAATACTTTCGCAACTCATTACCTCTTCTTTGCGTGGACACAACAGATCCCTGTCTAATCAACTCCCCGCTCATTATCCTAAGACTCTTGTAACGCACTTTATGTCTGCCCTGCGGCTTGTTTTTCTTTTTATGTCTCATAAAAATTATTATTCTTCTTCTTTAGATTGAGCTATCTTTTCTCTGGCCGCCCTTATATCGTGCACGGCCTTCTCGCCCAAGCCCGGAATGTCTTGGATCTGCTCATCCGTAAGCTCAAGCACTTGTTCTACAGTGGTAATCCCAACTCTTTCCAAAGCATTATGAACCCGGGAAGGCAGGTTCAACAAATTTAAGGTATTTTCCGGCTGTTCTTCTTCTATTTCATCGCTTTCAGGCTCTTCCACTAAAATTGGCCTGTCGGCCGTCAGCTTCTCTTCAAAGTCGCCCGTTAATTCAGTAAAGTGGTCAGCCAATATAGAAGCCGCTTGGTTTAGAGCCTCTTTAGGAGAAACAGTTCCGTCCGTGGCAATAGTAATAACCAGCTTATGATATTCTGTCTCTTTCCCTACCCTAACATTTTCTATCTTAAAACTAACTCTTTTAACCGGAGTAAATAAGGCGTCTATGCTGATAGTTCCAATGTCCCGCGTTTCGTTAACCCTGCTTTCAGCCGGTACATAACCTCTGCCGCGCTCCACCGTGCATCTTACCTCCAGCCGGGCCTGGCTGTCTGTTAATGTGGCTATCTGCTGTTCCGGATTAGCTATAGTCACTCCCGTAGATGCTTCAAAATCAGCGGCTGTTAATTTTTTCTTGCCTTCCGCTTTTAAAACCAATTCCGTCGCGTCGGACCCCTCTAAAGACAACCGCACTTTCTTCAAGTTCAAAATTAAAGAAACGATGTCTTCCCTCACCCCTTCAATGGCGGTGAATTCATGATCCACCCCTTCTATTTTTACATGTGTAATAGCCGCTCCAGGCAAAGATGACAACAGCACCCTCCTTAAAGCGTTGCCCACCGTCGGACCATAGCCGGGGTGGTAGGGATAGATGGAAAAAGTTGCTTCGTTTTCTCCATCTTTTCCCTCAATATCCACATGCTCTGGTAAATAAATTGGCTCAAACATAATTATTATTTATTGATAAATTTATTTAACGAGACAACAACTCCACTATCGCCTGTATATCAACGCCTATCTTAGCTTCTTCCATTGTCGGCTCACCCTCAACCCTGAAACCAAAACTTTTCATATCTGTTTTGATCCAGGCAGGCGGCTCCGCGCCCTGCATTTTCTTTTCAAAATTAGTGAAGTAAGAAAGACCTTTTTTACTTTCTTTAACCGACACAACATCACCATTTCTTAAGCTATAAGAAGGAATATTAACACCTCTTCCATTTACAGAAAAAATTCCGTGACTGGCCATTTGTCTGGCCTGTTTTCTGGTTTCGGCTATACCGGACCTATAAATAGCGTTATCCAATCTTCTTTCCAGCAAACCAACCAGCGCCGGACCCACAATTTTCTGTCCTCTTCGCGCCTCACGGAAATATTTCTTTAACTGTTCATCCCTCAACCCGAATATCTCTTTTAGATTTCGCTTTTCTTCCAACTCAACCCCATAACGGCTTTTTCTTGATCTCCTGCTTTGGCCGCCTTTACCCGGCTTTCCCGGACCTTTTTTTACAATATCATTACTCATAAATCAATTTTAAACTCTCCTTTTTTTTCTCGCCCTTACCCCATTATGGGGAATAGGCGTTATGTCTCGGATTGATTTGATTACCAATCCGCCTGTGTTCAATGATCTTATAGCCGACTCCCTGGCACTGCCGATACCCGTCACATACACCGATACCTCCTGTAGTCCAACCTCTTTAGCTTTTTCCAAAACATCGGCCATCACCTTCTGGGCGGCGTAGGGAGTGGCTTTTCTGGTGCCGTCAAACCCCACCCTGCCGGAACTGCTTTGACAAATAACGTTTCCTCCCAAATCAGTTATTGAAACAACCGTATTATTATACGTCGATTTAATAAATACCTTTCCCTGCTTTACGTTTTTTTGCCCCTTCTTTTTCTTTTTTGTGGTTTCGTTCTTCATAATAAACGTTTTTGTTTAGGTCTTTTCCGCGGCCGGACGTCTTCCGCTTCCCGCCGTTCTCCTTACGTTTCCTCTCACTGTTCTGGAATTAGTGCGCGTTTTTTGCCCTCTTACCGGCAGATTTTTCTGGTGCCGGGCACCTTTATATGTTCCCACGTCCATGTGGTGTTTGATGTTTTTATTCACTTCTCTGCGCAAATCACCCTCCACTCGCAAATTTGTTTCTATATAATCACGAATTTTTTTTTCCTCTTCCCCTGTCAGCTGATTAGCGCGCGCGCTTTCGTCAACTTTCAATTTTCTTAAAATTGCTTTACTTTTGGACTTTCCTATTCCATACAACTCCGTCAAGGCTATTACAATCCTCTTATTATCCGAAATATTAACTCCGCTTATTCGAATTGGCATATCAATTATTTTATTCTAATTAACCTTGTCTTTGCTTGTGTTTGGGATTTTCGCAAATCACCCTAACTCGTCCCCTGCGGCGGACCAGCTTGCACTTAGCGCATATTTTTTTTACTGACGCCCTTACTTTCATAATACTTAAGTTCTAAAAGTTATCCTTCCTTTGGTCAAGTCATACGGCGACATAGCCACTTTCACCCTGTCACCCGGCACGATTCTAATTCTATGCATCCTCATTTTTCCGCTTAAGTGCGCTATTATTTCCTGGCCGCTATCCAATTTTACTTTAAACTGCGTATTCGGAAAGTTTTCTAAAACTTCCCCCTCCACCTCTACTTCTTCTTTTGACAAATTATTTTGTTACTTATTAATAAACAAAGCCCTCACTGCATGAATAGGCTTTTAGGCAATATTTTTAGACGCCTCGTTCCCAAATTCTTGCAGTTCAGCTACTAAAAACTTATAGTAATACCCCTAAAATGTCAAATTTTACCGGCTCCGTAACAATTAGCGTGGTGGAAAAGTCTATTCTTTGGCTTCATATAGAGCCATAAGCGCACTCATCTAGAATGGTTGAATATGCAGCTAGAAAAAAACACAAAACAAAAGCAGTAAAGACCCATTTCGGACGATTTTTGTCTCGCACATTGCCCACGTTAAATGTTACGGAGCCATTTTACGCGGCTATAATAAAAAACCGCCTTTGACCATAAAGATTATTAGCGGTAAGCCCCGCGCACATTATTTACGCTTCAAGCAGAAAGTATTTCTGGTGCTGAAATAAGCATGTCGTGAGCCTAGATCCACCACAACAGATGAAAAACACCATCTCCCGACCCGAACCGGGAACCCCTCACCATTATCATTACCTGTCTCGCCTCGGGTTTTGAGCGAATCGTTCTCACGATAGCCGAAAATACTAACGCACCACTCTCGGAAAAACCAACCTCAGAAAACTAATCATTGTTAACATAACCAACCAATTCCCTTCTCATCCTCGCTATCAAATACAAAGTTCTCGCACCAGAGTCGGGCATAGTGTGTTTCCACACGATAAACTCTTTGCGAGCCCGGTCAAACTCATCACATTTAAGTGGTGGCAACGACCTGGGAAAATCCATAACAAAGCTCCTCTCATTCGGGGTTCAAAAATTCAATGAACAACGAACACCTCACCTTAAAACAAAAAATAAATCAGGTGGCACCTGGGACTTCTTTCCTTATTTTGGCAACGTCTACCGTGGCCTCATAGAACGCCTCATAGCTTCCGGGTTTACTAAAAATGAAGACCTCTTCATTGCCCACTATGATTGGCGTCAATCAAACAACGAATCAGCCACTGAATTTCTAAAACCAATTATTTATCAAGCTAAGCAAGTAAGCGGGGCTAATAAAGTAGATTTAGTTGCTCACAGTATGGGTGGCCTAGTGGCTCGCGCCTACATCCAGGGACCAGCCTACGAAGACGATGTAGATCAACTTATTACCTTGGGCACTCCTCATTACGGCGCTGCCGATGCCTATATGGCCTGGGAGGGAGGGACTTTTCCCGAAAACTGGTCGCCCTTAATAAAGCTGTATACAAGCTTAGTAGAAGATTCCCTGCAAGTAGCCCACCAAACACTGCTTACCAGACCCGCTTCCTTCCGCACCTACTTTCCCTTTTTACATGATCTTTTACCCACCACTGACTTTGTCTCCCTAGACAACGCCCCCATTGCCAACAACGACCTCGCCACCCACAATCTTTTCTTAGCTGAACTTAACGACGACTTAGACGATCTTAAAAATAGTATAGATCTCACGACCATGGCCGGCACCGGCTTCGACACCCTTGATCACATTAATTTGACCAGCTCCCCCTCGCTTCTTATCCAGACCCTAGATAATTTTCTCAACCGCTGGCGTGATGGTCACCCCATACCCGATCCTCCCGAAGCCGACACCACCGCCGGTGACCAAACCGTAACAGTCGCCAGCGCCAGACTAAACAATTCAGATCCAGTTCAAAGTGTAAAACACGACAAACTCCCCGAAGAACTCCAAGAAGAAGTAGTCGAAGCCCTAGGCGCAGATCTAGCCGGCCCTCATCTGACATATGATCTACCCGAAACCGTCTTAGGCACCGTTATTCTCTCCCCCATCGAAGTAGCTATCAACGGCCCCAATGGCGAAGTTCTTTCTCCTAACACCAACACCTTCCCGGACGCCCAATATCTTATTGATGACGCCCAATTAATTATCCTCTCCAATCCTCCCGAGGGCCTCTATACACTGACCTACACTGGCACCGATGAAGGTGAATACACCATTATTACTTCTTTCGCTGATGATGACGAAACCACCTCTTTTACCTTCGATGGAACGACAAGCGAAGACGAACAGTTCACCAAACAAATCTATATTGGCGATAACACCAGCTCTCTCATCGACGATACCGACTACAAAGAGTTATTAAAACAAATCATTACTCTCGCCAAACAAGCCAAAAAAGACAAACTTATTAAAGGCTATGAAAAAGCCAACCTCACCCGTCCTGTTATCCACGCCCGAAACGATCTGCGCATTTATAAAAAACGTCTCAAAAAAGACAGAAAAGAATCCGCCCTCTCCCGCCTTGAAGATTACTATGAAGAACTGGACGAGATAGAAAAATCGGCCAGAAAAATCGCCGGAAAAAATAACCGCGCCGACTTTGCCCGCGCCATTATCCAGCTAATCCAAAAAATCCGCCGCTACTCTCCCCCACTCTAGATAGCGACAAAAGAAAACTATTTATAAAAACACCAAAGCCCTCCGCGGTAGTTCCTGTAAGCGTAATCGAGGCTATTTTTAGCTTGGTCCCTGAGACTGACTGGCGCAGCCAGCTTATTGAAGGACAAAAATAGCCGAGACCTCGGAGCTAGCCGCTGGAGCTAGCGAGAATGAGCGACAGGAACTGCCGCGGAGAAGACCTACTTGTTCGACTCAATATCAATTAAGATTCTGCTTTCAATTCTCGGAATCGACCTCACCCAGAATGGCCACAATTCAACCGTCGAAGATTTTACGCCCGGTAAACCTTCTAAATAAACCTTTGTTTCTTCTGCCGGCCGACCCGCCAATTTATCCTTTAGAGTGGTAAGAGAAATTTTAGGAATTGTGCTATGCGTCACCCTTACGTTCATTAACACCGATGGCTCCTCCCAATTGATATTTTCAATTTTTTTAGTGAATGAAACCTCTCCCGGGAAAAGCATGTAATCCTCATCGATGGTTTCCTCAACTACCCGCTTTATTTTTTGATCAAGTTCGGCTTCCTTATAGCCCAGAACTTTCATTTTAACAGTCGCCGTATAATCAATGCTTGGCTCCCTGTCTCCTACTTCGGCTGATGTTTCCAGGCTAACCACTTCCCCGCTCCAACTCTCCCCCAATAAAGACCAGTCTGCCTCCAAAGCTTGTTTTATATCGTTTTCAATTCTAACCTTTGCCTGCATTGCGGCTTCTTCTTTTATTTTTTCCAGATCACTTTCTCCCACCACCGCCACCTCTTCGCCGCTACCATTATTAATCGCCTCATTGACTTGGGCATACACCACGCTCCTGGCCGATTCGTCCAGAGCGGCAAAATCCAGTCTCTGGGGCTTGATATTAGCTTGCTCGCCTGCCTCCGCTGCCTCTATCGGCACCGCCACACTGCCGTTGGGTGGAACAATAGCGTGTTTCAACATGTAAAACAGAGTCTCATCTTCAGTTATTAACCTGCTCTGCTCCTTTATTTTTTGCGTTTCAGAAGTTTTATTCACGATGTAAGCTGTCCCCGAAGCTTTAGTTCCCGTCATCTCCCTATTCTGCACTTTATAACTTCCGTTTACGGTAGCCTCTTTCAAAAACGTGTTCGCGCTCACCCCAGCGCCATCTCCGGCAGTTTCCGATCCCATAAACACTGTCTCATCCACCAGCAAAGGAGCGGTTCTTAAACGCAGAACAATTTCCGCCCTTGGCAAAAATATGACAGCCGCCAACCCGCCGGCAACAACTAATAAAAGAGTGATAATTAACACTAAATTTCTCTCTGATCTGCCCAACCTCGCTTTTCCGGACTTCATTTTTTTATTAGCCTTAACAAACATTGGCCTTGCTTTTAGTTTTTTGTTAGGATCATCCACTCCTCCATACATATCAGGAGTTTTGTCGTCAATATGAATATTGGATACAGGCACTTGTTTGCCAGACATTAATTTTTTTTTGTTCTTAGCTAAATTTTCCTGCTGGCCAAATCCGTCCGCCTTTTTTATCCTTTTCCCTTCATTTTTCTCCGGTCTTACGGGCTTTACTGATCCTTGACCGCCTTTCATTTTCTTTATTGCTTCACTGGCTTCGTAAATATCTTTATTAAAGCCATTACCGCCCTCGTTTTCAGGGTCTTTTCCAGAACCAAAATTTTTCATTGGGCGAACATCTCTCATCTCTATTATTATAAGCTAAAACAATATTTTTTGACCACCGTTTAATATTTCTTTAATTAAGCACAGCCTTAATTCTTCTTACCCCCGCTCCAGCCGCCTCCTCTTTTATAATTTTAAACTCTCCTAGCTCCTTAGTATTTTTAACGTGGGGTCCTCCGCAAATTTCCTTTGAAAAATCGCCAACTGAATAAACCCAAATTTTTTGCTCGTCTTCAGCAGACAAAATCCCTATAGATCCTGCTTTTTTAGCCTCTTTGTAACTCACCTGCTCTTTTTCAACCGGCGCTGAAGCTTTAATTATATCATTGACCTTATTTTCAACCTGTTCGATTTGCTCGGGAGCCAGCTTTTGGGCATGAGAAAAGTCAAAACGCAGTCGCTCCCTGGTTATATTACTTCCTCTTTGCTCTACATGCTTTCCCAACACTTCTCTCAACGCGGCTTGCAATAAATGGGTAGCCGTATGATATTTTATGGTCTGCTCTTCCCGATTGGCCAACCCACCTTCAAATTTTTTCCTTGCCCCCGCTCTAGACATCTCTTTATGTCTAGCCATCTCTTCCTCATAGCCCCTTACATCTACCTGAACACCTTTTTCTTCCGACATCTCTTTAATTAAATCTAATGGCATCCCGTAACTTGTGTACAGCTTGTAAGCGTCTTTTCCAGTAATTATCCGCTCCCCCAAACTGTTGAAATATTTCAGACCGCCTTTCAACGCCGCCCTAAATTTGTTTTCTTCCTCATTTACACATTTGACCAACTGTTCATTATCAATACTAAATTCATCTCCCCCTTGTTCATACACGTTCATAATTTCTTTAGCCGCCTCTGACAACCCCCCTTTTTCTATTCCTATTTTGTCGGCGTGCCGCACCATTCTTCTAATCATTCTCCTTAAAACATAACCCTGTTCAGTATTTGAAGGAGTAATTCCGTGATTAATGATAAAAACGGACGCTCTCATATGATCAGTTATAACCCTCATTGATTTTTGGATCTCTTGAGCGCTTTGGTAGCCTTTCCCACTGACATTCTCGATTTCGTCTATGATTCTGGACAACTCATCCACCATAAAAATATCGTTTGTGCCTTGAACGGCAGCCGTAATCCTTTCTAGCCCGCCGCCAAAATCGACGTTTTTTTGCGGCAATGAATCAAATCCCCCCTTCTCGTTTTTCTTGTACTCCATAAAAACGGAATTACCTATCTCTAAGAATCTTCCGCAGTCGCAGTTGGGGTGACACTCGTTCCCAAAGATTTTGTCGTGAGGAATGCCGAAATCATAAAATACTTCTGAATCGGGACCGCCTGGCTCGTTTACCGGCATTGCCTCCGGACTTCCCGCTCGACTCCACCAATTTTTCGATTCATCATAATAAAAAATTCTTCCCCTCCTCATACCCGTTTTAGAAGCTTGTATAGAAGAACCCATATCTACTTCGAGCGCTTTCACACCCGATTCTTCAAATAAATCCTTCCAAATTCGTGCGCTTTCCTTATCTCTTTCTATCTTGTTTTTATTGTTTCCAATAAAAACGGTCACATAAAGACGGTTGGGATCTATACCCAGTTGATCAGTAAAGAACTTGTATATCCATGTAATTTGTTCTTGCTTGAAATAATCTCCCAAAGACCAGTTGCCTAACATTTCAAAGAATGTTGTGTGTCTATTATCACCTACCTCCTCAATATCTTCCGACCTAAAACAAGGTTGACAATTAAAAAGCCTCTTTCCTTCCGGATGTTTTTGCCCAAGCAGGTAAGGCACCAGCGGCTGCATGCCAGAGCCGGTAAAAAGCGTGGAAGAGTCATTCTCGGGAACAATCGGCGCCGGCTCCACTCTTTTGTGCTTAAGCGACTTAAAATACTCCCCGTATTGCTTTTTTATTCTAAACAAAGAAGTTTTTTTCATAATTAAAATCTGCTTCCTGACAAAAATCTTAAAAGCCCGCGCTAATTACACTAAACCAGCTCCCCACCTCATGACAACCCCCATCAGCTGTCCGTTTTCATATGGGTCTTATATTTCAAATTAAAAATACTTTCTTTCTTTAGACTCTTTCACTATCTCAAAAGCCTCCTGGGCGCTATCCACTATTTGATAAAGCTCCACATCTTTATCCGATAAAGTCCCATACTCCTTATTCAGCACCCCTTTCATCCATTTATCCAAATAAGACCAGTAATCATAACTAACGCATACAATCGGCACCCTTTCCATCTTGTTTGTTTGCACCAGAGTAATCATTTCAAAAAATTCATCCAAAGTTCCATACCCGCCCGGAAAAAACACGTAGGCTTGGGCCGAGGCCGACAACATTACTTTCCTAGTAAAAAAATAATGAAAACCAATTCCTGTTTTCACGTAATTGTTTCTCCTTTGAGCTTCGGGCAATTCTATATCCAATCCCACTGATTCCCCATCTTTTTCATAAGCCCCTCTATTAGCCGCCTCCATAATTCCGGGACCGCCGCCGGTTATAACCGTATAGCCGTTTTCGGCTAACAATTCCCCTAGGCCTCGCGCTTCTTGGTACCACTTATTGCCGCTGGTTAATTGCGCTGATCCAAAAATTGTCACTTCTCTTCTCAGCGGATATAAAAACTCAAATCCCTCCACGAATTCAGCCATTATCCTGAATATTCTCCAAGTCGCGTTCTCTGAAAAATCAAACGGCTGATCTATATTAACCTTCTCCTCTTTTTTAGTAGTGTCTCTCACCTTTTAATTATATCACATCAAGACAGACAATAATTGCTAAGAAGTTGTCCCTAAGTACTTAGCGGCGGCGGAGTAAGCCCAATCCTTGATTCGCTTTTTTCTTTCTCTTTGGCTTCCTTTTTTTCGGGACCATAATCAACATCTTCTTTCTTAAAAATTTTTGGTACCAATATCTGATTATCTTTTTTCCTTTCCTTTTTAACCAATTCATAGCATTCACGACAATAAATAGGCCGTCCGCTTACCGGCTCAAAAGGAACATCCGTCTTTTTTTTACATCGACTGCAAACAGCCTCATGCCCTTTTTTGCCCAACAAGCCGGCTAAATCACTTATCTCCTCCTTTTCTGTTCCCGGCACTATTACGTCAATGAGGTTTTTTTCGTTTTCTTTAAAAGGCCTGTCTTTTTCTTTTTGCTCTCTTTTTCCCCACTGTTCATCTCTTTGGATTTTTTGACCGGCTTCTCCTGGTACTGACAAATCAAGCCTGGTCCATCTTTTTATTTTCTCTTCAACTATCTCTCTCTTATGCCCGTACCTTTCTCTGGACACTTTCATAACCTTGTCACTTAGCTCATAATCTTCTCCTATCGCCGGAACAGTCCTCATGCTAAAAGGCCGGCTGGCCAAACCATCAATCATTAATTTTATATAAGCCGTGTATTTATCTAAATTAACCAGATCATTCTCCGTAAAATTGGGAGCAAATTCTTTTTCTAGGAATTCGCAGTCGCTCGCGCCCACGCGGAAAGAAACTATGGTTCCGGCATTGCCAAAAACAGCATCTCTCACTGGCTCTTCCATTTGGGTAATGTACTGGTGGCCGATGGTTAAATTAAGCCTATATTTTCTTGCTTCCGACAAAATAGTGGCAAAAGATTCCGTGGCAAAATTTTGGAACTCATCCACATACAAATAAAAATCTTTTCTTTTTTCTTCGGCCACATTCGCTCTGTCCATGGCCGCTAACTGAATATGGGTAATCAACATCGCTCCCAGCAAAGCCGAATTGTCTTCTCCAATCCTACCCTTAGACACATTTAAAATTAGAATTTTTCCATTGTCCATTATGTCCTTCATATCCAAAGTGCTTCTGGGTTGGGCCACAATATTTCTAATCACCGACGAAGTTAAAAATTGCCCCACCTTGTTTTGCACTGGGGCAACCGCTTCCGCCCTGAACCTCTCATTGTAATTGGCGAATTCGTCAGTCCAAAAAGCCTTAACTACCGGATCTTTAACGTTCGACACAATTTTTTTGCGATACTTATCATCACTCAAAATTCTAAGAATTCCCATCATTGTTGCCGAAGGATTGTCCAACACCGCCAAAATAGCGTTTCTCAAGATGTATTCCAGCCTGGGCCCCCAGGTATCGGCCCATATTTTCCTTAACACTCCAATCAACCCGGAAGCGACCAGGTAATTATATTTAGGATCGATAGCCTGGAGAACGTTGAAAGCAATGGGATAATCCACGTCGGCCGGATCAAAATAAATAACATCATTTACCCTGTTTGGAGGAACGGCGTCCAGCATGCTTTTTGCCAAATCTCCATGCGGATCCACCAAAGCCACGCCCCTTCCTTTGGCAATATCTTGTCGCATCATATTGCCAATCAAAGTAGTTTTTCCTACTCCTGTTTTACCAATCATGTACACATGACGGCGTCGGTCATCTTTTTTTATTCCAAAAAGACGGTTGTCACCGCGAAAATTAGTTTCTCCTATTACTGTTAATTCATCATCCATCATTAAAACAAAACTATTAAAGTTTAAGCATAAGGAACATTTTCCGGAGCGCTTCCCGCTCCCGCCTTTGTTCTAACCACCGCCGGTGCCCGCAAATACTTGGCCGGGAAATGATACAAAGTCGCCAGTTCTTCAGAGCTTAACATATAACCATCTTCATAGCCGCCCAAATCCCGCCACTGAAAATACAATAATATTTTCCTTTTTTTCATATATCTTCTCCAGGCCTTCAAGAAATAATTGGGTTTATTAGATTTCATTTTGGGATCCGGCCTAAAACCGTTCAAATTAAACGTATTGAACTGTTTAAACGCTCCAATAGCCCTAGAGATATTAGGTTTATTCAGCTTTCCAGCCGGAGCTATATAAACTAATCTCACCATACATCTGAAACCCCCTTTTGATACCTTTCTTAAAATTCCTTCCATTTTGGTTGTATCCACGGCGCTAACAACAGGAAATTTTAATAAATCTTTTTTGCTTTTCCCCTCACTTGGACCGGCGCTTACAGCCTTGCCTATTTCCAGAGGAAAATCAGTCAGCCAGTGTACAAACCTTCCCGTTAAACCTAAACCCGTGCTTGTATCCTTCCCAGCCGCCTGGTTTATAATCTCCTCTCCTTTGTTTTCCCACTTTTTTATATCTTTAGCGTCTATTGGCCTGACCAAAACCTGAACCCAGAACTCTTCCCCTTCGTTAACATTTGTATAAGCTTCAACCAAACCCTGATGAGGATCTACATACTTATCTTCTTCGGCTAAAACGTCTTCATATTCATGGTAAGTTTTTATAGGCAAATAATCGTCATCCGTTAATATCATATCCGTACCGTATAGATCATATTTTTTCTCTAGATCCTTCCATGAATACCTTTGAGTATAATCTTCAGTTTCAGTAATTTCCGCTTGTGGATATTGGCCGTAGATCACTCCTTCGAAAAACGTCTGATGCTCTTTAGGCACCACCATAATGTAACGAGCCCTATTCTTAGTACAATGGATTTCACAGCTGTACCAAGCCTCAACGTAACCATCAAAATATTTTTCCACTAAATCAGGAGATTTATGTATCCCGTCCCAAATATCATAAGCGTTCTCCATGGCCTTAGGCGTCTGTTCGGCGACTTCTGGAATAGTTATTTGTATAAAAGCCCACTTGATTGAACCGGCGTAGTCGATTCCTTTTATTGTCATGTACACCTTCCAGGACACCCACAGCATCATTACAACTATAATTAACCAGCCCCAGCCAACTACTAAGTTTATTATTTCACTCTCCATAGTTTGTTGTTTTCATTACCTTTTATTATAAGTTATGACCGCCTCCTTGACGATGTCTATTAATAGTCAATTAAAAAACAGCCTCGGTCTTTAAGGTCGAGGCTGTTTATCCTTGCTTTTAATTAATGCTTATTAACTTTTTAATTCCTTTAAATAATACCTGTCGCCGTCCACTCTTTCAAATCGATTACTGTTTTGCAGGCCCAGCAAAACAGTTGTTTTCTTAACCAATCGTTGTTCCAGAACTTTGTCCAGAATTTCTTCTTTGGTCATAGGCCTGTTTTCTTTAGATAAAATAGCTTCCAGCACTTGAGAAACTGTACCAGGCATAAAACCCCATTCGGTCAATCCGTACATGCCTCTGCCAACCAAGACAAAGCGGTCATCTTTTATTAATTCATTGTGAACTGTTTGCACATGAGCATTTTTATGATCAAACCCGGCTTCATTTATAATAGTCGTTATCTCCCTGAAATGTTTTGGCTTTCCTCCACGTTTTAAAATCACATAAGCCTTGTCACCAACCCCTCTAGGCGTTGCTTCCACCCATTCAGACAAGGCCCATTCGCCAAAAACGGTTTTCTTTAATTTTTTCCCCACTCTTAGCAAAGCTTCCATGTAGGCGTACGGAAAAATATCTTCATTCACATCTAGCTTTTCCATTAAGTCGGCATAAAGTTTTTCCTCTTTTTGCGGCTCTTTTGTTGCTTTAAGTATCTCTTTAATTTTACTTACAGTATCGTTGATGTGATCATAATTAATATCTTTATGAGACCAATGAGGCTCAAATTCTGGATCTTTGGTTACGTATTCATAAGGACTTAAAATATCCATATACAAAATCACATGTACTTTTTTAAGAGGTTCGTCCTTTTCTTTATTTAGAGCCTCAATTACATGGTCCTCATGCAAAGTTCCGCCAAACACAGAAAAAACAGTCTCCAAATCTTCTGCTATGGGTCTGCTAAGATCTTCTCTTTTAGCCAAATTGCCCTTGGCCTGATTTTCAATTTGGCGAACTCTTTCTCTTGTGATTCCATACTCTCGACCGATACTTTCCAAGGTCTCTACCTTCCCCGACTTCATGCCGTATCGGGCCAGAATGATATCACGTGACCTGGCATCAAGCATTGCCAGCAATTCTTTGGTAATTTCTTCTAATTGCTTTGACGAAACTTTTAACTTTAAATTGTTTGACATATTAATATAATTATTATCTAATTTAAGACTTTATTTATATTTAAATCAACACTCTTTACCTTAACGCTTTTATCAAGTATATAACTTATTTGACTATAAGTCAAATATGAACTAGTTATCCCAACTTATTTAAAAAACGTCGCTGCTAAACATCAGCAGACACTGTCCTTATATAGCCGGACATGAACCAGCGTCAAATAATAATGGCTTATAGAAACAATGTCCAGCGCTCCCTTGTTAAAATTGTCAAAATATTATGACAATTTTAAATAAATACCTCCCGTCTCCATTCAAACAATCACTATCTCCGGCTCAAGCGAAACCTCGAATTTTTCCTTCACTCCGCTTCTAACAACATTAATAATATTCAGCACGTCTTTTCTAGTAGCTTTTCCGTGATTAACTATGAAGTTAGCGTGTTTTTGGCTGACCTCCGCGTCCCCAGCTCGATATCCTTTATATCCAGCCTTTTCTATCAATTCCCCGGCAGACATCCCTCTTTCGGGGTTTTTAAAAATTGAACCCGCGCTTCTGTAGTCATAAGGCTGTTTTTCATGTCTCCATTTCCAATCATTATGAATTATTTTTTGTGTTTCCTTGACATCTCCTCTCTGTAAAACAAGCTCCGCTCTTAATATCACCCAACCAGGCTTTTCTTTAAACAGACTGTTTCTGTAACTAAAAAAACAGTCAACTTTGTTTATTCTCCTGGTGACAACCTTTTCATTTTGTAATTCAGCAACCTCCACCCAAGTAACTATATCGCCAATTTCAAAACCTCGCCCTCCCGCATTGCCTCTTATACACCCTCCTAAAGTCCCCGGAATATTTACCATTAACTCCGGACCAGTTAAGCCCTTCTCATGAATATTTTTTACCAGTTCGCACATGCCTATACCGCTTTCTGCTATTACGCCATTTTTTTCAAAAGAGACCTTTTTACACTCGTTTTTAATAACCAGACCGTCATATCCATCGTCTAAAAACAGCACATTACTTCCCCTACCTAAAACAAAAAAGGCTAAACCCTTATCTTTTGCATACAGCAAAGCATCTTTTATATCACTTATATTTTCTACTTTTAAAAAAAACTTAGCCTTTCCCCCTATTCCCAAAGTAGTCAAGTTGGCCAAGTCAACACTCTCTCTAATCTTTTTCTTTAACATACTCTCTAAGATAATAATCTAAATCACCCGCGGTAAAGGCTATGGCTATATCAAAGTCGTCGCCAAGCTCAGTCAATATTTCAGGAGCTTCTTCTAAATTATCAAAAACCCACACGCCAACACCCGCTTTATTTTTTAGTTTTTCAATAAAATCATTTTTTAATTGACCACAATCTTTACCTTCTCGCCCGGGAGGGCGGTATATTGGCACCACTACCAAACCATCAGCCCCCTCTAACGCTTTAATAAAGTCAGAGCTCATTTTTTCCAACCTCTCTTCAGTATGGGGCTCAAAAACCGCTAGTATTTTTTTATCATAATGAACTTTTTTTACCGACTTCATAGTTGCCGAAATTTCTCTTGGGTGATGTCCGTAATCCGAAAAAATAGACATATTTTTTATTTTTCCTAATTTTTCCATCCTTCTCGATAATCCGCGGTAAGTATCTAAAGACTTTATTGCCTGCTCTCGATCAACACCAATTTTTTCCGCCATACAAACAGCCATAGCCGCGTTCCCTCTCATATGATCGCCAGCAAGGTTTTTATTCTCTGGTATCCTAACCCCATCGGCCAACATAATCTTGGCAGGCCAAACCACGTCTTTGTTTCTATAAGTTTCTTGATTAGTTACCAGCCAACCATCCTTCATTTTTCCTATGAACTCATTGTAACTATTAACAACTTCGTCGAAGGAAGTGAAAAAATCAGGATGATCAAAATCAACGTTAGTAATAATAATATTGTTTGGATTCAAGGAAAGATAATGGTTTTTATACTCATCCGCTTCCAAAATAAAATATTTTTCCTGCCCTATTCTCGCTCCTCCTCGCGGCCAGCCAACAACGCTTGCTCCCACCAAAACGGTCGGATCCATATTAGCCTCTATTAATATATGAGCAAGCATGGCCGTTGTTGATGACTTTCCATGGGTTCCCGAAACGGCTGTAACATTAAATCTCTTGGCTAGATTCGCTAATGCTTCATGGTAAGAAATAGTCCTTATGCCTTTTTCGTCAGCTCTTTTTACCACAATATCCCTTTCCGCGGCGTCGCTATACACAACCTCATCTACCTCTTCAACATACTTTAGAGCTCGATCACTGGGCATTATAGGAAAATCGATATCATTTAATTTTCTAGTAGCCGCTTTTGCGTCTGCCCCCACCACTTTAGAACCGGCACCAATAAACAACTCTGCTAACGCGCTCATGCCTGAACCCATCACCCCCACCATCATAATTTTTTTTCTTTTATCAACCCTTTTCATCACCGGTTCGACCAATTAAGCCTGGCCGCCGCGCGCCCTCTCTTCTTTACGCGGCTGTTTAGGCGCGTAGCCGGTCGCTAACCGGTATGTTAGGTCGGCAATGTCCGCAGCTGCATTTTTATAATCAAATAAACCTACATTACTGCTTAGCGTGTTTCTAAAATTTTTATCCTGTATCAAATCCCTTATATTTCTTTCGAAAATAGATTTTGCCAGATTTGTCGGGTCAATAACCCTTACTGCCTTCGCTAGCTCAAAAGCTTTCGCGTTTTTTCTTTGATGATCTTGAGCCGCGCCTCCTAGCGGAATAATAATAGCCGCTTTCCTCATTCTGGCTATTTCTGCCAGAGAAGTAGCTCCAGCTCGACTAACCACCACATCTGCCGCCGACAAAACCAGTGGCATTTTTTCTCTAACTTCACCATACAGCTTGTATCTGTTTTTATCAGGACATTTTTCTAAAATCTCGCCGGCTTCCTTCACGGTTGTTTTATAGTTACTTTTTCCAGCGATATGAATTACCGCCATATCTTTAAGCAAAGATCCTAATATTTGCGTGAGAGACTCATTTATTTCTTGCGCTCCTTGACTCCCCCCCATAACCAGCAAAACAGGCAGATCTTCTCTTATACCCAGCTCTTTTTTTGCTATCGCCTGATCAATTTGACGAATATTATTCCTTACCGGTGTGCCTGTAACTATGGCCCTAGTCTTATTTAACTTCATGCTTCGTCTGGCAGTGACAAAGCCCAAAGTTATCACCGACGCGAAATTAGACAAAAGCCTTGAAGACAGGCCCGGAGCCGCGTCTGATTCGTGTAAAAGAAACGGTACACGGTAAAAAACAGCCGCTATTGATACCGGTATACTAGCGTATCCTCCTTTACTGATAACTACGTCGGGCATAAGATGCCACATAACAAAAAAAGCCTTTATTATCCCTATCGGCAAAAAAAACAACACATCAATAATTGTTAATGGAGAAAAGTATCTCCTTATCTTCCCCGACTTGATAACAACTGTCTTAATACCTAATTCATTAAGGTGCTCTTTTTTTTCTTTGTCTATTACTCCCAGAAAGTAAATCTCCAAAGAGTTTCTATTTATCCACCTGGGCAGACTTTTTTTCTTAGCAGTAAAAGAACTCCTAAGAGCCTCCACAATCGGCTCAAAAGGCACCAAGTGCCCTCCTGTTCCTCCGCCTGTAAGCACAACTATCATGTCTGGTTTACTTTAATACTTCCACGTGTAATATCAATAACTTAATATTACACGACTTTATGTTTTGTGTGTTGTGTATTTAGAAATATTTAGAAGCATACCGGTAGCCAACATAATCATACCCAATGCCGAACCCCCATAACTGATATAAGGCAAAGGAATACCAGTCATCGGTGTTATTCCAATAATTGAACCGATATTCACAAAAGCTTGCACCATTATCCAGGTGGTAATGCCGGTAGCCAACAGTCTTCCAAAAACATCTGGGGCTTTCATGGCTATGTTATAACCCTTAAAACCGATCATAATAAAAATAAATAAAACAATAAACGATCTTACAAAACCCAATTCCTCCGCTATAATAGCGAATATGGAATCACCGGCCGGTTCCGGCAAGTAATGATATTTTTGTCTACTTCTTCCCAGACCTAACCCCCATAAACCCCCCGTACTGACCGCTAAAAGAGCCTGGTTAATCTGATAACCTATTCCCTGGGGATCAAGTTCAGGGTGCAAATAAACCATTATCCTATCCAAGCGATATCGAGCCGTGTTCAGGATAATGGTAAAAGCGGCTAAGCTTGACAACCCAATCATCATTAAATGCCTTAATCTAAATCCGGCTACATAAACCATGGTACAAGCTATAACAGCGATGCTAAAAAGAGTGCCTATGTCAGGCTGCATAATAATCAAAGTTCCTATAGCCGTCATTATCACCAAAAAAGGAACTACGCTTTTTTTAAAATCCTTTACGCCTTCTCCTTTTTTCTCAAGCAGAGCCGCTAAATAAATTATAAATGCCAATTTGGTTATTTCTGTCGGCTGAATTGTTATCGGCCCAATATCTAACCATCTGGAAGCGCCTCGATATGTTTGATGAATATCTGGAATAAAAACTAATATCAGTAAACACAAGCAGGTTATCAATGCCGGCAAAGCCAACACTTTAATATATCTATAAGGAACAAAATAGCCTATAACAAACAAGATTAATCCTGACAAACCTCCGTAGAGCGCTTGGTGTTTAACAAAAAAATATTGGTCGCCATAATGTCTCTCTCCCACAACAGAAGAAGCCGTGGCTACCATAATCAAACCAAACAGCACCAACCCCACAACTATCAACAGCAATATCAAATCAGAACCATGTTTTTCTCCATCATCCATAAGTTAATTGTTATTTTTTATCTTATCAATTGCCTCTGAATACTTCTTCCCCCGATCAAACTCATGCTTAAACAACCCAAAACTAGTTGCCGCTGGAGACAAGAGAACTATTTCTCCAGGACAAGCCGAAATCCGGGCCGCTTTTACCGCCTCTTCCATGGTTTTTGCTTCCACAAAAGGCAGATGTCGTTTATCCGCCACTTTTACCAATGATTTTTTTATCTTTTTAGTTGCTTCGCCCGGCAAAAAAATAATTTTTTTTACCGGACTGCGTATTATTTTTTCTGCTAAACCGTCATAACATAATCCTTTGTCTCCGCCTCCCAACAGTAAAACTATTTTCTTTTCTCCCCCCAAATTGTCCAAAGCAAACTGTGTAGCTTCCGGAATCGTGGCGGTTGTATCGTTTACATAAGTTACCTCGTCAACAGTCCCTACCGCTTCCAGTCTTTCTTTAGGCTTTTTAAGCAAATTCAAACTGTTTACAATTTGCCCGGGTCCGATTCCTTTCAGATAAGAAATCATGATCGCCGGCAATAAGTTTATCTTTTGCTTGCCGAAAAACAAGCTTAGCGCTCGATCTGTCATTTCTATCTTTTTTTCTTCATGGTAAATAATAATCTTTCCGTTCTTTAAAAAGACACCTTCCTTCATGTATTTCTTTTTAGTCTCCCCATACCAATAAATTTTTCCCCGAACATTGTTTTTCCATTTTCTTAATATTTCGTAATCGCTGTTTATGATAGCCACGCCTTTTTCGTGTTGATATTTAATGATATTTTTCTTAGCCCCCTCGTAATCTTTTAAAGAGTCATAAGTATTTAAATGATCCGGATAGAAAGAAGTAACAACCGCTATATGAGGACTTCTGCGCTTTAATCCCAACGCCTCCAGCCTCCAGCTGGACAATTCAAAAACCACCACGGTTTCTTTGTTAATTGAATCTAATTTTTTTAGGGGCGACACCCCATCCACACCAATCGTCGCTACCTCTACACTATTAATCCCCAACAGGCTTTCAATTATCTTGCTGGTAGTGGTTTTACCCTTGGTGCCAGTTATCCCTATTATTTTTTCACTTGCGCAAAATTCGAAAAAAAGCCCACTATCCATCTCAATTGAAACACCAGCCCTTTCAGCGGCACGCAAATATTCGGATTCCCTGGGTACACCTGGATTAACAAGCACCATATCAGCCGAAACAAAGTCTGCTTTTTTGTGTCCTCCTAATCTATATTCAACTCCTTTCAAACGCTCTATTTTCTTTAGCGAATCACTCAATTCACGTTCGTTTTTTGTATCGGTTACCAAAATTCGCGCTCCATGTTTAGCCAGCCATTCAATGTTGCCAACAGCTCCTCCGTGAAGCCCAAGACCCATAACGGTAATTTTTTTTCCGGCAATTTTTTCTTTAACTGTACCCAAGGCTTTCTTATTGTTAATGCCCCATACCCAACAACCCGATCACCAGTCCTATGCTGGCGCTGGTTGCTGCCAATATCCAAAATCTCATTGTTACTTTCGTTTCGGGCCAGCCAATAGCTTCAAAATGATGATGTATTGGGGCTGAAAGAAAAACTTTACGTCCCCAAAATTTTTTCGCTAGAACCTGAATTATCACCGAGGCCGATTCTAGAACCAAAGGAAAGGCGACAATCGGTAAAACCAACGCTGAATTTGTCAACATTGCTATAACTCCTAAAGTTGTTCCCAGGCTCATGGCGCCAGTATCTCCCATAAAAAACCTGGCCGGGTATACATTAAACCACAAAAAAGCCAATAAAGCCCCCACTATAGCGGCGCAAAACATGGCCAACTCTATTCTTTGCAAAGCAAAAGACAAAGCAGTATAGGCTCCATAACAAAACAACAATACCCCACCCGCCAAGCCGTCCAAGCCATCAGCCTCATTTACCGAAAAAGCCGTAGCCACTATAACCAAAACAAAAATAGGCACAT
>CAYMOF010000006.1:0-59974 GCA_964392095.1 uncultured Candidatus Saccharibacteria bacterium | reverse complement strand
AAATTGTAAGGGAAAATTTCTGCGAGGTTCTCGCCGTAGCGATAGCGGAGGCGAGAGGCGGGGCGGGAGCGTACGATTCCGCTGCGAGCCACCACGCGCTCCGCGCGTGCGTCAGTCGGGGTTCTGTTCAAAAAAAGTTAGAATTTCAACCAAAAAGTACCGCAATGATCTGTGCAAAATTTACTTTTTTAAAGGAGGTATTAATTTAATAAAGCAAGGAAGAATTAAACTATATAAATAAAAAACAATCCACATTATGATTAAAACAGTCATATTTGACTGGGGAGGAGTTCTAATTGACAACCCCGCGGACGGATTGATGCAATACTGTGCTAATTCTCTTGACGCTAAAGCAGAAACCTTTAAAAACATTTACTCAACCCTAGAAAATAAATTCCAAAAAGGAGCCATTACTGAAGACAATCTCTGACAAACTATTTGCACTAAATTAAAAACAAAGCCTCCCTCGCAAAAATCATTATGGCAGGAAGCTGTAGAAAATGTATTTACAGACAAAAAAGAGACCTACCAAGTAATGACCAACTTAAAGAGCAGGGAATACCAAACAGCTATTTTATCAAACACAGAACTTCCCACCACGCGATACTTTTTTAAAAACCAATATGATAAATATTTTGATGCCCTAGTTTTCTCCTGCCTTGAAAAAACTATAAGGCCAGAAGAAAAAATATACTTCCTGGCTCTAAATAAATTAAATGTAAAACCAGTCGAGGCTGTATTTTTTGACGACAAAATCAAATACGTTGAAGCTGCCCGAAAAATAGGCATAAATGCTTTTGCTTTCAAGTCTCCAGATCAGCTTAAAAAAGAATTGGCCAAACTATCTGTAAATTTCGATTAATTAATGAAGAAAAAAGTAATCATCAATGACAAAATGCAAAAGGGTTATTACTACCTTACTGAACCGACAGGAAGAAACTTTGATCTTGGCTTTAAGCCAGAACTTACCCCCAAACAGATGCTTGAATTAGGGGTCTTTGGCGGTAAATACATGACGGATTGCCAAAAAGAGTTTCCCGCTTCCTGGTATAAAAAAGCAAAACTGTCCCCGGCTAAAAAAGATCCCAGTCTAAACTATTTTAAAACGGATGCGTCACTGTCGCTTGAAGCCTGGCAGAAAAAGGGTTGGATACACCCGGCCGATCCCAGGGGCTGGTTCCAGTGGTATTGTCGCTATTACTTAGGCAGAAGAATACCAGAAGAAGATACCAGGCAAATAAAACGCTGGCGAGCGATAAAAAGACATGTCGGAGCCATCAAAAAGAACTGCCTGCCCGGAGACCTTAATTGCCGACCTAAACAAAGACAAGTTCTTTTGCACTGGGCCTACGACAGCCGGAAGATATAAGTTGATAAAAAACCAATTCACATTGACACATCAGCGCGTCGCTGACCTTCAGTAAAAAACACTGGCTCATTATTGTTAGTAGTTACCCGATCGCAAGTTGACTTTAACGTCTAAATGTTATAAAATATAAAGATGGCAAGAAAAACCAAAGGATTCGGCAGATTTTTAGGCGGTCTGCACGGTATGGAGAAAAAAAGCTTCAAAACTGACCCCAAGCTCAAATGGATCAGCGGTAAAGCCAGAAAAAGCGCTTTGGATGAATTATCTAAACACCGCGTGAGCGGCGGCGGGCTTAGTAAAAGAGAAATTCTCAAAGCCTATTCCGCATGGAAGAGAAACCCCGATGATAACATTGATCCCGGCACGGCTCGTCATATTAAAAGACAACTGGAAAAACAGTTAAGACAACACAAAAAAGAGGGGCGAACAGTAAAAGAAGATGCGCGCAGACAAAGAACAGATCTGTCTGACCTCCGGGAAGGCGGGGGAGGAGCAGACCGTTTTTCTGACCCTGATCCGCCTTCTTCCGACGAACCAAGCACTCGCGATATTAAAAATGCCCGTGACATTATTCCTAACAAACCCGAAGCCTACGATGATCCTTTTGATGACTCTTTTGATGAACCTCATCACAGTCATGATTCCAGCACTCCAGAAAACAACCCCGATCGTCCTTCCGGCTATGACTCTCCCCGCCGCGACGGACAGACAAGTACCTGGTAACAAAACGCCAACCCGCTTATCCCCGGGCCACAGCCACTCCCCAAATTATCTTATTTTTATCAGCCGCCAAAACTCTGGCAGCTTCTGATATTGTTGATCCCGTCGTCACCACATCATCCACCAGCAAGCAATATTTTCTATCAGCAGGCAAAGCTTCTTTAACGGCAAACGAATCTATTAAATTCTCTTTTCTTAAACCGGCCGGCAGTTTCGTTTGCGTCCATGTTGGCTTTATCCTCTCCACCGCCTCTATAACCGGAACACCCGTATTTTCACCTATAATCTCGGCTAATTTTTCGCTTTGATTAAAACCCCTGGCCCTTAATTTATGCTTATGAAGCGGGATGGGAACCAACACGGCCTGTTTTTGCAGCTCCTTCAAAGTATTTATTAACACCAGTCTGGGAATTAGAATATTTGCCATCGTTTCAGCCACATCTAAAACACCTTTAAATTTTAACCAATGAACACCTCTTCTGAAAACCGGTGACGAATAACACCCGGCCGTCACCAGCCCGGCTAAGGTTGTTTTTGATTTACAACCAGTACAAGTAATTCCTCTCGATCTCTCTTTCTTGCAAACCACGCAAGACAAAGGAGAATAAACAAACCCTTGCCGGCAATTTTTACACCACCATGTTCCTTCTTTTAAACACCCTATACACCTTGCCGGGGCAATAACATCTTTTAAACCGCTAGCTAAACACTCAAACGCTTCAACCTTCATCAACCGGCACCACTTTTATCTGCCCCCCCGTCTTAGTCGCTTTAACCAGATGACCTTCTTTCAACTCATCAGCCACAACCGAATTCGCAATTGGATCTTCTAATATCTCCTGCACTATCCTTCTTATCGGCCTTGCTCCCGCGCCTTCTTCGTAAGCACGATTAGATATATCATCAATAACTCCGCGCGATACATCCAGATTGATATTCTTATCAGACAACCTGTTTTTTAACTCGTTGACATGCAGTTCCGCCACTCTTTTTATTTCCGATAAACCCAAAGGCGAGTACACGATTATTTGATCTATTCTGCCTATCAGTTCCGGTGCCATGTTGTTCTTAAGCTCTTTTAGAACGATGTCTTTTAACTCCTCATATCTTTCTTTCACCGTGTCTTTGGTCGGACTTTCTTTCGCTAAACCAAATCCCATCCGTGCCTGCTGGGACAACTCCTGGGAACCCAGGTTACTGGTCATGATCACAATAGTGTTGCGGAAATTAACCGCTCTTCCGTGCGAGTCGGTCAATTGACCCTCATCCAGTATTTGCAGCAATATGTTTGTTACATCCCGATGCGCTTTCTCAATCTCGTCAAAAAGCACAATTGAATAAGGCTTCCTTCTTACCGCTTCCGTTAACTTTCCGCCGTCTTCGTAACCAACATATCCTGCCGGAGCCCCTACCAGTCTTGACACGGAATGAGATTCCATAAACTCGGACATATCAACCCTTATCAAAGCTTCTTCGTCTTCAAATACTTCCCGCGCTAATATCTTGGCGGTTTCAGTTTTACCTACTCCGGTTGGACCTAGGAAGATAAAAGATCCCAAAGGCCTATTTGGATTAGCAATGCCCGCTCGGCTGCGGCGCACGTACCTTGCCACTGACGATATAGCCTCTTCCTGGCCGATTATATACTTTCTTAGAATTTCCTCCAGGTTGGCCAGCTTTTTAATTTCTGATTTTATGATTCTCGTCACCGGAATTCCCGTGTTTTCAGCTACCACTTCGGCTACATGCTCTTGGTTTATTGACAGCTTAATCTTTCCTCTTTCTTTGCTAATTTTCCGAGCGTAGGCCGCTAATTTTTCATTTAGCTCATCTTCCTGTCGCTTTGCTTTAAGAGCTTCTTCGTAATTCTCGCTTTCAATGGCCTTTTCTTTTTTAGTTTTCAAGTCGTCAATATTTTTCTTTAGCTGGTTAGCTTCCTGCGCCTCGTCGCTTCCCGCCAACTTAAGTTGTAGTCTGGCCGCTGCCTCATCGAGCAAATCAAAAGCCTTGTCCGGCAAAAATCGATCGGGGATATAACGCACGCTCATCTCCACTGCCGCCCTTATAGCTTCATCCGTAACGGTTAATCCATGGTGTTGTTCATAAGCCTCTCTCGCTCCTTGTAAAATAGCAAGCGTTTCTTCTTCAGACGTCTCTTTTACTTGTATTGCCTGAAAACGTCTTTCTAAAGCGGCGTCCTTCTCAATATGTTTTCTGTACTCTTCCATAGTGGTGGCGCCAATCACGCTTATTTCTCCTCTCGTTAAAGCCGGCTTTAACATATTGGCGGCATCCAAGCTTCCTCCAGCTGAACCGGCCCCCACTATAGTGTGTACCTCGTCAATAAACAGCACCGCCTGATCGTCTGTTTCCAATTCTCTCATCAACTCTTTCACCCTTTCCTCGAATTCTCCTCTGAAAGTTGTCCCCGCCAGGACACTAGCCATATCTAAAGCCAATATTCTTTTATCTTGTAATTTTGGAGGCACCGACCCGGCTGCGATTTTTTGAGCTAAGCCAATAACAATAGCCGTTTTTCCGGTTCCGGGATCTCCAATCAGAAGAGGATTGTTTTTTGTCTTCCTGTTCAAAACACTCATTACTCTTTCAATTTCTTTTGCTCTTCCAATAATCGGATCATATTTACCTTCCGCGGCAGCGGCCGTTAAGTCTTGGGTGAAGAAATCCAAGGCAGGAGTTTTTACTTTCTTGTTATCCGCCTCTTCTAATTCCATAGAAGCTGGATGTCCTTGCATTTTCTTTTGGACAGCCGTTCTTGTGGGAGTAGCTTGCGGCACTGATGGCAAACCCAAAAAACTGGATAAATCAGGGAAATGAGACGTGCTCTTTAGCACAATTTGCACCTGCTGTAAAAGTGCTCTTATGTCAACTGGCGATTTTTCAAATATCTTGTAAGCGTTGCTGTCTTTTAGTGACAGCATACTGTACAAGACATGCTCGGTTCCTATATAACGGTGATGGTACTGAAAAGCGGTGCGCGCCCCCTTTTCAATAATAGCCCTGGTGTTAGGTGATAATTCCTCGTGCCAATGAGACTTTTGAGGCATCTTTTTCAGTTCTTCCATAATAAATTCAGAATTCAAACCAAACTTTTTTAAAATACTGTAAGCTAGACATCCTGCCTCTTGCGTCATGCCGTATAAAACATGTTCTGTTCCAATTCGGCCGTGCTTCAGCCCCTTGGACGTTTTTGTCGCCGTAGCTAGTATATTTTTTAACCTGCTTGTAAGTTTGTCTTGGATAGGATTTTTCATTATTAATCTCTTTAACAATAAAGAACTATGCTTCTTAGTATAACCTAAAGATCTTCATATACCACGGAATCTAACGAATTAATTTAAAATGTAAAGAGCAAGACAAAAATCCAGAAATTATACATTCTTAAAATTATATAATTTATAAACTCAAATTTCTTAAACATATATGCTTTCCAAATCACAAAATCCCGACTACGCGGCCCAATCAATACTCGCCCGGCGCGACCATTCTATTTTTGAAATAAAATCAAAAATGAAACGCAAAGGATTTACTACTCAACAGATAAACGAAACCATTAATAAATTTAAAAAAGCAAACCTTCTTAATGATAAGAAATTTGCCCGCCAATATGCTCAACAGATAATTCAAAACAAGCCCGTTGGTCCCCATTTTATTAAACACAAACTCAAGCAAAAGGGGATAAAAGAAAATTTTGCCCAGGAAGCCTTAAATAATATATTTGTTGACGACCTTGAAGAAAAAATGGCCCAAGAGGCAGTCCGTAAATGGCAAATTCTTCATCCTCAACACAGATCAGACAAAGCCCGCCTTGCCAGATTTTTAATCTCACGGGGCTTTTCCTATCCAGTCATAGAAAAAACCTTATAAAATCACAAGCCTCTTAATCTTCTGACTCTCTCTTTTACCGGCGGATGTGTTGAGAAGAAACGACCCAGGTTGCTTCTTTTAAAGGGGTTGCTTATATAAAGATGGGCTGTAGCCCTGCCGGCTGCCTGCAGAGGAGGGGACTGTTCGATTTTTTCCAAAGCCCTAGCTAAACCTTCTGGATATCTTGTTATCAACGCTCCAGAAGAATCTGCCAGATATTCCCTTTGTCGGGATATGGCTAGTTGGATCAAGCGGGCGACAATAGGGGAAATAATTAGAAAAACCAAACCCACAATGGCCAAAACCGCTCCTAACTGCCCCCGATTATTATTATCCCGAGAACCCAAACCTCCCCACAATAAAGACCTGGTGAACAAATCCGATAAAATAACCACAAAACCAACAAAAATAGCCACCATAGTCGCGAAACGAATATCATAGTTTTTCACGTGAGCCAGCTCGTGGGCTAACACTCCTTCAAGCTCTGATCTATCTAATTTTTCTACTAACCCTCTTGTTACGGCAATCGAGGAATGTTCTGGGTTCCTGCCTGTAGCAAATGCGTTTAGTGCGGGGGAATCAATATAATACAACTTTGGTTTAGGTATGCCGGAAGTTATGGCTAGATTTTCTAAAACATTATGTATCTCCGGAGCTCGTTCTTTTGGCAACTCTTTGGCTCCATTGCTTACTAAAGCAATCTTGTCACCCTTGTAATAGCCGATTAATGAAGAGGGGACAGCGATCACAGCCGCAATAACAGGCAACACAAAATCTCCTCTCACCGCGTAAGAATATATAGCCACGGCTCCTATCACCAGAGTCAAAACAAATAAAATCAAAAAAAGAGAACTCCGTTTATTGGCTTCAATCTGTTTATATAAGTTGGGCACAGTATCAATTTTCAATCATCAAACATCAATTTTCAAATCCTACGGTCACGCCAAAAATTGACTGACTAAAAATTATTTGCAAATTGCAAATTTAAAATTATCTCTCCTGGAAATCTACTTCCGGCACCGATCTTTCTGCCTCCTCTGATAATTCAAAGTATTCTTCTTCTTTAAAAGAAAACATGCCGGCCACTATGTTTTTGGGTACCGACTGAATACCTGTGTTATAGTCGCGAGTAACAGAATTATAGAAACGTCTGGCCGCTTGAATTTTATTCTCCGTATCCGAAAGCTCTCTCTGTAACTCGAGAAAATTAGCGTTAGCTTTTAAATCCGGGTAAGCTTCCGCCACCGCAAATAAGGTTTTTAACGTTGAGGTCAAAGCGTTTTCCGCCTCGGCCTGTTCCGCCGGAGTCTCCGCCCCCAAAGCCCTTGCTCGCGCCTTAGTAACCGAGTCGAATGCCTCTCTTTCGTGAGTGGCATATCCTTTCACCGTCTCAACTAAATTAGGAATTAAATTATGTCTTCTTTTTAGTTGTACGTCAATATCACTCCAAGCTTCCTTAACCTGATTTCTTTGCTTAATTAAAGAGTTATAAACAACCACAAAATAGCCCGCCACCGCGAGTAAAATTAAAACAATCAGCCAAATAAAACCACTCATAATATCCTTATGCTACACTATAAGTGTTATCTTGCGCAATAGTTATTTTTAATTATTAAAACTGTGTTCTTACCAAATAAACCCCACTCTTTTATTGGTTTGGATATCAGCGATTCTTCCATAAGAATTGTTGAATTACTTAACCGAGGCAAAAGAATAGATCTCTCCGCGTACGCTTACGTTAATCTGCCGGAACCTTATGTGATTCCTTCCGCCCTAGAAACAATGAATGTTAAAGACTGGGCTCAATTAATAAATGACTCACTTAACGCCGGGCAATTTTCATCTGACTTAGTCGTCGCTTCTCTTCCTTCCAGTACAGTATTCACCACCACCATAATCCAACCCAATATACCCGACAATGAACTAGACAAAGCAATAAAATTTTCAGCCTCTCGAGTTGTACCTGCGGACTTAAACGAAATGATCGTTGTCTGGAGCAAAGAAGGAAAGACTAATCCTTCAATTCCTCTTGACGACACAACTGACAAAACCAGCCCAAAGCCAAAACCGAATAAAAACAAAGATTTTCAGGAACAGTCATCTATTCCTGTCTTTATAGCCGCTATACCTAAAAATGTTATTACCTGGTATAAGGACCTGGTCGCTGAACTAAATATGGAGCTATTTTCTCTAGAGTTGTCCTCCTTTTCTTTGCGAAGACTAATTCAAAACAGCTCCCACTCCTCCATACTTATATGTGACATCGACGCTCTTGAAACCACCTTCCATATTATTGACCGAGGCGCCGTCAAAATCGTTTACCTTTTAGACTATGGTTATCTTAATTGCATCGCTTCGCTCATAAATACAGCCGGTCTTCCTTCTCCAATAGCTAAAAATTTTATAATCGGAGAACCCGATAGTCACCGCGCCGCCGCCACACCTCCCGCTTCAATTAACCTTACCTTTGAACCTATTGTCGAAGAAGCAAAAAAAATTTGTGAAAAATTTGAACAGTCAAAAAACAGACCCATTTCCCAAACCGTGCTTACGGGCGAAGGTTCATTAGCTCATAATTTACGATCTCTTTGGGCTCAAAAAATGAACCATCAAACAACGCTTGCTAACCCTTGGCGAGGTTTATCATTATCTCCTGAACTGGATAATCAGTTGAAAAACAAAGGTCCTGTTTTTACCCGGGCTGTCTGCTTAGCCCAACGCCACCTAACTATGTGATATCATTGTTACCAACACTCTTGCTTATGACCGAAAAAACAAAACCAACTCTCGAACAACTTCTACTGGAACACCGATTGCTTAAGCCGACCCAGCTTGATCACATCAAACGTGTTGCCCAAGAGGAAGACAAAAAAATTGAAGAAGTTATCAGAGAAGAAAAACTGGTTTATCCGGAGCCCCTCGCCCAATTAAAAGCGGAAAGCTTGGGCGTTCCTTATGTTGATCTATCGACTATACAAAGTGATGACCGCGCTATGTCTGGAATCTCCACAAAAGCGGCCCAGACCTATAGGTTTTTTGCTTTTGCCCAAAAAGAAAAAAGACTCTTAATTGCTATGGAGTCCCCCGATGACTACGAGGCCTTATCAGCCATTAGATTCATTGCTAAGAAAAAAAACCTCTTACCGGAAATATACTGCGCCTCCCATGATGGCATTACCCAGGCGTTGAATTTTCCCGACACCAGCAGTAACACCGAGCAGATGTTGCGAGAATTTGGTCAGGAACTTAAAAAAACTAAAAATATCTCCCCGGAGCCCAACAAACTTAACAGTGTATTAACCGATACTCCCGTGAATAAAATTGTCGCCGTTATAGTCCGCCACGCCATTGATGGATTAGCCACAGATATTCACATAGAACCAGAACTGGAACAGCTTCGCGTTCGCTACAGAATAGACGGCCAACTGCACACCTCTCTTCTCTTGCCTATGGATTTACACGCGGCCGTTCTCTCTCGTGTAAAAATGCTTGCTAACATACGCGTCACCAAATCAGACACGCCGCAAGAAGGAAGTATTTATCTTGCTAATGAACCAAAGCCGCTCACCGTTCAGGTACTTATTATGCCCACAACCAGAGGAGAAAAAATAACTTTACGAATGATGCGCGTGTCTCAAAAATCCCCCTCCTTATCAGACCTAGGAGTAGCCCCTCGTCACCAGAACATCCTCTCCAACTCCATTGCTAATCCCCACGGCCTGATCTTAACTTCTGGTCCGCAGAGCTCGGGAAAGACCTCCTTGCTGTACTCACTTGTTTCCTTGTTAAACAAACCGTCAGTAAACATTGCTTCTCTTGAAGATCCAGTTAGTTATGAAATCCCTGGTGTTTCCCAAACCCAAATTCAGCCAGAGAGAGGATTCGATTACCCAAAAGCCCTCCATGAGATTTATCGCCAAGACACAGACATTATCATGATCGATGAAATTAACGACTCACCAGTAGCTCACCTAACTATTAAAGGAGCCCTCTCTGGTTATCTGATAATAAGTTCTTTGCCCTCTGTTTCCAACGCCCTAGATATTATTACTCATCTCACCGGCCTGGGTGTTAATCCTTATCTTGTTTCTTCCAGCCTGCGTTTATTGATTGCCCAAAGATTATTGCCCAGGCTGTGTCCTGATTGCCGTGAAGAAGTCATTGTTCCTCCCAAGGCCCAGGAAACCATAAAAAAAATCCTTAAGAATATTCCTCCAGATTATTATGAAAGTATGAACATCTCTAACAAAATAAAACTATTTGAAAGCAAGGGCTGTCCTAAGTGTCAGGAAAGAAAAACAAATGGGCAGGTTATTATACTCGAGGCCATTCCTGTTTTTCATGAACTGCGCCAAGCTATTACGGATCGCGCCCCCTATGACAAGATGGTCGAATTAACAAAAAAACAGGGACACATATCTTTACTCCAAGACGGAATCCTTAAAGTCCTGCAAGGCACTGTGCGCTATCAGGATGTTATGCGTGTTTCTAAAAACACCAACCAATGATTTTGTTACCAAGAAATGCGGTATTCTGCTAAAATAATCTAAGGTATCATAATAACATCGACGTATAATTATTTAAATACCAAAATATTTATGGAGCAAAAAAATTACACCATCATGTTAGTAGAAGACGATTCTTTTATCTCCGGCATGTATAGAACCAAGCTTACTAATTTAGGTTATGAAGTTGTCTTCTTTGACAACGGTGAAAGCGCCTGGCAAAAACTCCAGGAAGACCCTCTGCCGGACCTGGTTCTTCTGGACATCGTTCTTCCCGAGAGAGACGGCTTTGAAATTCTTGAGCTTTTAAGAAAAGAAGAGAGAACAAAAAACTTGCCGGTTATCTTGCTTACCAATTTAGGGCAAAAACCCGATGTGGAAAGAGGCGTTAACCTGGATGCTAATGATTACATTATCAAAGCCCACTTTACCCCCACGGAAGTTGTCGAAAAAATTAAAAAAGTTTTAGAAAAAGCCAAATAAACATTTAGTAAATTCTTTTCAGCTTTAAAATATAAACAAACACTAACGTTTTTAGCTATGCATCGAATAGACGACCTTCTTCGCGAAGCAAAAGAGGCCCAAGCATCTGATGTGCATATCTCTCCCTATCGCCCCCCCTTTTTTCGTGTCCACGGCCAGCTAAAAAAAGTAACTGAAGACAGACTTGCTCTTAAAGACTCTGATAATTTAATTGACGGCCTACTCTCCGAAAACGAACGAGCCAAAGAATATTTAGAAAAATATCAACAGGCCGACTTTTCTTATTCTCTGCCAGACCGCACTCGTTTTCGAATTAATGTTTTCTTCGCGGAAGGCACACGCTCTGCCGCTTTACGACTCATCCCGAGAGAAATTCTAAGCGTTGAAGAGCTTCATTTGCCCAGCCATATTTTACAGTTTGCCGAACAAAAACAAGGGTTTGTTCTGGCCGCCGGTCCGGCCGGGCACGGCAAAACCACCACTTTAGCGGCTCTAATTAACCACATAAACCAAAACAGAAAAGAACACATCTTAACTATTGAAGATCCCATTGAATATCAGTTCCAAGACTCTAAATCAATCATTGACCAACGTGAAATCGGCAAAGACGCGCCTACTTTTGAAGAAGCCATCAAAGCCACCTTGCGCCAAGACCCCAACGTTATACTAATTGGCGAATTGCGCGACCTTGATTCTATGCGTACCGCGCTCACTTTAGCCGAAACCGGTCACCTTGTTCTCTCCACGCTCCACACCAACAACGCTTCCGAAACAGTCGAAAGAATTATCGATTCTTTTCCTACTGGACAACAAAGCCAAATCCGCTCCCAACTCGCCTCCGTTTTATCAGGGGTCGTTTCTCAAAGACTTATTCCTCTAAAAGAAGGCGGGCGTGTTCCGGCAGTGGAAATCATGATTGCCACTACCGCCATTAGAAATGTCATTAGAGAAGGAGAAATTCATCAACTCCCCGGCATTATTCAAACCAACTCCCAAATTGGCATGCAGACTTTAGATGCCAGCCTGCAATCATTAGTTGACAATGACGCCGTTGTTGTCGAAGATGCCATGCCCTTTTTCTCAACCGACAGAAAAATAAACAGATAATAAATCAAACCTTCTTACTAAAACTACTTTATGGTACTATTAACTCACGGTCGCATGTGGAAAAATCACATTCAAATTATGAGAGGAGGTGAGGGTAGCAAATGAATAAAAAACTTTCTAAAGGTTTCACCCTCATTGAATTGTTAGTTGTCATTGCCATTATTGGTATCCTCGCCGCCTTAGTGCTTGTTGCTCTGGGTAACGCGAGAGACAAAGCTAACGACGCTCGAGTGAAATCCAACATTGGTCAGTTGCGTACTTTGGCTGAAGTCTATTATGACTCTAACGATGCTTCTTACGCAGGTCTTGATACATGTTTTGACAGCCCCGACTCATCTAATTGTGTTGGCGGCATTGAAGACTCCGTCACTTCCTTAAGATCTGATCTGGCTAGCGCTGTTGGAACAACGGCCTTGGACTTTGACACCAACGCCTCTTCATCAGCGTTTTGCATCAGTTCTAACCTGAAGACAAGCACCGATTCTTATATCTGTGTTGACTCAAGCGGAGAATTTACCGAAAGCGCCACTGCCACTTGCGGTGATTCTGCCACAGCCTGTCCATAATCTGATTTCTTAAAAGCAAGTAAAACACTCGCGGCAAATCCGCGAGTGTTTTTAATACCTCAATCAGCTTATTTATGATACACTTTCATTCAAGATGAGAAAAAAATTTAAGCAAAAAGGCTTCTCATTAATAGAGCTCCTGGTCGTTATAGCTATCATCGGCATATTAGCCGCGCTGGTCTTTGCCGTTGCCGACAACAGCCGTAAGAAAGCGGCCGACGCTCGTATCAGAAACGGCGTAAGCCAACTGCGCTGGTTAGCTGAACTCGTTTACAATTCGCAGGATAACGGCTTTGAAAACTGGACTACTTTTCCGGACATACAGGATAATTTAGAGCAACTAAAAAACGAAATCGACGATGCCTACGGGGGAACGGACGTGACCGTAATCAGGGACTCCGAAATTCAAAACCACTGCGTCAGTGCGCCTCTTTTAAGCGAATCAGGCAAATATTACTGCGTTGACGCCGGGGCTGTTTTTAAGATTGTTGACAGCGCTTGTCCCGCTACAACCCCGCACCAATGCCCAGTCCCTTAATAACCCCAGTTGTTTTTTTTCTTGGGTCTGCCGTTGGCAGTTTTTTAAACGTTGCAGTTATTAGATATCCGAAAGATCTGCCCACCGGCAGATCTCGCTGTCCGCAATGCCGCAAAAAACTCAAGTGGTGGGAGCTTATTCCAATTTTGTCTTTTATTCTACTAGCCGGCCGGTGTAGTCGTTGCCGCTCCTTTTTATCTGTTCAATATCCTCTAGTAGAATTTTTCTATGGTTTATTTGCGGTTGTTATTTTCATCCCTCCCGCTCCTACTATGGAAGTTTTAATTATTTCTATCTTAAATTACTTGATTGTTTGTCTCTTGGGAATTTTATTTCTTATCGATCTTAAAACCTTCACCCTTCCTGATCTCTACATACTAGCCTTAACTGTAATTTGCTTAGTTATACTTGCTTTGACCCCGGTATCTTTTTTTTCCGGACTGATTGGAGCAGCTGTGGGATCGTTTTTCTTCACATTCTTATGGTTGATAACTAAAGGGCGGGGAATAGGAATTGGTGATATAAAACTAATGGCTCCTCTTGGACTATTGCTGGGTATTTACTCAACCATTATTCTCCTTCTTGTTTCTTTTATTGTCGGCGGAGCCTATGGCCTTTGGTTGCTTCTGACCAAAAAAGCCACGCTTAAAACCGCTGTCCCTTTTGGCCCTTTCTTAACTGCCACTGCCATAGCCTTCATTATTTTTCCTGAACTGCCTGACTTAATTATCAATTTTATTTTAAATTAGCTCTGATATTATTCAGATAATTCGTGCCTGTTAGCCCTGGCTCCTCTTGAAAGGACCAATAGTTGTTGTTATTTGCGTCATTCGTATCTCTCCTTATAATATCAAGCTCAAATGAGTATCATAAGAACAACACCCTGAATTATTTTTATGGACAAAAATAAAGCCTCCAAAAGAATAAACAAACTAAGACAGGAAATAGAGCATCATCGCTATCTCTACCACGTCAAAGATACCCAGGAGATTTCAGACGCTGCCCTGGACAGCCTTAAACACGAACTGCATCGGCTAGAACAACAATTTCCCGATCTTATTACTCCCGATTCACCCACACAAAGAGTAGGGGGGGAGCCTCTTAAAAAATTTAAACAATACAACCATAGAATTCGCATGCTTTCTCTCCAGGACGCTTTTGACTATGAAGAACTTAAACAATGGGAAACGCGCAACAAAAAAATAATCAACCAAGATTACGACTATTTTGTCGAACCCAAAATAGATGGCGTGGCTGTATCCCTAATTTACCAGGACGGTAAGTTCAAAAAAGCTCTCACCAGGGGAGACGGCACAACCGGAGAAGACGTAACCCATAACATTCGCACCATTGAGTCCGTACCTCTTGCTTTAAGAAGAAAAATCGCGGGTCGTCTGGAAGTGCGGGGAGAAATTTTTATTAACAAAAAAGACTTTCTGCGCATGAATAAAAAACGCTCGCTTTCAAATCAAACACCCTATGCCAATCCCCGCAATATTGCGGCCGGATCCATACGCCAGCTCGACCCACAAGCGGCCGCTGATCGCCCCTTACGTTTTTTTGCTTGGGAAATTACCGACGGAATTCCTCTTAAAACGCGAGCTAAAGAGTTGGATCTGCTAATCGCGCTAGGCCTCCCTGTTCCCCCTGACAGCAAAAAACTATCCAGCCTCAAGGCGGTCTGGAATTTTCTGGAAAAGCTGGGTAAAAAAAAGAATCAATACCATTTTCAGGTTGATGGAGCGGTTATTAAAATAAACAATCTTAATTACGCCCATCGTTTGGGCGTTATCGGAAAAACTCCTCGGGGCTCCATCGCTTACAAATTCGCGGCTGAAGAAGCAACCACCCTTATTAAGGCCATATCTGTTCAAGTTGGTCGTACCGGCGCTCTTACCCCCGTTGCTAAACTCAAACCGGTCTCGGTAGCCGGGACCACGGTTTCTCGAGCCACTCTCCACAACGCTGAAGAAATAAAACGTAAAGACATAAGAGCAGGGGACACCGTCATTATTCGTAAAGCTGGCGATATTATTCCGGAAGTGGCAAAGGCTTTAAAAAAACTGCGGCCTCCCCAAACAAAAAAATTTGAAATGCCTTCCCATTGCCCCATTTGTGGCACTAAGGCCATAAAACAATCCGGAGGAACAATCTGGCGTTGTCCCAACAAAAACTGCTTCCCCCGTCAGCACGCCCGCATCCTTCACGCTATAAGCCGCCAGGCTTTTGACATAGAAGGCCTAGGAGAAAAGGTAGTTGAGCAGTTAATCCAGAAAGGCTTAATTGAAGACGCTCCCGATTTATGGCAACTAAAAACGGGCGACCTTGAACCACTCGAAGGCTTTGCGGAAAAATCAGCCCAAAACATAATTAGCGAAATTCAGTCGCATAAAAATATTCCTTTAAACCGTTTTATTGTGGCTCTTAGCATTCCTCAAGTTGGCACGGTTACCGCCCAAGACTTAGCCAACGAATTCGGATCTTTGAAAAACTTTCAACAGGCCACCATTGACCGGCTTCAATCAATGAGTGGTATTGGGGAAATAGTCGCTCAAGACGTTTATAAATACTTAAATAGCGACTATTCTAAGCGTCTGATAAATAAATATTTAAAAGCGGGCATAATTGTCACCGGCTTCCAAACCAAAGGACCCCTGAAGAACAAGCTCTTTGTTTTCACAGGCTCTTTGCCTGATTTGTCTCGGGAAGAGGCTAAACTTCTTGTTCAAACAAAAGGCGGTAAAACCGGCTCCACGATTTCTAAAAACGTCGATTATTTAGTTAAAGGAGAAAACCAGGGAAGCAAACTAAAACAAGCTCAAAAACTTGGCGTCAAAGTATTGACCCCAACGCAGTTTAAGACAATGATAAAAAAATGAGCAACAAAAATAAAATCTTATCAACCGAGGAAGTAGAACACATTTCTAACCTCTCCCGTCTGGGTCTTAGCAAGGAAGAAATTAATAAAAACGCTCAAAGCTTGGCTGATGTTCTCGGTCACTTCGCGGCTATTCAAAAAATAGATACCAAAAACGCTCCCGCCTCGGAAGATGTAACAGGCCTAACCAACATAACTCGCCCCGACCAACCCAAGCCTGACCATTTATGCTCAAGCGAAACCTTACTGGATTATGCTCCGGAAGTAAGTCGGAACCACATAAAAGTCAAAGCAGTTTTTTAATCCATGTCTCTCTTAGATAAGCCTGTTCATGAAATTGCGGACCTCGTAAAAGACGGTCAGATATCCTGTATTGATTTAATTAATGAATCTCTGTCAACTATCGGCGAACTTGAACCAGCTATCAATTCTTTTATTGAAGTTTTAAGCGATGAAGCTCTTAATATGGCCAAGAATCAAGATTCGTCTATAAAGAAAAAAAAGACCATTGGCCGATTAGCGGGCATTCCTATTGCGATAAAAGACATTATCTGTACCACTCAAGGCCACACCACCGCTGCCTCAAAAATACTGGAAAAATTTCGTTCTCCTTTTAATGCCACCGTTGTTAATCGCCTGGAAGCTGAAGGCGCCATTACTATTGGCAAAGCCAACTTAGACGAATTTGCCATGGGTTCCAGTAATGAATATTCAGCTTTTGGACCCACCCATAATCCCTGGGATACCTCCCGTGTTCCTGGGGGCAGTAGTGGCGGCCCCGCCGCGGCTGTGGCTAGCAGAGAAGTCCCAGTCGCCGTCGGCACCGACACCGGCGGATCCATTCGTTTACCGGCCTCCTTTTGTGGAATAGTAGGTGTTAAACCTACCTATGGACGTGTTAGTCGTTTCGGGCTTTTGGCCTATGCCAGCAGCTTTGATCAAGCCGGCCCTTTTGCTAACTGCGTAAAAGACGCCGCCCTTTTAATGGAAATAATTTCTGGCCGGGACAAATTAGACGCCACTACTAGCTCTAACCCCGTAGGAAATTATATGACCTCTTGCGGAAGATCCATAAAAGACGTGAAAATTGGCATACCAAAACAGTTTTTCTCCGCAGGAATCGACAAAGAAGTTTCAAAAACCGTTAAAAAAGCCATAGAAAAACTTAACTCGCTTGGCGCTGTCACCAAAGAAATATCATTGTCTTTAACCGACCTCGCTATACCGACTTATTATCTTCTAGTTAAAGCCGAAGCTGCGTCTAACTTGGCTCGCTATGATGGTCTGCGCTACGGCCGGGTTAGCTTAAAAAGCAAAAGCCTAATTGACCGCTACTTTGAAAGTCGGGGTAAGTACTTCGGCCCGGAAGTTAAACGCTCAATTCTTATGGGTACCTACTCACTATCCACTGGCTATTACGACGCCTGGTATAAGCAGGCCAGCAAAGTAAGGACCATGATAAGAAAAGAATTTCTTAATGCTTTCCGTGAAGTAGACATAATTACTGGCCCGGTCGCCCCAGAAGTTGCTTTTCCTCTTGGCAGTCGCAAAGAAGATCCTCTTAAAATGTATATGTCTGATGTTTTAACGGTCCCGGCCAGCGTAGCCGGCCTGCCGGTCTTATCAGTTCCCTGCGGCTTCGCCAGCAATTTACCAGTCGGACTCCAACTAATAGCTCCGCATTTTGAGGAGCAAAGACTTTTTCAAACAGCTTACGCCTACGAACAATCAACCGAATGGCATAAAAAGAAGCCCAATCCAGCATCAAAAACCTAGCTTTTGAAAATTGCCGAAGGTCCCATGAAGCTCAAAGAGCAAAGTGAGAAAATTTGAAATTTGAAAATTATCTTAAGGACCCAAGCAACGAAATACCAGTCATTTCAGGCGTCTTCTGCAACCTCAAAATATCTAAAATCGTCGGGGCTACATCAGTTAAAATTCCCACCGGGCCGGAACAAAGCTCATTTATTTCTTGGTCGCTTTTAGGAATAATTCTTCTTACTTTCGATCTTACATAATGTAGAGGGACAGGGTTAACAGAATGTTCCGTGATACATTCGCCGGACTCTTCATTCTCCATCTCTTCCGCGTTACCGTGGTCTGCCGTTATCAGCAAAGCTCCATTAATTTTATTTATTTTTTTATGGAGCTTTCCCACACACTCATCCACATACTCACAGGCTTTTATGGCCGCCCGGAAATCTCCCGTGTGTCCAACCATATCCGCATTGGCATAATTCACAAAATACACGTCATATCTACCTTCTGTAAATTCCTTTAATAATTCATCAGTTATCTTCTTAGCTTCCATCCTCGGCCGCCTGGCAAAATTTTTAACACTTGATGATTTTATCAGCCTCCATTCTTCGCCCGGAAACGGATCCTCTCGCCCCACATTTAAATAATAGGTAACGTGAGCATATTTTTCCGTCTCCGCTAGATGTAATTGTTTTAGCCCTGCTTCAGAAATTATACGAGCTAGCGGATATTTCGCCTGCTCCTCATCGAAAGCCGCCTTAGCTGATAATTTGGGATCATATTGAGCCAGCGTTGCGAAAAAAATATTTTTTATTTTTTTCGCTTTAAAACCAACTTTATCAGGATTGGTAAAAGCAGCTGTTAATTGCCTGGATCTATCAGGTCTAAAGTTAAACATGATTACTGCATCGTTCTCTCTGATAGTAGCCAGCGGAGCTCCACCCTTTGTAACTGCCGTTGGCGAAATTTTGGCGTCGGTCAAATTATCCTGATAAGCCTCCTCAATTGCCGCCCGCGCTGAACCTGCTCCCGGCGGCCTGGGCCCGCCTGTTAACATATCATACATCGCTTTTGTTCTTTCCCAATTGCAATTTCTGTCCATTGCCCAAAACCTGCCTGTTACAGATGCAATATTTCCTATCCCGTATTTCTCTATTAAATCTTGGGTACTACCTGCATATCCCAAAGCGCTTTGCGGCGGGCTGTCTCTGCCATCCGAAAACATATGAATAAAAACATTTTTAGCCCTCTTTTTTCTTAATAATTTTAATAAAGCCTCTAAATGCTCAATATGAGAATGTACGCCTCCCCTGGAAATCAGACCCATTAAATGAATACCGCTATTATTTTTTTGGGCATGTCTTATAGCCTCTAAAAGAGCCTGTTTTTTAAAAAAAGACCCATCTTTAATCGCCTTATCAATACTAGCCATTATCTGATACTGTACTTTACCGGCGCCGATATTTTTGTGTCCGGTTTCTGAATCCCCGGGCTGACCTGCTCTTAATCCCACCTCTAAACCAGCTGCCGAAATAACAGCCATCGGATAATACTTCGCCAGCATATCTAAAGTAGGGGTATTAGCCATAGCTATAGCATTTCCTTCTTTAGCCGCGCTGACACCCCATCCGTCTAAAACAATAACTGCTAAAGGCTTTGGTCTAGGTAATGTATTCATTTGTTTTTTGTTATTTCTTTAGAAACTCTTTGCCAATCCACCAAATATTCTCTAGCCGGCAGATAATAGGTATAGATCATCATAAAAGCTTGGCTTATTATCAAACCTCCCACCAAAACCGGCCCAATAATTTTTCTTTTTCTCGTTATTTTTTGTAACCCGTAACTGGCGGAAGATAACTTTATTTTACTCGCGAGCAACAGTAACCACAAAGGCAAAAACGCTTCCCACAAAAAAAATAGGGGATAGAAATATCTCAAAGACTGAAGACTTGACCCCAGCAAAAATGAGACCGATATCAATGTACTGATAAACAAAACTAACAGACAGCCTCGTTCCACTATTCTCTTAAATTCCGGTATCAGCATGATAAAAACTGCCAGAAAAATAGACCACAATGCCAGCGGTCCAAACAACAAAAAGTCAACAAACTGTACCGAAACCCTTCCCATATCATTTAAAGACGAGCCCGTGTAAAATCCAAGCTGTCCAAACAAAGCGGCTCTAAAAAAATTAATTGGACTGTACCATGCTAAGACATTAAGAGCCTGCATCCAGACCAATCCGCTTAATCCGATAATCAGCACTCGTCTTAATCCATTTGCCATAATCAAGAAAACAAATAGCGGCGCTAAAAATAAAATAAAAAAGTGAAGACGGGTTGCCAGGCCGACTCCCATCAGTAAACCCAGAACCAAAGAAGAAGCTAAAGACACCTTTTTTCTCTTTTTCAAATGTCGCCAAGCCATCAGAAATATAATTACTGTCAGCGGCGCCGCCACCGCGTCGGTGGGGCTGGCGTGATAATAAAGAGGATTAAAAAGAACCATGCCCCAAACACCGACCCACCAAAAACTATCCGGAATTATTTTTTTAGCCCACCAAGCCGCGCCCGTAATAACCAACGCGTTTATAATAGCGACAGACAATTTTAAACCTTCTTTGGCGCTCATTCCTGTCGCTTTTCCAAAACAGGCCGCCAACACAACCGGCATACCGGGATGTTCAGAGTACTTATTTTGATCCAAATTTCGGTTACCGCCTTTTAAGTCATTAAACATCTGTTCGACTCTTTTCGTCCACAGCTCTTCATCCGTCATGGTGGTTACCCGCCAAGTAAAAAACTGTACGCCAAAAGCAATTGTAAAAAGGGCAAAAAATAAAAATAATTTTCGCTTCACTACCTTAAAATACCAGACACAAACCCAATTACAGAAATAATATTTTTGTGGTAAGATTATCCGAATTTTTCTACCACATCCCCATGATAGACGCCGCCATTTTAATTATTCTATTCTATCTCTACCTTTATTCAGAAAAAGTAACGGTTTTAAACCCTCTCCAGACCATTGCTACTGTGGCGGTGTTCCTTTACACCCTAATTTCAATTTTCAAGCCGAATCTGAACAAAAAAATATTTAAAGCTAAATATGCCCTGATATTATTAATAATTTGCTACACCGTGGGTAATAGCTTTATAACCGAATTGTATTCCCGCTGCATTAGCGCCCCTCACATGTTTACCCACGATCATGCCCTTCAGCTGGAAGAGGGATTAAAATTTTTATCTGAAGGCAAAAACCCCTATTCTCATGATTATACAGATACTCCTATGGCCCTTTGGGAAGACTGGGATAATAACCCCGCTCTTTATCATTTCATCTCTTTACCTTCCCACCTATATTTATCAATTCCTTTCTACTACATAAGCAACACTCTCTTTTCTTGGTATGATCAGCGAGTCATACACCTGCTTTCGTTTATTTTTTCACTCTTTATTGTTTATCGGCTTTTCGATAGACGAGAAGATAAAATACTAGCCACAATTACTTTTGGACTCAACCCCCTTTTAGTTCCGCATTTTATTGAAGGCCTGGACGACATTATTTTTATCAGCCTTCTTTTGTTTTCCTTATTGCTCCTCAAGAAAAAACATTTTCAGTCATCACTCATTTTTTTGGCGCTGGCCATTACCACCAAACACTCTGCTTGGTTTATTTCCCCCTTCCATTTTTTGCATATCTGGCAGTCGGGCTATTTTAAAAAGCACCTTGGTGATAAAATTATTCCCTTTATATTAATTATCACAAGCTCAATTCTTCCTTTTATGTTGTGGGATTATTCGGCTTTTCTGGATGATGTTTATTACTATCCTGCCGGCAACTTGCCCACCAGTTATCCTATAAAGGGAATAGGATTAAGTAATTTCTTGGTAAATCACGGAATTATACTAAATGACCAGGCATATTTCCCCTTTTATCTTTTTCAATTATTACTGCTTCCCCTCTTGTACTTACTAATACGCCACCAAATTAATGGTAATCAATTAAGCCTCATTTTTATTAACTACGCTATCTTTATTTGGGCCTTTTGGTTCTTAAGCCGTTTCTTTAATACAAGCTATGTTAGCGTCATCTCTGTTTTTATAACCCTGGGGGCATTGCTATGGATCAACGAAAGGCGGACCATTCGGCAATAGTATAAGTGAGTTTCTTTTAGGATCATAAGCCCAGGCCCTTATTAATCGTGAATCCAGAGCTCTCGACAACCTTTGACCCCCAACACTTACCGCCCAGCCGGAATAAACAGCGTTCTTCCTACAATCAATTTTTCCATGCTCGCGCTTTAAAACGGGTTTTGTGTGGGCTAAAAAATTATTATCCTCTCCGAAAGTAATTACTATATGTTCAGGCACATCGCAGTTATCTAAAAACGCCCAACCCTGAAAATTAACCCAGGATTTTTTTATTAGATTCAAATCAGTTTGAAACTTACCATGCTCTCGGCCCGGCGACTCATTATAAAAAACATTAATGGGCACCCGCCACTCTTTAAAAGCTCCTAATTTATTTAGAACAGGCGCTGCTTTTCTCACGTCTTCACCGCTGATCGCGCTATGTCCCAACTTTTCCAGACATCCTTCCGAAGATTTTTTGTAAGTCTGCAAGCAAGCCAAGCCTTGTTGCAACTCGGCGCTCATAGCTGACATATCCTGCCAATAACCAAACCCTATAACAAGATTAGTTGTTATTAAAGACACAGCTAGTAAAAACCACAGACTTTTTCTTATCACCCTTCTCCATAAAACATACACAGGCAAAGAAGTGGACACCAGTACAATATTGGAAGCAATAATATATCTAGACAACATAGCCTTATTTATCCCAAAGCCCACCCTGCCTACCGCTATTGCTCCTGCGCATAAAAGACCAAAAAGAATGAGGGACAGCCAGGAATACAATCTCTCTTTCTGAATCTCGCTAAAAAAACTGACTGAACTTAAAAAAACCGCTGTCACTAATATAAGCAGGATCACCCCCGCACCTACTGCCCAATAAATATTCACGGGAAAGATTGACAAGCCCAATATGACTAGGCCAAAAGCCAATAGCTCAAGGGGTTTTAAAAAACCATATGACAAGGGAGGGGCCACTTAGGAGCCTCATAAAAACCAAAATACAAGCTAACCGTTCCCGCCATTAATATCAGCCAAACACTCAATATAAACACAGCCATCTTTTTATCAATAACCGCATTATCGGCAGAATTTCTAAATAACCTCCCTATAATAAGCAAAGCCACAACCGGCCAGGAAAATAGCCCGTAGCTGGCTGAAAATGAAGCCAAAAAACACAACGTTGCCGCTCCCCAAAAACCAACCACGGTCGAGCGACTCCGATACGCAAACAATATTGCGCCTACTGAAGCGGTTAACCCCAAGGTTAAATTAAGAGTAGTGGCATCCATCCAAATTTCCCACTGCGATAAAGAGCTCAAAAACACCGCTGAAAAAATAGACCACACAAAAAACTCGCTTTTCTTTAGGGATTTTTTAAACACAGCCTCGGCCAGTTTTTGTATAAACAAAAACAAAATAAATACAATAATTACATTTATGATGAGCAGGTATTTAGCATGCCAACCGACTGAAACAGTAACCATCCAAATAATCAAAACCGGCAACATGGGTCGGTGTTCATTTAACTGCACAGATAACAGACCTTTCCAGGCTCCGCTTTGACCATTAACCAGATCATTTATTAAAGGAACAAAAAAAAGAGTGTCCTTAGCAGGAACATCTACCCCATGAACAGTTATGGCGGCAAAAAGGAGTAAAAAGGGCAAACTTATAACCACCCATCTAAATATCGGTTCATTAATAAGGCCTCGGCAATAACTGATTATATTTTTTTTCATAACAAGCCGAATAATACCACACAAAAAAAGACCCATTTAACGCTATTCTATTTTATAAAAACACCAAGCTCGCGTTTTACGCGAACTTGTTTTTCCATGTAGCGGGGGCAGGAATTGCACCTGCGACCTCCTGGTTATGAGCCAGGCGAGATACTGCTTCTCCACCCCGCGATATATCCCATCACTTGCGTGACGGGAAAATGACAAAGAACATTTGACAATTATATCTGAAAAAATTCTATTGCGCAATTTAAAAGCTTCCAAGCGCTCCTAATAACCAAACCACTGTTTTTCCAGAATAAAATTGATTTAACTGTCACTTATAATTAACAAACTTAACACAACAATCCATTGCAAAAGGAGCAATAATTGTTAAAAATATAAGCATAGAACCTAGTAGAGTAAGTTTGAAAAACACACAGACCAAACCCTCTGACTAGGCTTTAAGAGAGCAACCTCTTTTACAGGGGGCTTTACAACATCCCATTAAGGGGTGTTGTCTTTATTTGCACCTATTTACGTAGCGGGGGAGAGAATCGAACTCTCGACCTCGGGCTTATGAGTCCCGCGCTCTAACCAACTGAGCTACCCCGCCTTGTTAACCATTTATTCTGCCAGAGCTTACGTATATATAACCATATTAAATATTTTTAACAACGTTGCCTTATTGACAAATATATTGTATTGTAATAAATTCTGAACACCTGAGTCTCTCAAGACGGCTCTCTAGTACATGTTCTCTTTAAACTCTCCACAAATTCAGAAAGAATGGACAAATGGAAGCCCCGCGCACGTTTACTCTTCCGGAAATGATTGTTGTAGCCGGCCTATGTGCGATATTAGCCGCCGTTCTGTGCTTTTCCTGTATAAAAAGAAAGCCTTCTCAACCCCGAACAGCGCCGCCGCCTCCACCTGTCATAGAACGTCAAGAAGCGCCGAGCCGGCGCACGGCCGACCGACCATTCCCCGAACAATTCGTTTAAGAACCTTTAAACCTATCTGAGACTATGCGTCTTTCGAGGGCAGCCTAACTCATCCGCTGTCCTCATTTTTTTAACACCCTCCCCCCTTAACAAAATTATAGATACCTCGACCCCCAACTGGACAAGTCTCCTCGTTTTTGTATTCTTACATATACCGAAAGGCTTTAGGGGCCCGTAGCTCAGCTTGGTTAGAGCGTCTGCCTGTCACGCAGAAGGCCGCCGGTTCAAGTCCGGTCGGGCCCGCCTTCCAAATAAAACAGTTATCCTTCCACAACTAAAAACACCTACCACTTGCCCCACACAATAGAACTCAAGTTTTAATTTCTTTATTTTTAATTTTAAATCCCGTGCGTCAACCCTACGAGATAGAACAGGAACCAAAAGACCATTTACCCTGGTTTAAACTGATACTGATTGCTGCTATCCTTTGGTTTATTGCCTGGAAGCTAGCCTAGTCACTTGTGCAAAATACATCGGGCTGTGATACATATCAAAAATCCTGTGATTGCCTTTCATTGTGTTAAGCTTAATTAATAAATTGATCATTCTGGATTCACTATTCTAATCCAATGACCATACGCGTCTCTATAATCAGTTTGTTTATCGCTACCGCTTTTTCCTGGATTGTGTTTGGCCTTATTATTAACTTTCTAGACCCGGCCAAGGCTGGCTGGCAAGGCCTCTTTCTTTTCTTTCTTGTGTTATTCATATCAATGGCTGGCATGTTATCGTTATTGGGTTATGGTATCAGGCGCCTTCTTAAACCTTCTCATTTTCCGAGCTATTCTCTGCGCTCATCTTTGCGCCAAGGAATTCTTACCAGCCTGTTTCTTGATTGCTTGCTTTTACTATTACTCATTAAACTATACAAATGGTGGATAGCTGTCATTATTATTATATTAATGCTTTGTGTTGAGCTTGTTTTTCTAAGTTATGACCAAACATCCAAAAGACAATCTAAAATCGATCAAAAAAGAAGCTGAATCATCTCTAAACAGCGTTTCCAGCCCCGAGGCCCTTGAAAGATGGCGTATTAAATATATCGGCCGTCGCGGATTGGTTCCCATGATACTAAGAGGCATAAAAAACCTACCCGTTGAAAAAAAACGCACCATTGGTCAACTTGGTAACACTATCCGAAAAAGGCTTGAACAACTTTATTCTAAAAAAAAGAAAGAAATACACCCGGAATCTGCTTTGATAAATAAAATATCTCAGCCCGAAGAAACCAGCCGCGGCCATCTTCACCCCCTCACCATTACTGCTAGACGAATTCAAAACATTTTATCTGACATGGGGTTTCTCTTGGTAGAAGGACCCTACGTAGAAGAAGCAAAATATAATTTCGATTTGCTTAACATTTCTTTTGAGCACCCTGCCCGAGCCGAAACGGATACTTTCTACTTAAAGAACGGACACGTTATGCGTACTCACACTTCCCCAGTTCAACTAAGGGCTGTTCTCGAAAACGACCTGATTCCTCCTTTTAGGGTTTTTTCTACAGGTCGTTGCTTTCGCAACGAACGCACTGACGCTACTCATGAAGCTACCTTTCATCAAGTAGAAGGACTTGAAATTGGTAAGAACGTAACCATAGCCCACTTTAAACACACCATCGAAACCGTGTTCACCCGTTTTTTTTCTACAAAAATAACGACTCGGTTAAGACCCTCATATTTTCCCTTTGTTGAACCTGGCTTTGAAGTTGATATAAGCTGTCTTTTTTGTCGTCAAGAAGGTTGTCGAATCTGTAAAAAAACAGGTTGGATTGAAATTTTTGGAGCGGGCATGGTTCATCCCAACGTATTAAAGAACATGAATATCAACCCTTCCCAATTTCAAGGATACGCTTTTGGTGGAGGATATGATCGTCTTTGCATGTTGCGGCACGGCATAGACGACATTCGATTATTCTGGTCCGGCGATATATTCTTCCTTCGCCAATTCTCTTAACCATCCTTTTTCATTTTCTTTATTTCTATTTTCTTCTCCCGATGATTTTCTCACACAATTGGTTAAAAGACTTAGTTCCCGACTTGGATGTCACGGTATCCGAACTAGCCGAATCGCTCACCAGCCATAGTTTTGAAACTGAAATAATAAACAAGATATCCATTAATCCGCTTATTAAAGTGGTCAAAATACTACATGTAGAAAAACATCCGAGGGCGGATCGTCTCAACCTTGTTACCATCACCGACGGGTCAAAAGAAACCAAGGTTGTCTGCGGGGCTAAAAATATTAGCGCAGGCGACGTGGTTCCCTATAGCCCGCCCGGCGCTGAAGTAAGGGGAGATGACAAAAACCCATTTTTGGTAAAAGAGGCCAAAATCCGTGGCGTTAGCAGTCCCGGCATGCTAAACTCTCCCCGCGAATTATCCTTGGGACCTTGGCACGGTGGTATTTATTTACTACCGCCGGACACTCCCGTCGGCTCCAGGCTCGCCGACCTTATTATTCCGGACACTATCATTGAAGCTGACATTCAACCCAACCGCGCTCACGACTGTTTTTCTCATCTTGGACTGGCCAGAGAAATTGCCGCCTTATTTAATTTAAAAGTTGAAGAACCGGAATATTTCGATCTTCCCGAAAGAAAAAATATCGAAAACTGGTCCTTTACCATAGAAAACGAAAAGGACACGCCCCGATACACAGCCTCTTTGTTTAAAAACATTAAAATAAAAACCTCTCCTCTTTGGCTTCAAAGCCGGCTCTGGGCCATGGGGGTCCACCCTATTAATAACGTTGTCGATATTACCAACTACGTAATGTATGAAATCGGCAATCCTGTTCACGCCTTTGATATCCAAAAACTTCCCGAGAAAAACATATTAGTCAGAAGAGCAAAAAGGGGAGAGCAAATAAAAAATCTGGATAACACGAGCTCTTCTCTTACCTCTGATAATTTACTCATTACCAGCGGAGACAAACCCGTTGCTGTCGCTGGAATTATTGGCGGCCAAACAACTCAAGTAACTCCCGTTACTGAAGAAATTATACTTGAGTCCGCCAATTTCAAAGGATTTGTTGTCCAGCAATCCTGTGCGGCTATAAAGAAATCCACCGAAAGCTCGGCTAGATTCACTCGCCAGCTTCCTATTCAGCTAGCCTCTCAAGCAGCGGCCAGAGCAGCTTACTTGCTTAATAGCCTGGCAGAGGCAAATGTTGAGTGGTTTTCCAACACCAATCCCCAAAAACCATCAAAAAAGATAATAACCATCAACCCTTCATTGATTTGTGACCTAGCGGGAATAAACATTGATAACCAGACAATCAAAGACATCCTTACTCGGCTCCGTTGCTCCGTAAACACTTCAAAAACCGATTGGTCTGTGACCGTTCCGGATGACAGGCTTGATTTAATGCTCGATCATGATTTAGCCGAAGAAGTTATTCGTGTGTATGGTTTATCTAACATAAATTCCCAAAAAGAATCATTTAATCAAATCGTTAAACTTCCCCAGCACTATATATGGCGCGAAGCCGTTCGAGACACTCTTATTAATACCGGCTTAACCGAGACATATAATTACTCCTTTGAATTTGAGCCCATTCTTGAAAAACTTAATCTGAAAATTGCCGACACCGAAAAACTTGAGATCGCTAATCCTCGATCCCAAGAGCAAAAATTCTTAAGAACCACCCTTCTGCCTCGCATCATTAACAACGCTCTCGCTAATAAGCAACACTTTCGTAAATTATCTGGCGATGAAGAAAGGGCTTTGTTCGAGATAAACCACGTTTTTACCGCTGGAAAATCAACACGCGTTGCAGGAGTAAAAGAAGAAGACAAAATTGCCGGCGTGATTATCGGCCGTAACGCTTCTTTTGAATTGACCCAGGCAATTATTGAAAATATCTTAAGACTTTTTGACATAAATCCCGTTATTTACTCAAAGATTAAACCAGTCGATTTCTGGAGTGATAACGCTTGCCAAATCAAATTCAGCAATAACCTTCTTGGCATCATTGGTTCATTAAATCCTGTCACCCCCTTCTATCAACAAACTGGTCTTGCTATGATGATGTTTGAAATCAGTCTTGATCTTTTGGTAGAACTCACCGACGTTGTCCCTAAACCAAACTTGGCAAAAGAGGAAAAGCCCCGCCAATATATTAAACAGGGCAAGTATCCCGCCTCCTACAGAGACCTTTCAATTCTTATTGATCCCAAATTCCCCATCGATAAAATACAGTCCCTGATTGAAACTGTGGGAGGAGACATTGTAAAAGATACGGACCTCATTGATATCTATGAGTCGGATAATCTGTCTGGGGAAGCTTCCCCCCGCCGCAGTTTGACTTTTCACATAACCTACCAGTCACCAACCCACACTCTTAAAGACCAGGAAATAAACGAGGTTCATAACAATATCGTGGCCCAACTTAAGGCGGAACTAGACGCTGAATTAAGAGAGTGAAGCGCTGATCCGCATGATTATAATAAATAGCCTTATATAGGCAATATTATAGACTAAAAACGACAATTATTCACTTTCCAAAAAGACCTAATTGTGGTAACTTAAATATAGAGGCGGGGCTTTATCAGCCTCACTTTATTGTTAATAAGAAAAACACAGTTTTTAATGAGCCCACAAGCAAAAGATAAAAAAAGCGATTATTCAGCCGAACAAATAACCGTTTTGGAGGGCCTTGAACCGGTCCACAAACGGCCCGGAATGTTTATTGGCGGAACCGGCAAAGACGGCCTGCACCACCTTATTTGGGAAGTTGTTGACAATGGCATTGACGAGTCTTTGGCCGGCTACGCCAAGAACATCACCGTCCGCCTTCTTCCTAAAAACATAGTCTCTGTGAGTGATGATGGTCGGGGCATACCCATTGAACGTCATAAAAAAACAAAGAAGTCAGCTCTGGAAACAGTTATGACCACCCTTCATGCTGGCGGTAAATTTGGCGATGGGGGATATAAAGTATCCGGCGGACTACACGGCGTCGGAGTATCGGTTGTTAACGCTCTTTCTAACTGGGTAGAAGCGGAAATCCATAGAGACGGGGGAGCGTATAAACAAAGATACGAACAGGGTCTTCCTGTAAACAAAGTTAAAAAAACCGGCTCGGCCAAAGACACGGGCACGATCATAACTTTTCAGCCCAACGAAACCATCTTTAAAAAAATAGAATTTGATCTGCAGACAATTCTTCAACACCTTAGACAACAAGCCTACTTAACACCAGGGATTCGTCTGCAAATAGTTGACGAGCGCGAAACAGGCAAAACATCGCATTGCACCTTTCTTTTCGAAGGCGGAATAAAATCATACATTCAGCATCTTAACCTGGGCAAAACTGTTAAAAACGAAGAAATATTTTATGCTAAACGCGACTATGACGGCGACTTCCAAGTAGAAATCGCTCTCCAATATACCGACTCTTATCAGGAAACGGTGTCATCTTTTGCCAACAACATTCACACCACCGAAGGAGGTACGCACCTAACCGGATTTCGAACCGCTTTAACTCGCAACCTTAACGATTACGCTAAGAAGAACAATCTTATTAAAGAAAAAGACGGCAATCTAAGCGCGGAAGACGTAAAAGAAGGTCTTACTGCTATTGTCAGCGTAAAGCTAGCCGACCCCCAGTTCGAAGGACAGACAAAAACGAAACTTGGCACTCCAGAAATGCGCGGACTTGTTACCCAGGTAGTAAACGAATCTTTCAGTGAATATCTAGACGAACACCCCCGTGATGCCCGCTCTATTATCGAAAAGGTTACTCTGGCCGCCCGCGCTCGCCTGGCCGCCCGCGCCGCCCGCGACACGGTTCTTCGCAAAGGCGCCATGGACGGCTTCGCTCTGCCGGGAAAGCTGGCCGATTGTTCAGAACGCGATCCATCTCAAAGCGAACTTTTTATTGTCGAGGGAGATTCAGCCGGCGGCAGCGCCAAATCCGCTCGTGATCGACGGTTTCAGGCTATCTTACCTCTAAGAGGAAAGATTCTTAATGTCGAACGGGCCAGACTGGACAAAATGTTGTCTAACAACGAAATAAAAGCGCTGATCGTAGCTTTGGGCACAGGCATAGGGGATGAATTCGATATTTCCAAAATTCGTTATCATCGCATAATTATTGCCACTGATGCCGATGTTGATGGTGCTCATATAACCACTCTTTTGCTAACTCTTTTCTTCCGCTACTTCCAGTTGCTGATCGAGGGAGGCTATTTGTACATCGCCCAACCGCCTTTGTATAAAATTGATTCCGGCAAGAAATCACAATACATTCATTCCGAAGAAGAAAAAAACAAAGTCGTTAAACAACTATCTGCAAAAAAGCAAAATTTTGCCATTCAAAGATATAAAGGTCTTGGTGAAATGAACCCTAGCGAACTATGGGAAACCACCATGGATCCCGCCAGCCGCATTTTAAAACAAGTTACTCTTGAAGATGCGGAAGAAGCTGATCACATCTTCGAAGTTCTTATGGGCAACGAAGTCGCCCCCCGAAAAAAGTGGATTCAGACTCACGCCAAAGCCGTAGAAAACCTGGACGTGTAAAATAATAAATACTTCTATTTTCCTTTACTATATCGCGGGTGGCGCGGCGGGAGGACCCAGGCCGAGGAGCAACGAGCGCCGCCGCAAGGCGGTGCGAATGCGTACCGCAGGCTTGGGAGACACCTGCCGCGGCAGTGCCCGCGGCTTCTATATTGATCACCACCTCATTACGGCTCCTCTCAACTAAGTGTGCTCTTTATGTGCTTTGAGATAAAGAGTGTGCTACCCGCAGGCAAGCCAGAATTGCTTTACAATGCCGATTTCCGCAATTGGGCTACCTCAGAAACGAGGAATACGAGCTGCAATCATGTTGAATGCGACTATGGTGCTTTGTTGAGCTACGTACCCAAGTTATCCACCACACTAAAGTGAGAGGAGCCCTCATTACTTGCAATTTTCCGCGTTTTACAGTACTTTACTCACTAGAGCCCGCGGGGGCTTTTTAAAGACCTAAAGAAAAATATGGCATCGGGAAAACGACCAAAGATCATTACTCAAATTTCCGGTCTACCCCAAAAAATAATAAAGTTCATCAAGGAAGCCAAAGACGAACTTAAAAAAGTCTCTTGGCCCAACCGAAGAACAACCGTCCGCTATACCGTTATAGTCATAGTCTCTTCCGTAGCGGCCGGCTTGGTAATTGGAGGAATTGACTACACCCTAACCCTAGTATTAGAAAATATCGTTTAATTAATTATGAAAAAGGGTTCTAAAACAACTCAAAGCAAGTCCAACCCAGAAACTAATAAACAAGACACCGCCAGTAACGTGCTTGCGGCCAAAGAAAAGGCTCACTGGTATGTTCTTCATACCTACTCCGGCTATGAAGACAACGTCGCCCGTAATCTAAAACAGCGTATTGACTCCATGGACATGGAAGACAAGATCATTCAAGTCATCGTGCCGCGGGAGAAAAAGATCAAAGTTAAAAACGGCAAACGCCGTGTCATTGAAGAAAGACTTTTCCCCGGCTATGTGCTTGTTCAAATGATAGTCACTGAAGATTCCTGGTACGTGGTCAGAAATACTCCTAACGTAACCGGCTTTGTTGGCTCCGGCACAACGCCCACCCCGGTTTCCAAAGATGAGGTCCAGCGCCTCCTCAAACGGATGGGCGAAGAAGAACCAAAGTATAAAATCGATGTTCAGGAAGGTGACGCCGTTAAGATAATGGACGGACCCTTTAAAGACTTTGACGGCAAGATTTTTGAAGTCAATGAAGCCAAAGGAACAGTTAAGGTTCTGGTTAGCGTGTTCGGCCGCGAAACTCCCGTTGAGCTTGATTTTCTTCAAATTAGAAAAGAAGCCTAAGCGTAAAATTTCAAATTACAAAATCCAAATAACAAATTGACATAATTAGTAAAAGAAACTATTAAATAATGATCAAATATGCCAGAAATATTAGCCAAATTAAAATTGCAAGCGCCGGCCGGTAAAGCCACCCCAGCCCCTCCTATTGGACCCGCTTTAGGTCAACACGGGGTTAACATCCAAGACTTTGTTAACCAGTTTAACGCCGCTACCAAAGACATGGGCAACGATATTATCCCTGTGGAAGTTACCATTTTCGCTAATCGCTCTTTTTCTCTCAAGCTTAAAACCCCTCCTGCCGCCGAACTACTTAAAAAGGCCGCCAGCATTTCCAAGGGATCAGGAGAGCCTAACAAATCAAAAGTAGGCTCTGTTACTCGAGCCCAAATAGAAGAAATAGCCGAGCGCAAACTCGAGGAGCTGTCAGCTCGTGATATCAAAGCCGCTGCCAAGATTGTCGCTGGTACAGCCAGATCAATGGGCATCACTGTTAAGCAAAACCAGAAATCCGAAACCGGCCCCCAAACTCAAAACAAACTCTAATGTCAAAAACCCAAAACATCGCAAAACAATCTCATGTTTATGATTTATTAACTTAGAATTTGTTTCGAATTTCTTTATTTCGTGTTTTTAATTTTAGACCCATATGCGTAGCAAAACTTATAAAAAAATAAAAGAAAATATGCCAACAGAACCGATAGCTATCGATGAAGCTGTTGCTTGGTTAAAAAACAACAGTCGCTCTTCTTTCGACGAAACAATAGAACTGCACATACATCTTGGTGTAGATCCCCAGAAATCGGATCAGATGGTTCGCGGCACAGCTACTCTGCCCGCGGGCAATCCCAAAAAACCAACCATAGTAGTTTTTACTGAAGAGAAAAAACTACAAAGAGAGGTCGCTTCCTTAGGTGTAACAGAAAGCGGGGGAGAAGAGCTTATAGAAAAAATATCCCAAACGGGATCGGTTGACGCGGATATCACCGTGGCCACTCCTTCAATGATGCCTAAATTAGCAAAAATCGCTAAAATCTTAGGTCCTAAAGGTCTTATGCCTAACCCCAAAACCGGAACAGTTACTCCTAATCCAGCTGAAACAATCAAAGACCTGCTTGGCGGCAAAAAATCATTTAAAATGGATCAGCAAGGCAACATACACGCCGCTATCGCTAAAACCAGCTGGGCACCTGAAAAGATATCCGATAACGCCAAAAGCTTTATTCAGGCGGTAAACCAGTCCAAGCCCCAAGGCGCGAAAGGCGAGTTAATTAAGGACACATTCATTAAAACTACTATGGGACCTTCTATAAAAATCACTACCTAACTAGTTATTAATTTACAATTACCAATTTTCAACTTTCAGAGAAATTATCAACTTATATATTTCAAAACCTTGTAAACATAGACCTTTTATTCTATTTAAAAATTGAGCTTTGAAATTGGAAACTTTATCAGCCCGCTAAAACACAAACACATATAAATAATCATGACAAATAACTCAACAAAAGGCCTACTCATATCTTTCGATGGCATCGATTCCTCCGGTAAAGAAACCCAGGCCCGGCTTTTCGCTGAAAAAATTGAAAAACAGGGATATCTGGTTAAATGTTTTGCCACGCCCGACTACACCACTAAAACTGGTCAGAGGCTCAAAGCATTATTCCAAGGCACAGACAGATCCTGGGATGATTTATCCTGGCGGGAACAAATGGCCTTGCTTGCCGCTAACCGCGCCGAACACAAACAGGAAGTTATTACCACCCTTAATCAAAAGGGAATTGTTATTTATGACAGATATGTGCCTAGCAGTCTGGCTCATATGGCCGTTAGCGCCTTAACTCCTTCCGAAATAGCCTCAAAACGCGCCCAAGTAATAGAAGAAGTCAGTGAATATGAGTACATAAAAAACGGCATGCCCCGGGAAAATCTGTCTATCTTTCTCGACATCCCCCCCAAACTAGCCTTCCGGCTTCTTGAAAATAGAAAAAATATTCTTTCAGAAAAAGACGAAGCCACCGACCACATTGATTTGCAGGAGAGGATTTATAACGAATATCAGGGGATGACATCTACCCAGCCCGATCATTTTACAAGGGTTGAATGTGTAAGAGACGGTCAACTACTCTCTATAGATCTCATTAACGAACTAGTCTGGGAAAAAGCCACTGCCCGCTTACCTCAACTCGCCAAGACCCCATGAATCCCCTTATTGTCTTTGAAGCCATTAACGCGGCTGGCAAGACCACGCAACTTAATTTATTAATTAAGAAATTTAAAAAAGTTGGATACAATATCCACTCTATCCACTTTCACCAACGAGACAAAGCCACTGGCCAGCTAATTGACAACAAATTCTTACACAACAGTTCGCAGAATTTCAGCCGTCGGGAACAAGCCTTGCTATACATACAAGATTTTTTTTCCCAGCTGGAGAATATACACAAAACGCTTAATCAAAAAGGCAAACACATAGTCCTTCTTGACCGCTTTTATACCAGCACAATGGCTTACCAAACCATTGGCTTAAGTGGCACAAAGAGACAGGAAATGCTTACCTGGATTTCCTGGCTATGCGAAAAAGAGAAGCCTAAATTACCTAAGCCCGATACGGTGATACTGCTTGATACCCCTGTTGACATATCTGTCTCACATCTTAAAGAAAACAAAAAAAAGGACCATTTCGAAAAGCGTGAGAGGCTAATTGCCACGCGCCGCAGTTACTTAAAGCTGGCCAAAGAAAGAAAATGGACGGTTATAAACAGTATCAACAACCAAGGCCGGCAACGCTCCATTTCCGACATTCACCAGGAAATCTGGCAAAAGGTTCAAAAAACATTATAAAAAACACAGCCGTCCTGGCTGTGATAGACCGCCTTGAGATGTTTCACTCTTTCCCTGGCAAAGATACACCTAAACAATATCACAAAAAACAACAAGTTTTTGCCCCGCCCGTATGATAATAAACTAAAGACTACTGACCAACGACTAGAGACTGAAAAATCACCTACCCGAACTCCCAAAGCCTCCTTTCCCTCGCTCTGTATCACTTAACTCATCCACCTCTTGGATATCAACCGGTTCAAATTTCTGCACTACACACTGCACCATTTTGTCACCCTTTTTTATTTCATAAGGCTCATCAGTAGTATTCAAAAGCACCACTTTCCACTCGCCTCGATATCCCGAATCAACCACACCCGCCAAACGATGAATACCCTTGCTTCCTAAGCCTGATCTGTCCCAGAATAAAGCCACATAACCATCGGGAATCTCCACCGCCACTCCAGTTCCGAAAGTGTGTCTTTCGCCGGGCCGCAGTGTATATGATTCATTGGCGTAAATATCAATTCCCGCGTCACTGGGATTTTCCTTAGTCGGCACCACCGCCTCCGGTGACAATTTTTTAACCTTGAAAGGAACCATATCTTATTTTCAAATTTTAAACGGGTGGCGCGGCGGGAGGACTCAGGCCAAGGAGCAACGAGCCTGTCGATAGACGAGGCGAATGCGGGCCGCAGGACTGGGAGGGCACCCGCCGCGACAGGACCCGTTCCGTTTGTTTTAAACGGGTGGCGCGGCGGGAGGACTCAGGCCAAGGAGCAACGAGCCCGTCGATAGACGAGGCGAATGCGGGCCGCAGGACTGGGAGGGCACCCGCCGCGGCAGAACCCGTTCCGTTTGTTACATTTACCAAGCTCATTAAAATCACATCGTTTCTTTTGAAATAACCGGCTCCATTACTGTCTTTGACCCATGATACTTTGCCCCCGGCTTTTTTGTATAAGGTCTTTCAGCGGGGGAAGACAACTGTTCAAAAACTAACTGGCACACTCTCATTTTAGGATACAGTAAAACTGGCATCATCCCGATATTCGTCATTTCCATAGTTATCGATCCTTTAAATCCGGCGTCAATATGGCCGGCCGTCGAATGAATAACCAGCCCTAATCTCCCCAAACTGCTGCGACCGTCAATTCGAGCCGATAAATCATCCGCCAGCTCCACCCATTCCAACACGGACGCCAATACAAATTCGCCCGGCTGAATAACGTACGGTTCCTTAACGCTAATCTTAATTTCTTCCGTCATTCCCTTTGTGGTTTCCGGATCATACGGGTCAATAAAAGGCATTCTTCTGTGTTTAAAAATTCTAAAATTATACCCTAATCTCAAATCCAAACTAGAACTACCCAGCTGATGATCAAGATTAGGCCTCGGCTTCACCACAATTTCCTTTTTCCGCAGAGCCTTTTTTATGTCGCTATCTGATAAAATCATACATCGATTTGCCTTCTATGATAGTATATATACGCTTAAAACATGAACTCATCTAAGGCTAAAACATCCGTCAAAGAGAAGCAAGAGAGCCCAACTTCGTCATTGTCGCTATATAAGCCGGAAAAATATAAAGTCTATACCGGCAAAGGCAATGTCGGCTTTTGCACCGCTTGGAACGAACCCAAAGCAGTCCTTGCCAAAGCTCCTGAACTTCAACAAAAAGCCGCTCTTATCGGCACCCTCTATTCCTGCTACGGCATAAATATTATTATTCGCAATCTGGCTCTAAATCCTCACATAAACAGATTTTATATCTGGGGGCACGGCCGCTTGTCTAATACTAAATTTGGAGTGTTGGGAATAAACACGCTCAAACAACTGTGGAAAAAAGGCCTGTCTGATGAAGGAACTATTATTGGCACCAGCGTAAAACTTGATCCCGAAATAAGACCTGAAGATCTTTCTAAGATTACAAAAAATGTAAAATTGATCGACATCAGTCGCTACTCGTTGGCAGAAGCAATCAATCAAATAGACACAGTCGAAGCCGCTCCTTACATGGATCCGCTAATTATTCCCGATAGCCAACCCGCCCAACTGCTCACTTTTCCTTCAGAAAAAGTGGGCTGGGTTATTCATGGACATGACATCATTAACACTTGGACAAGAGTAGTCGAAAGAATAATGCGTTACGGAACCGTCAAGGGAACTCAATACGGCAATATGCAAAAAGAGCTGATTGGTGTTACCTGGGTTGTGAACTCCCAAGATCCCGACAAACTGAACACTCCCGAAGATTGGCCCCAAGACCTTAGAGAAACAATTGGAGCCACCCATGATGCCATCGATGAATACAAAAAAGTTTTTCTTTCTCCGGAAGCCCCCAAGGGCATTTCCTACACTTACGGCAACCGCCTCATGAATTACCCTGCTTCCACCAGCAAAAAAACCCTTAATCAAATCACTGAATCCATTATCCGCAACATGAAAAATTCTGCAGACTCCCGAAGAGCAGTCGCCACCACCATGGTTCCCTGGATTGACGCCTTGAGCGATGAACCGCCTTGCCTTACTCAAATGCAAACCCTTCAACTTGACGGCCAACTTCACCTCCTAGCTACCTTTCGCAGTCACGACATATTTAAAGCCGCTATCCCTAACGCCCTCGGCCTTCGGCACTTACAGTATTTCATAGCTAAACAAACCGGCTTTGAAGTGGGCTGTCTTCAAATAACCTCCCAATCCGCCCATGTCTATGAACCGGACTGGGACAGCGCCAACAAATTGTCTGACTGCGCCTTTTGGCATGCCTCAACAGAAAATTTTACTGGCGAAGGATCTGATCCCCGTGGCTGCTTTATTGTCTCGACAGACGACAAAAACATAATCGTTGAACTCCAGGGCCCAGAAGGGCAAACATTTATTAGCTGGAAATCGACCAGCGCTGACCACCTCTGCCGAGAAATTTCTAAACTGGAACTGTTTAGCCAAACCGGCCACGCTCTCGACATCGGCATTCAGCTTGCTCGGGCTGAAATCGCCATCAAACTCAAAATTCCTTTCATCCAAGACCGTCCCTTAAACCTGATTCTTGATTCTTAATTCTAAATTCTTTATTCTTATCTTCTAGCGGCCTCAAAGCTTTTCTATCCGTAAATTTTACAGAATATGCAATTAGAGCCCATTATCGGCTTAGAAATCCACGTTCAATTAAAAACGAAAAGCAAAATGTTTTGCTCTTGTCCTAATATCTTCGGTGATGTTAAACCCAACACCGCCATTTGCCCCGTTTGCTTAGCTTATCCAGGTACCCTACCTGTTCCTAATAAACAAGCCATAAAATGGATCCAAGTTGTCGGCACCGCGCTTAACTGCGAATTAGCCACTCACAGCAAGTTTGACCGCAAACATTATTTTTATCCCGACCTCCCCAAAGGTTATCAGATTAGTCAATATGACCAGCCTTTCTGCCGACACGGAAATCTAACCGTTACCGAAAACGGACAACCCGTCACTGTTGGCATTACCCGCATTCATCTTGAAGAAGATGCGGCCAAAAACATACATCCCGGCGGAGCCGATTACACCCTCGTAGATTATAATCGGGCCGGTACCCCTTTAGTAGAAATAGTTACTGAGCCTGACATACGTACTCCCCAGCAAGCTAGAATTTTTCTCCAGGAACTCCAGCGTCTTGTCCGCTTTCTGAATATTTCTGACGCCGATATGGAAAAAGGTCAAATGCGTTGCGACGCCAATGTGTCTCTTAGGCAAAAGGGGACTGATGATTTTAATCCTAAAACTGAAATAAAAAACCTAAACTCTTTTCGTTTTGTCGAACAGGCTCTTACTTACGAAATTAATCGCCAGACAAAGGAATGGGAAAAAGCCGAAGACAGAAAAACCCCCCCCAGCTTGTCTCACCAATCCACTCGAGGCTTCAATTCCAAAGCCGGCGAAACCTATTCCCAACGAGAAAAAGAAACCGCCGCCGACTATCGTTATTTTCCTGAACCGGACATTCCACCTTTTGAATTTTCTGACCAGGAAATTCGTCAAATTGAAGTCGATCTTCCCGAATTTCCTCATGTTAGGCAGGCAAGGTTCATACGTCAATACGCCACCCCGGAACAGACCGCGCGAATTCTGGTGGACCAGCCGCGACTGGCCGAATTTTTTGAAAACACGGTCTCCGAGCTCCAGCAATTAGACCAGGAACAAGACGACATTTCATCCGCAGACATCAAGCCCCTTGTTAAACTAGCCGCGAACATCATTCTTCGTAATCTCCGCGATATCGTAAAGAAGCCCTCAAAAACAAAAGAGATAAACATTACCCCGGCTAACTTCGCTGAACTAATAGTTTTAATCCACCAGGGCAAAGTCGGTAAAAACTCACTTCCTAACATATTAAATGAAATGCAAAAAACCGGCGGCGACCCCGATCACATCATAAAAAACCTGGGCCTGGAGCAAGTTAGCGACACTAACGAACTGTCTGTTCATGTCGATGAAGTAATCGAAAATAATCCTGACATAGTGACCAAAATCAAAGCCGGTAAAACCAGCGCCATCCAATTCCTGATGGGACAAGTTATGCAGAGAACCAAAGGCCAGGCTAATCCCCAAGAAGTAATTAAACTACTGCAAAAAAATATTAACGACGACTAGAACTCATTCCAGTTTTGACAATACGTCACTAACTGACGAATACCACCTAATCTCATCTCTGCCTCTCCACCAGCTCATTTGCCTGTGGGCGTAACGCATATTAACCCGTATCATTTCTTCCTCGGCTTCATCTTTAGTCATTTTACCATCCAGAACCGCCGCCGCTTGCTTGTAGTTCATAGTCATAAGAAGCGGCAAATTTCCACCATACTTCTCTCTGATTTTTTCTGTTTCTTCGATTAATCCTTCTTTTAGCACTTCTTTCATTCTTAAAGACACCCTGTCTTTTAGAGTTTCCCAGGACGGAAAAATTCCAATCATCTCAAAATCATACTTAGGCCTCCGCTTTTTTCTTTGTTCGGAAAATTTCTTACCTGTTGTTTTTATCACTTCCAACGCTCTTATAATCCTTCTTTTATTATTAGGTTGCATAAATTCAACTACTTCAGGATCAATATCTTTCAGTTCTTTATAAAGCTCCTCAACAGTTCGGCCTTCTAAATCCTGACGTAGATTATTGTCTATCTTTACCCTCGGAATATCATAATTAAAAACAATACTGTCCACATACAACATAGTTCCTCCCACCAGCAGGGGAGTAACACCTCTCTTAATTAAACTATCAATAACCGCATTGGCCGCTGCTTGCCACTCAGCCAGAGTCAGTTGATTATTCGGTTTACGAATATTAAACAAATAATGATCCACCCCCTCCACCAAATCCGGTATGAGAGCATCATGAACAATTTTTGACTTTTGACTTTTGACTTTTGACTTTATAACTGGTTTCGCAGTCCCTATATCCATCCCCGTATAAACCTGTCTGGAATCAGCAGAAACTGCCGCTCCATCAATTTTCTTGGCTAACTTAATACCCAAATCGGTCTTCCCAGAAGCGGTCGGACCAACAATTACATATACTTTGTACTTCATAGTAAAATATAAACAGGATTTATATATATTAACCAGAACCGATGATTTACAAAATTTTTATCTTTTTGCTTCTGACTGCCGTTATTGGCTTAATGCTTACCGGGGTTATAGAAATAAAAATTAATACTGCCAAATTAGCTTCTCTGCCTGCGACCCTCGCTTCCTTTAGCAAAAACAAAAGCGCCCTGGAGCAGGGAAGAGCCCTGCTAGTCAACCTCAAAAGAAAAGGCGAACAAATGATCATCACCGACAAAGCCAAAAAATTGCAACTTGCCTTAATCTACGTGGAAAAAGATGCCGCCCGCCTGCGGGAATTAGCCTCGAAAGAAAATAACCCTGCTGTTCTTGTTCCCCAAGCCGACAGTTTAATAAAAAGTATAGAATTAGTTCGCAACCGCTCCGAAGAAGCACCTGTTCAGTCGGTGGCCGAGCTAAAAACCGAATCTGCCACCGCCTTCCAAGATGCTCTCCTAGCCCTGGGCATGCTCAAAGATCTGCACGAAGACTATAAAGAAATCCAGCAGGAATTTTCCCGGCTAACCAAAGCCCTTGAGCAACACTTGGGAGACCTTGAATTAACCGCTGACGACAAAAACGAAGAAAACGTAGCCGACGCCCAAACCGATGAACAAAAACCGGCAGAAACTCCGTCCGCCTCGCCCGAAGAAGAAATTCCTCTCAAGTTTTAACAAAAAAGCCTTTACCGTAGTAAACAGCAAAGGTAAAACATTACCTTTTTATACAATCAAACCACCCCAAAATCAAATTTATCCATTCTTCCACCACTAAAAAAACGAATGTGCGACTGCGGCCGTAGGCCCGGGAGGGTACCCGTCGCGACAGGACCCGTTTTAAAAAACTACTTTCTCCCCTTAACCCGTTTTATTAGCCCTTCCTTTACTTTGTCTATGCTTTTAATCCCCTCATCTCCCTTCTCGTGACTCCGCACCGATACCTGTTTTGATTCCGCTTCTTTTTTGCCTACTATCAACATCACCGGCACCTTCATCATTTCCGCGTCTCTGATTTTCTTACCAATACTTTCGGACCGTTCATCAATTTCAACCCGTAAACCCGCCTCGCTCAATTCTTTTTGAATAGAACTTGCGTACTCAACCTGATCATCAGAAATTGACAGTACCATTACTTGAGTGGGGGACAACCACAAGGGCAAATTACCGGCATAATGCTCCAATAAAATAGACATAAATCTTTCCAACGCGCCCATCACGGCCCGGTGAATCATAATCGGAGTCTGTTCTTCTCCTTTATCATCTGTATATTTCAAATCAAATCTCTCCGGCATATTAAAATCTAATTGCACAGTCGCTAACTGCCACTCTCTACCCAGGCAATCCTCAGCCATGAAGTCAATCTTGGGCCCATAAAAAGCCGCCTCGCCTCCCCGCTCAAGGGCCGACATATTTCTTTTCTTGGTCAACTTTCTTAATATGTCCTCTGCCTTTTCCCAAGCTTTATCATCGCCAAGATAAAGCTCTGGCTTTTTAAGGTCTCGCAATGAAAGGCGTGGCGCCAAATGAAAGTCAAAAGCTTCATAGAACCTTTCAAATATGTCTAACACGGCATTAACTTCTCCTTCAATCTGATCAAGCGTGCAAAAAACATGGGCATCATCTTGAGTAATTGACCGCACTCTCGACAAGCCTTGCAACTCACCGGCCTGCTCATCTCTATACACCATCGTCACTTCAGAATATCTTATTGGTAAATCCCTATAACTTCTTTTTCGGGAAGCATATATCTGGGTGTGATGAGGACAATTCATTGGTTTCATCACAAAATCATCTTCGCTTTTTCCGCGCACGTGAAATAAATCTTCTTGAAATTTTTCCCAGTGACCTGAAGTCTCATACAGCGCCTTTTTTGTTATATGAGGAATGCAAACCGGCTTATAGCCGTACTGCTCTTGAATTGAAAAAAGCAGATCTTCCAGCTCATACCCAATGACCGTCCCTCGTGGTGTAAAAAGCGGCAAGCCCGGTCCCACTAATGGAGAAAACGTAAACAGATCTAATTGTTTGCCAATCTTTCGATGGTCTCTTTTCTTCGCCTCTGCCACTAATTTCAAATAATCATCCAGCTCTTTTTTTGTGGGAAAAGAAACACCAAAAATCCTCTGCATTTGCGGTTTTTTCTCATCCCCTTGCCAATAAACTCCTGATAAATGGGTTAGCTTGAAATATCCGATTTTTCCAGTGGAAGAAACATGTCCGCCTTCACACAAGGTAATAAAAAAACTATCACCCATTTCGGAAACTCCCACCTTATCTCCTTCTATTTCCTCTATCAACTCCAATTTAAATGGATCATTTTTAAACAGTTCTCGAGCCCCTTTTTTACTAACCTCTCTTTGCCTGATTGGCAAATCCGCCTTCTTTATTTCTTCCATTTTTTCTTCCAATAGCTTCAAATCCTCCTCGCTGTAATTTTCATCTACGTCTATATCATGAAAGAAACCGCTTTCTGTCGCTGGCCCCACTCCTAATCTCGTTTCCGTTTTTAGTTGCGCCGACGCCGCCGCCAACACATGGGCCGCCGAATGCCTCATAAATTCCAAATTCATTCCTTTTGAAGATAAATCTTTACTCATATCACCAGTCTAATCTAAAAGAATAAAACTAAAAATACAAACCCAGTAAAAAAACACCTCATACGGCAGCTTTAGCTGCCTTCACCTATGTCAAAAACATATTATTAACCGGGTTAATTTCCATTATCTACTTTTATCTCTACCGCGCTCAATCGAGCCGGCACACTCTTAACCCAGAAAGGAGAAAATACTACTTCGGCCTCTCCAACCCCCGCCCTCTGCTTTAATTTCTCCACTGCTTCGCTTTTGCTTAATCCCGCGAGATTGCCGACGCTAAAAACCGTTGGCGCTATCTTGCTGGCAAAAGATCCGGTTAGGCTACCCTTGACAACAACTTCTCCTCTCTCAAAATCAGATCTGATAATCTCAATGTCAAAAGATTTGGGATCATAACTTAAAAACTCCTGACCCTCCTTCTGTGATGATTTTAGCGCCAGCAAAGTTAAATTCAGTAAATCGTTTTCATCAACTACAAAAGCCCGCGCTTTCACTTTCGCGTGAATATCAAAATTCACGGCCTTGCTTTCCGGAGACACCGTGGCTTCTACAGTTTCCTCACTGTAAGAAATTAAGGCCGGATTTATTAAAGCTCCTCCGCTTAAAGCGGTCAGTTCTCCCGTCACTTCTTCTTTCAAAATAGCCAAAGCCTCGGATTTTTTTTCTTCTAGTTCTTGCTCGCTAAGAGCTGATTCCACCACTTGTCCGCCGTTAAAATTATGAGAGCTTTCACCGTAGATAACTTTTTGCAAAGGCGCTGATAATTTATCGACAATAAATTTACCCGTCGCCACATTTCCAACAGCGCCCTTTTCCTTGGCAGTTACCTGTACGACAGTTTCTCCTTTCGGTGGTATAACAACTGGGCCGTCGGTCAAAAAGAAAACGTCACTGGCCTCATGCCTAAGATGAGTTTTTGGCAAAAGTCTCTGCTCGTCATTCTGCTTATTGATAAGTTTCACTTCGCCCCGGGCAAAGTCTGCCACCGCCTTACTTGCTTCATCTCGTTTTACGTTGATAGTTTTCTCTTCACTGGCTTCGATTAGCCGGGCTGGGATTTTATGATGAACAAAATCTGGCTCATTGATATTTTTAGACAAAATAAACTCCTGGCTGACGGTTTGTGTCTCTTTTTCCGGCACCACTTTTATGTCCGCTTTGGGTAAATAAAAATAACCAAAAACCACTGCCGCCAGCAATATCGCCGCCACCAAAGCCGCAAAAAAATATCTCCTGGGAATGGCAAATTGTCTTCCTTGATTAATCATAACGCAACGCCCTCTCTCCTACGATTTTTTTTATAGCCTCTACTACCTCTCTCTCACGCGAAACCCTAAATTCCGTGTTAATCACATAATTATACCCTCCTTTAGTAAGCATAAGATCAACTACCACGCCTCCTTGGCCCTCATTCACGTTATATTTACTTAATATCTCTCTCACCTGGCTTAGCTTATCTCGATCTAGCGTACTTTCTAATTTAACCACTAATCTACGAGCCGACTCAATGTCGCCATTTGCTTTCACCGCTTGTCTTATGGGCCTTAAATCCTTTTTTATATCATTTATAGAACCCTTATTGATAGGACGGACTGAATTTGCCAAAATTTTGTGTTCATCATCTTTATCACTTATTTTGCCTTCTATTAATACAATCTGTCCTTCTGTCCAAACATCCTGACTTTTTTCAAGCAGAGAAGGAAAAATCAAAACCTCCACCTTGGCTGCCATGTCTTCAATTTGCGCGAACAACATAGGCTGCTGTTTTTTTGTAATTATTCTGGTTATACGAGTAATTATCCCTGCCACCCTAACCTCACTCTCTCTTCCCGGAACCAGGTCCAGCTCGCTTAAGGGCACTATCATCTTACCCAAGTCGCCCTGAATATTTTTCAAGGGATGGTCGGATAAGTACAGACCCAACAGCTCCTTTTCCCACGCCAACCTCTCCTCGTTTGTTGCCCGTTCCGCTTTCTCTAAATTGACTCTCGGTTCCGGTAAGCTTGTACTACCCCCGCCAAACAAACCTTGCTGACCGGCGTCTCCTTGCTTTTGAAGAGACCGGTTAAATTCAAGCAATTTTTCCAAATTATGCAAAACCTGATTCCTTTCCACAATACTGTCAAAAGCTCCCGACCTGGCTAAGCTCTCCACCGACTTCTTGTTAAAATTTCTGGAATTAATTCTTCGGAACAAATCAAACACGTCAGAAAATTTGCCTCTTTCATCTCTTTCAGCAATTATTTCTTCAATAATTCCTTTTCCCACGTTCTTTATAGCTCCCATTCCGAACCTTATCGATTCTCTTCTCTCACCGTTACTGACCACCGTAAAATCATGACCGCTTTCGTTAATATCAGGGGGCAATACTTCAATGTTAATACTTATCGCTTCCGCCACCTCAATCGCTTGCCGATCAATGTTGCCCTCATCGCTGGTGAGCAGGGCCGCCATGAATTGGGCTGGATAATGAGCTTTTAAATAAGCGGTCTGATAAGCGATCATGGCGTAACAGGCCGCGTGCGCTCTGTTAAAACCGTATCTGGCAAAAGGTTCAATAAAATCCCAAACCTTTTTAGACGTCACCCTATCGATATTTTTATTATCTATCGCTCCCCTTATAAACTTCTCTCTTTGTTCGTCTAACAATTTTTTAATCTTTTTCCCCACGGCTTTTCTTAAAATATCCGCCTCCGCGTAACTGAAGCCGGCAAACTCCCTCGCTATTTGCAAAACCTGATCTTGGGTAACAATAATTCCGTAAGTTTTTTTAAGAATCGGTTCAAGAATCGGATGCGGGTATGAAATATTTCTCTTACCATGCTTCGCCGCCACGAAATCAGGTATGGAATCCATGGGACCGGGACGGTACAAGGCCACCATTGAAATAATATCTTCGAATTCTGTTGGTTTTAATTGCCGCAACCACTTTTTCATTCCTGAAGATTCTAACTGAAAAACGCCCGTTGTTTTTCCTTCCGCTAACAGCTTATATGTGTCCTGATCATCCAGCGGCAAGCTCTCAATATCTATTTCAATCTCCTCCTCCTTAATTCTTTTTAAAGTGCCTTGAATAATCGTTAAATTCTTCAGTCCCAGGAAATCCATTTTTAAAAGACCCAAAGACTCGATTTCATTCATGGCATACTGGGTAATAACCACGTTGCTCTGAGCACCGCTTGTCGCGGCTAACTGCAAGGGGACATGATCAGTTAACGGCTCTTCTGTTATAACCACTCCGGCCGCGTGTTTGGAAGCATGACGACACACCCCCTCCAATTTTCTGGCTGTGTCCACCAGGCGTTTTACTTGCGGATCTTCCTCATACATTTGACGCAAGTCGGTTGCTTCTTCCAGAGCTTCTTCAAAATTCGTGAACATCGGAATAGCTTTAGCCACCTGATCGCAAAAGTTATAAGGAAAACCCAAGGCCCGCCCCGCATCCCTTACGGCCGCTCGTGCCGCCATTGTTCCGAACGTAATAATTTGAGCCACATGATCACAGCCATATTTTTCACGCACGTAATCTATAATTTCATCTCTCCTGTCATCGGCAAAATCCAGATCTATATCCGGCATAGAAACCCTTTCGGGATTTAAGAACCTTTCGAACAGCAAATTATAACGCAAAGGATCAAGACCTGTTATGTTCGTTAAATAGGAGACTATACTACCAGCCGCGCTTCCTCTACCTGGCCCTACCAGAATGCCTCGCTTTTTAGCCTCGTTCACAAAATCGGCCACGATCATGAAATAAGAAGCGAAGCCAGTTTTACTAATTACCCCCAGCTCATAGTCAAGCCGCTCTTTTGCCTCTGCTTGTTTTTCCGTCGAATATTTTTCTGACAATCTGCTCTCACACAGCTTGCTTAAAGCCTGGTCAGGGGTTACCCCTTTGGGCAGGGGATAATGAGGCAGCCTATTAACCCCAAATTCAATATCCACATTACACATTTCGGCAATTTTCTGGGTATTTTGAACAGCTTCCGGATACTTGCTCCAGGCTTCCTTCATTTCTTCCGGACTCTTCAAGGAAAAATTTTCGCCCAACATGCACATCCTACCCTTATCCTGGACCATTTTTCCTGTCTGTACGCACAACAAAACGTCTTGAGCTTCAGCGTCTTCCGGATTTACATAATGGGTATCAGACGTAGCCACTAAATTTAAATCGTGTTTCTTTGATAATTTAATAAGACCCTCGTTTACGATTACCTGCTCATTAATATTTGGGTGATGTTGCACTTCCAAATAAAAACGATCCCTGCCGAACACATCCAAATACCATTTTATTCTCTTTTCTACATCATCATGCTTCTTATTAATTATTGCTTTCGGAATATCTCCATTCATGCAACCAGAAAGAACAATCAACCCCTCGTTGTATTCTTCTAATAACCCATAATCAATTCTGGGCTTATAATAATAACCTTTTAAATGCGCCTTAGTGTTCAACTCGACCAAATTATTATAACCAGTGTTGTCTTTAGCCAGCAGAGTCACATGCCTTGGATTGGTATCAATTTTCCCTCTCTTCTTTTCATGTCCGTTAGGAGCCAAATACGCCTCAACACCAATAATCGGTTTAATATTCATCTCTTTTGCCAATCTTACAAACTCGATTATTCCATACATTACACCGTGATCAGTCAAGGCGATACTTTTCATGCCATACTCTTTTGCCTTGTTGAGTATAGCCGGCACTTTGCCCAAACCATCCAGTAAAGAATAGTGGCTATGAACGTGCAGATGCGCAAAGTCAGACATAATAAAATAATAAGCTAACCAATACTCATGGCCAATTATTATAACGCAATATTATGCTATCGCGAACTCCTCATTTCAAAATCCTTCATAATGTGATGTTCATGTATGTTATTATTGACATATGATATCATTGCGTCGCCATCTAAAAAAAACAGCTTACGCTCTCTTGTTTTTGACCATAATAATTTTGCCTATAGGCATATATCTTTATCCGAAAATTGTCTCCCTAACAACACCTGAAACCGCCCCCTCTCTGCCCCCCCCCGTTTCCGTGGCCATAGAAAGCGTTGAAACCATTACCCATGCCGACAACCTGGATATAGTTGCCCGCATTCGCAATCCTAACCCTCGAGCGGGCATTCCCAATTATTCCGCTTCTTTCGTTCTCCTGGACGATGAAGAGCAGGAACTTCTTCGTATTAACGAACCAGCCTATCTCTTGCCCGGCAGTCTCAATTACATAGCGAGCTTAAACGTTCCTCTTCTGCCTTCTTTATCCAGGGTAAAAGTTGAAACGCCACAGAATCCGGAATTTTCCACGCTACCGGAGGCAATCTCCCTGCCTTCTTTTAATTCTTTTCTAAAATCCAGAACCACCGCCAATCTAGGCAATACTACAGTAGAAAAACAAACAGCCATAATCACTAATCGCGGCAGTCTTGGCTATCGCCACGTTGATGTTGTGGGGGTTGCCCTTGATCAAGATGGCAAAGTTATAGGAGTGAGCAAAACCAATATTGGAGAATTTACCGTCGGTGAACAACGTGAAATCACTCTTGTTTGGCCTAAGCCCGCTCGCCCCACTCACCGTGTCATTATTTCTCTATCCACTAATATATACAATCCCGACAATTTTATGCCCATTAAAGGAGACCCGACTCGCCTGCGATAATCTTTTACCCTTCTCTCAAAACAAGTACAATAATACTCTTGATAAATGCGTATTTTTGAAAAATTACGGAATTTTGATTGGGTGATTACCATATCAGCCGCCTTGTTAACTATTATGGGGCTGGCCATGATTTTTGGCCTGACATCGACGGACACAGATCTTTTCCCTTCCCTCTTTATTAAACAGTCAATATATATATGTGTCGGACTAACCTCCTTCATGCTTGCCAGTTTTTTTCCTTACCACACCCTGCGTCGTTATCACCTTTTATTTTACATTCTGGCCGTCACTGGTCTGATCATCGCTTCCAGCGTCGGTCGTCTTATAAGAGGCACCACCTCTCGCATTGAACTTCTCGGCTTTCAGATACAGCCATCGGAATTTGTAAAAATAGCCCTAGTGATCACCTTGGCCTGGCTGTTTTCTAAAACATCTTTCAGCAATCTTAAAAAATTTATATTAAGTATCTTATTCTCGGGACTGGTTATGGGAATTATATTTTTTGAGCCTGATTTAGGTGAAGCTAGTCTCATCTTTTTGCTTTGGTTGTCCCTTATAATATTCGCCGGCATACCCTGGAGACTTCTCTTGGGTGTTTTAATCATCTGTTTTGTCTGTTTCTTTGTGGCTTGGCAATGGTTTTTAGCCGATTACCAAAAGACTCGCCTAACCATATTTATAAACCCGGCCCAGGATCCGCAGGGGGCCGGTTACAACATAACCCAATCAATTGTTGCCCTGGGATCAGGCGGCTTACTAGGCAGGGGACTAGGACATGGCCCCCAATCACAATTGCAATTTCTACCGGAAAGACACACGGATTTTATTTTTGCCAGCATGGGAGAAGAACTGGGCTTCATTGGTCTTTTGCTTGTAATTTCTTTCTATTCAACTCTGCTTTGGCGATCTTTAAAAATTGCTCTTCAGACACGCGACATCTTTGGCAGATATCTGGTGGTTGGCACCTTCTTTCTTTTTCTTATAAGTTTCTTTGTGAGCGCCGGTATGAACATGGGGCTTTTGCCTGTGACTGGAATACCCCTGCCTTTTATCAGTTATGGGGGTTCAAGCCTGGTTAGCTCTTTTATATTGCTTGGTTTGGTTCAATCTGTTTATGTTCATGGAAAATGGCTAAGACAGCCGCCCCCTGAATTAGAATACCTCGCTTAATGTGTACACAATAATTGTACATATACAGCCAAGGGTAGATTGACATATAGTTTTTTTTGCGCTATCATACTAGTAGTATGATACATGACAACAACATGAATTTAGTCACCCGTTGTCCTTTCTGTAGCGCCGAGTATGACCTTGACGGCGCCCAGGTAATAGGCGAAGAGAAAGACGCCACCATGGTCTATATAACTTGCTCGGAGTGTTCTAGCTCAATCTTGGCAATCGTGGCTATGTCCGGACTCGGCGTAGTCAGCCTGGGGCTTGTAACTGATATGACTCCGGAAGACACTAAGAAATTTTTATCTTCTAAAGAAATAACTAGTAATGACCTCCTTTCTGTTTACGAACTCCTGGAAAAGAAACGACACTTGGCCGTAAAACGTCTTACAAAACCAGCAGTTGACTAACATTCCCGTTTGATTTAAGATAGGGCAAGGTAATAAATGCCTTACTATATAACAGATTTATATCTGTTATATTCTTAATTTAGTTAAAAACAAATGGTAAAAAGAGCTCAAATTTCAGCTACTCCCATTGTCGATAAGCCTAACAAAACCCGCGCGGAAGGAGATGTTCCAGCTATCCTTTATGGGCACGGAACAAAAAGCCAACCCATTAAAGTTAGTTATAAAGAGTTTAGTAATGTTTTTGAACAAGCCGGCTACACCTCATTAATAAATCTTTCGCTTAAAGATCCAAAAGATTCCGAAAAAGAAAATAACCATATAGTTCTGATTAGAGAAACACAGTTTCACCCCGTTACCGAAGACCTTCTTCACATAGACTTCTATCAGGTAAAAATGGATAAGCCCATTAGAACAAATGTTCCTCTGATTTTTACCGGAGAGTCCAAAGCCGTAAAAGACCTAGGTGGTGTTTTGGTAAGAAGCATTGATGAAATAGAAATTGAAGCTTTGCCGAAAGACCTTATTCACGACATTGAAGTGGACACCTCTTTTCTTAACGACTTCGAAAAAGCGATTCACATTAAAGACCTAAATCTTCCTGACACGGTAACCATTTTCCAGGACGAAGAAGACGTGGTGGCCCTTGTTCAACCTCCTAGAACGGAAGAAGAATTAGCAGAGCTATCTGAAGAAGTAAAAGACGAAGTTGAATCAGTAGAAGGCGTTAAAGATAAAGAGGAGGAAGAAGAGTCCCCAGATACGGACACCAAAGAAGAAGAAAAAAGTGGCGGCAAACCAGAATCTACACCCCCGGCCGAGCAAAAATAAATACCTAGAAAGCGCTAGTCGGCACTTTCTTTTTTACTTACAAAATAGAGCAGTTGACCAATTTGTCAAAATCAATTAACATTCTGATAATTTGGTTTGCTCTTTACCAACCATCAAGGACCACCTCCTTCTAAAACAAAAAGGACTGATAAATTATGATGGGAAACGGCCAGCTTCAGATTACTGTTTGCGCAAACTGTTTTTGGAGGCAAGTCGCCACGACAAACGGAAAAGTAGAAACAGAGAGAATTTCTCCTACGTGGCCTATACCAGAAGGAGCAAAAATACATAGCGTGAACCGATGTGCTGTATGTTGTGGAGCCAATCCTCGTTACAGCGAAACATGTTCAATTGCGGTCTTAAGAAGAATCGAATTAGCGAAACCGCCCGGGCGCTAAAAAATTTTGTCCGCTGAACATTACGCCAGTCGCTTTGTTGTGTTTCCTGCTTGGATCTTTTTTCGAGCGAGAGTCTCTCGCTCTTTTTTCTTCAAGTTATAAAAATCATCAATCTTATCAGGAGACAATCTTAATCCAGCAAATTACCAAGAATCACCTCTCCGTTTTGAATTTCCATAACAAAAGGCAAACCCGACCTCTTTATCTTATTGACTATCTTATTTCCATCTTTGCCTCCATCTAGAGAAATTCGCGGCTCATATTTTAATCCTGTCGTTTCGACAGTAGGGGAGAAGTAAGCCCTTTCTATCTCTCTAGAGGTAACATAGGGAGGGTTGCTGACAACCAAATCAGCCCTGTGTTCCTTCAATGGATCCAGTAAATCTCCCTCTGTAAATTCAATAACCTTGCTTACTCCGTACCTGTCAGCGTTTTTTTTCGCTATCTCCAAGGCTGGCCTCGAAACATCTGTGGCTACCAATTCTAATCTTTGAGACTTGCTTCCTAATTCTAGTAACAAGGTAATGGCCACGCATCCGCTACCGGTGCCGATATCCGCTACCACAATTTTTCTTTTTCTGGCAAGCAGTTTATTAATTTCCTCTAACGCTTTATCAATTAAATCTTCGGTGGTCGGGCGGGGGACTAATACCCGCCTATCCACATAAAAAGATCTTCCGTAAAAATCCCACTCGCCTTTAATATAAGCCAGCGGCTCTCCCTTTTGTCTTCTCCTCACTAATTCATTCATCTTTATTACCTGATCTTCGCTCAACCCTCTGTCTTTATACGTATAAAGCTTACCTGCTTCTTGTTCACCAATAATCCCTAGCAATATCTCTTCTGCGTCCAGGCTGGGCGCGTCAGATACAGCCATTAAACGTTTACAGGCGTCTTTAAGCGCCTCTTTTATTGTCATTAAAAGGCTCCTTTTCCAATTCGGCTAAAGACTCTAATATTGCTTCCATTTGGCCCTCCATTATGGAAGCAATATTCTTCCAGGACTGCTTCAGACGGTGGTCAGTGACCCTGTCTTGAGGAAAATTATAAGTACGGATTTTCTCCGATCTTCCGCCGGTTCCCACCTGTTGGCGTCTTTCCTGGGCTTCCTTTTGCAGCTTTTCTTCTTCCTGTCTGTCTAAGAGGCGGGACCTCAAAATACTCACAGCTTTAGCTTTATTCTTATACTGACTGCGCTCGTCCTGGACTGCTACCACCGTACCTGTAGGCAAGTGGGTTATTCGCACAGCCGAACTTGTCTTATTCACGTGCTGTCCTCCGGCTCCTCCCGCTCTATAAGTATCAACCCGTAAATCCTCTGGCTTTATTTCTATATCCGTTTCTTCCGCTTGAGGCAGGACAGCTACCGTTACTGTTGAAGTGTGCACCCGGCCCTGTTTTTCTGTTTGCGGCACCCTTTGTACTCTATGTACGCCCCTTTCATGCTTTAGTTTGCCAAAAACTCCTTCTCCTTTTATCTCCGCGATTACTTCTTTAACCCCCCCCTGTTCGCTCATTGACTTACTGACGGTATGTACTTTCCAACCTTTTTCCTCGGCGTATCGGCTGTAAGCCCTAAACAATTCTTGCGCGAAAAGCGCCGATTCTTCCCCTCCGGTACCAGCCCTTATCTCCAAAATAACATCTCTTTCGTCGCGCGGATCGCGTTCAATCAAAAACTCTTCAATTTGAGAATTAATATTTTCTAATTCTTTTGTTAAGCGCAACTTTTCTTCATCTACCAAAGACCGCATTTCGTCTTCTTGGGATCCACTCATTCTATCTAAACCCCTTATTTCCTGTTCGCACTTCCCCCTTTTTTTCATCAAGCCGAGAAGCTCTTTTTTATTATTAAGCTCATTAACCAACTCGCGCATGCGCTTATTATCACGGGCCGTCTCCGGATTAGCTATCTCAAGATTTATATCTTCTATTCTAGCGCCCAGAGAGTCAATATTTAATTGTTCATTTTCCGCGCTCATAAAAACTAACTAGCTTAACTTATCTTAACAGAAATAACCCCTGTTAACCCGTAACTTAATATAATACGAGCTTATCCAATTTTCACCTCTCCTGAATCAGTCTTTTTCTTAACACTCTTTTTGTCCCTTTTGTTTTCAACTTTGCGCCACGCCGCCTGCCGCACATCAGCCCCTTCTAAGCGCTTCTTAAACCTGTCAATGCGGCCGGCCACGTCAACCAGCTTCTGTTTACCGGTATAAAAAGGGTGACAGGCCGAACATACCTCAACCTCAATTTGTTCGCGAGTAGAGCCGGTCTCAACGCTGTTTCCACACGAGCATTTAATTACTGCCTTGTCGAAATATTGGGGATGTATTTTTTTCTTCATATAAATCTTTAGAATCATAACCTAACACGCCAGTAATTTTTTTTCAACCCATTGTACTCGTCCAGCACTTTTGAGACTGCCAACGGGTTAATTGATCACAAATATACCGCAAAGGACTTTTAAGTTGGGAGGTTAACCTACCAAAAAGAATTTGACAAAAACTCAAGTATCGATATAACATTTAAAATCCCAAGGATTTAAATAAAAACAACCATGATTGAACAAAGATCGATTGTCTTAACAGCTCTAATAGTCGCTATCTTCTTATCCGGCGGAGCTTTTTACTATTTTAGCCGCTCAAATGACACCCAGCCCGCTGTCGAAGCTACCGAAACCCCTGAATCTGCTGAACTAGCGGCGGAATTAAACGAAGCAGACGCAACATCCGCGGAGGAACAAGAAAAACCGGAAGAACAAGAAAAAGCCCTAGAAAATGAACCCTCTCAAGAACCTCTTGTAGTGGCAGAAAATACAAATAATCAAACTCCAGAAGAAGAAAACAATCAGCCCGCGGCCACATCCGCAAAAGAGCAAGAAAACAAAGAAACAGGACCAGTAGGGGGTTATAATGAGCACGGAAAAATCCTGGCCGCTCAAGACGTATCTCCTACCGCCGCCACCGGCTTCTCGACTCTGTTTATTTTCGCTGTTGCCCTGGCTTTTCTTGTTAGTCTGAACGCTGTTATTTCCCTGTCCCGCAACTACTAATTTTCAACCGCCTCTAACTCTTCCTTAAGAGTTTTTTGCATTGGCACATTATCCATTCTTTGCGCTATTTCTAACAACTGCCTGATAATCTTGATATTCTGCGGGTCAGCACTATGAGCTTTTTGCAAAAACTCAATCGCTTTGGTTATCTTGCCTGCCTTGTAAACCGCGTATCCTAATTCCGCGTAGCAATTTTTTGTCTCCGGATTTATCCTCACTACTTGTTCAAAAGCTTCCACCGCTTCATCCCAAGCCTCTCTTCCCATAGCCGCTCTTCCCAATATCATGTAAGCTCTTGCATCTCGCGGATGCTTGACAATAAAAGGAATTAACGTGTCTTCCACGTCAAAGTAACGAGCTTTTTTCAGCGCCTTCTTCGCCTTTTCTATTGACGTTTCCTGTTTTTCTTCCTTATGGAAAAACTTAGCCAGTGGTTTAGTTTTCGGAGTTTTAGTTTCGCTTATTTTCTTTTTCTCTTCATTTTCTTCAGTTGACTCCTTCAACGTAATCTCTATAGCTTTTCTTCGATCGATAATGTCATCTTTACCAGTTTGCGGCTTAACTGTTTTTTCTTCATTGTCGCTATCAACGTCTGTTACGTCTGGTATCTTCTTTTCTAATTGCGAACTTTCTTTGTTCACAAAAAATTCCCCTGGTAACTTACCAGGTATTTTTTTGTAATCATCTGCTACGCCCTCATCCAAAGCTTCCTTGTTGGAAACAGATGTCCTTATTGCTTTCATAAAAGCTTTCGAATTCGCTTTTCCTTTTATATCTTTCGCTCGCTTGTTTATAGTTCCGCCCGCCTTTTTCGCCCTGGAAGCAAATCTCTTGGCCACAGGCCTTATTTCCATCACTTTAAATTTGTCTGACAATCTGCCGACAACCGATGAGGGGGGACTCACCACGTTATTTTCTTCCCTAACATAACTCTGTTCCTTATTGTTTTTATTTCTAACCCCTTGCTTATCCCGTCTTTCTATTAAAATCTTCTTTTTTAAATTTTTTATATTAAGACTCAACAAAAACCTTTTAATAGAAACCAAAAAGGATGCAATAGCTGAACCTGCTAAGGCCATCCGATTTTTCATCACATGAACACTTTTTTGTGTCGGTCCGACTAAATTAGCCAGTTCTTTTCCTTTAAAACCAAACCCACTTCGTGACCCGGCCACAGCCACCGTATCATTATGTATTTTATCGATATTTTGAGCTCTCTTTACCCGCAACACTATGCGCGACACTACCACCACTATTCCCCCTAGTGATATCAAAAAAACAAGTGGTGGAAGGATATCGTATAGCATCTCTTTAATACATCTGCACAAATTCTATCAATCATTTAACCGCTCGCCAAGTGAAAAACATAAAGACTTATAAACAGTTTTCCCACCGAATTCCGCAATTTGTCCCTTGTTCGGACAAAACTGTAGCCAAATAAAAACCCGCCTCGCTTTTTACGAGACGATTTTAATAGGTCGGATTAACTTGGTTAGCTAAATTGCCAGCCTTACAAATTTTCCCACGGAAATATTCTCACCCAACTCCGCGACCGCTTCTTTAATAACGTCTTCCACTGTTTTATTTTGATCTTTTACGTAAGCCTGTGTCAACAAAGCCCTTTCCTCCTTAAATTTCTTTAACTTGCCTTCCACCATTTTTTCTTTTATCTCGTCAGGTTTGCCGCTTGTCTCGGCCTGCTCATGTGCAATTTCTTTTTCTTGATTCACCGTTTCTTCAGGCACGTCTTCCGGCGACACTGCCATAGGGTCCATGGCCGCCACATGCAAAGCAATATTATGAGCCAGCTCTTTAAACCTCTCATTTCTAGCCACAAAATCCGTCTCGCATAACAAGCTCACCATTACTCCAATTTTATTATTACCATGCATATAAGAAGCAATTACCCCTTCTTTTGTTTCCCGGCTCGCCTTTTTCTCCGCTTGCGCCTTGCCTTTTTTCCTCAACAACAAAACCGCCTTTTCAAGACCACCAGCCGATCCTTTTAAGGCATCCTTGCAATCCATGATGCCGCACCCCGTGCGGTCTCTAAGTTCTTTTATCTGTTTAGCGCTTGAGGTCATATTAATTATATACATCTACTTATAAAAATATCATCCGCTTATTTTACCATGCAATTATTCGCTCTTTTCTTCCACCTTTTTCTCCTCTTTGTCTTCCTCGCTTTTTAAAATCAGCTTTTTGCCTCGGGCCGAAGCAATCGCTTTAGCCATCGCTCCCACCACCATCTCAATCGAACGAATCGCGTCATCGTTAGCAGGAACAGGATAATCAACCAAAGAGGGGTTGGCGTTTGTGTCGGTTATTCCAATAACTGGAATATTAATCTTCTTAGCCTCTTTTACCGCCAATTTCTCATCGTAAGCGCCGACCACCACCAAAGCCTTCGGCAACTTCTTCAGGTTTTTTATACCCTCTAAAACCTCTTCCAGTCTTTCTATCTCCTTTTGACGCACCGCCTTTTCCTTCTTTGTCATTTTATCTATATCAGCCTTCGACATTCCTAACAGCTCTTCCAGCTTCTCGATGCTTTTCAAAACTGTCATAAAGTTGGTCAAAGTGCCGCCCAGCCATCTTTTAGTCACATAAGGCATATCAACCGCTTCCGCGTATTTTCTCACAATGTCCCTTGCTTGACGCTTCGTACCCACAAACACAATTTCAGCTGATGGGTCTTTGCTTATTTCCTGCAAAAATTTTACCGCCTCATCCAGTTTCTCCTGCGTCTTTTCTAAGTCAATAATAGTCATCCTGTTTCTTATCATAAAAATGTATTTATCCATGGCCGGGTTTTTTTTACTTCTTTCGTGTCCAAAATGCACCCCCGCTTCCAACATATCTATTAATTTAGGCAACTCCGCCTTCTCCACAGAACCTACAGCCGCTTTTTTAACTTTTTTTGTGGTTTCTTTTATTACGCTCATAATGGGCAAAAGATAACCTAAATGCCTAAAAAAATCAACAAAAAACCCTCCACTACTTATTACTCAAAAAAAGACCCTCGCGCTGGGGTCTTTAAGAGAACATCCATTTATAATAAACGCGCCCTTTAGTCACCAGGTGACTACAACTTGCCCCTCAAAACGATCCCAGACCATCTGACTCGTCTCTCCGGATATTAAATAGCTTGTCCAGACGAGTGATCGCAAAAACCTCATATACCTCCGGCCGAATAGAACAAAGAGTCACTATAACTCCCTTTTTCTTGGCTTTTTTATCAAAATCAATAAGGGCTTGAAAAAAAGGACTGGAAGCGAACGAGACACTCGACAAATTCAACAAGACCCTCTCTACACCGTCATCGTTTACCACAGCCAGCAACTCCCGCCTTATTTCCTGAACGACTAAGTCCTCCCAAATCCTCTGGTCCCTAAAATGAACCACAGTTACATCATCCACTTCACTCACATTTAATCTTTGTTCCCCTTGCTTTCCCATGACTCATCTCCTTCTTGGACGAACCTAAACAAACATGTAAAAAGAGCCGACGAACTAATCCCTGCATGTATACTCCCGCCTTCACAATTAGTCAAAGAAAAAACCACTTCCTTAAAAGCTTAAATTTAAAAGAAAGTGGTATAAATTTGACTCTGGAAAAACCTGGCTACTGGCTATCTGATCAATTCAAGAATTGCTTGCGCAATTCTCTCATCAGCTCCGGACCCCATGGCCTGTCCAAGAAATTCTCGTGCCGCCTGTGCCCTCCGTTTTATGTTTAGGCCGGCGACCACCCTTCTTATGTGATAAGCAATTTCATCACTGCTCTCAACTCCAATTCCCAGCCCATGTTTTATAAACGGGGGAGTGCCTTTAGGGAAGCCGCACTGCCTCCTCTCTTCAAGATTATCAGGCACCATGGCGATCATTGGCAAAGCACCCACAGCCGCGGCCGTATAAGTCTGGGTGTTGTCAAACTCGCTCAGCACCAAATCAGCCGCGCAATTCAACTCCACTGGACCCACTTTATGAGCATTGTCCGCTAAATTTAGATTCGGAATCAGCTCTCTTGCTTCTTCTCCCAATTCGTCCCCGCGAATCATTTTGGGATGTATTTTTAAGGCGATCTTGAGAGCACCAGAGGAAAGTTTTAAGCCTGCTAACAATTTCACAAACCAGTCAAGATGAACCTTCGCCCGTTCATAATCACCTCCGCTCCAATATACAATCAAAACATTGTTATCTGCCATCCCCAACCCTGACCTTGCATGATTTCGGATTTCGGCGACACGCTCGATTGTATAAGTGGTCAAAATCTTAAAAGTCGGCTTGCCGACCACCCTGCAATCCAGCCCGGGTCTTACTTGCCGGGCAATTTCTGCGGCCGCCTGGTTAATAACTAGCATACAGTCCGGATCGACTTCTCTGGTTACAGACCTTTCGCCCGTACCCCACAAGTCTTCATACCAGGCAACCATAACTCCTTTATTATGACCGGCGCGCGTCCATTCAATTTGAGCTTGCACCGCCGTTGCCGATGTGCCCACGGCTATGATGTCGAACTTATCAGCATGCTCTGGAACGCAATCAGTTACCGGAACACAGACATCATTCAGAATAGCTCTGGCTTTCTCCAGCCTGTCAACAATCCAGGCGACCTGATGTCCCTTTTTCCTCAATACTTCAACAACCGGCACTAACTCTTTAGCAGCTCCAATGTCTCCAACAACAACCGTAATTTTCATCCCGTCTCTCCTTTGGAAAGAACACCTTATTTTTTACTAGACCACTCAAGACTAGCCCTCACTTCTTACAAATGAGACTAAAACACTACCCCAAAAAACACCCCTCATCAACGGAAAAGTCGTCATAAAAAGTTAACAAATTTTGACAACTTATCCACAAGACGCAATATAAAGCCTTAATTAGGCAAAATTTCCCCCATGCGCACAATTAATATTTATATGCTAAAATTTCCTCAGTGTACCCTTCACC